>JACQPE010000007.1 GCA_016207685.1 Elusimicrobiota bacterium | reverse complement strand
GATTGTCATCGAGGAAAAACCCAAAGAATCCTTACCGGAGCATAGTCAATAAGAGACATCGCCGCTAAGATAACTTTCGGTCTACCCTGCCGGTTGGGACTTGGCTCCCGGGGGCAGCCCCCAAAAACTCGAAACCAGTCCCGACGGTTTCCCCCGTCCTGCGGACGGGTCCCCCTTCCGCTATTGTTTTTGGAGGGCTGCCCCCTGGGAGCCAAGTCCCCGGATCTCGGGGTGACGTTGCGAAGCCGCGCGCGCTTGGGGACAATCCCAGGGCTTGCCCCTCCCAAAACAATAGCGGCGGGGGGCCCCATGCGAAGCATGGGGGGCACCGTCGGGACTGGTGCCGAGTTTGGGGAGGGGCAAGCCCTGGGATTGTCCCCATGATGGGTAAAATTTAAAGTTATCTTAGCGGCGATGTGACTCAAGCTTAAGTCCCTCGGCAATGCCGCCTGGTGGCGCAATTTTAGATTGGCTTGGGCGCACGCGGAATTTGGGATAATAATCTAAACGAGTGAAAATTCTCATTATTCGATTGTCTTCCTTGGGCGACATTGCTCTGTTGGAGCCGGCTTTAAAAGAGATCAAACGAGCCTCTCCCTCTTCGCGGGTTTCATTGCTTGTTAAGCCGGCTTATGCTGATTTGGCCAGAACTTTTTTTCTGGACAAGGTGATCGAATATGAGGGTTTTTGGGCAACAAGGCGGACGCTGGCCGGTCAACGTTGGGATTTGGTTATTGATGTACACGCGGTTTTGCGCACGCGGCTCTTAATGCCCTTTATTCCGGCTAAACGCAAAATAACTTACGCCAAAAAGTCGCTGGGCCGGTATTTCATGCTGCTTAAGCGAAATTTTTCAGGTCATGAGGAACATGTTGTGGAACGTTATTCAGCGGCTCTAAAATCCGCGGGCATTGGCAATGAACGTTTTGTGGTTCTGCAAACGGCCTTTCTTGGGGATGCGGTTTTGATCTTGCCCTTGATGCGCGAGATCAAGAGGCGTTTGGAGCCCAAGGAATTGGCGATTGTCACCAGGCCTGAACATGCCGCGGTTTTCGCGCGTGAGGGATTCCGGGTTATTGAAGACGATAAACATGGCCGTCATCGGGGACTTTCTGGATTTTGGGCCATGACGCGGCTGCTGCGTCAGGAGCATTTTGATTTGGCCGTCGTTGCGCACAGGTCGCTTCGATCGGCCCTGATGGCGTATTTGGCCGGGATACCCTATCGTATTGGATTTAGCAATTCGGCGGGCCGGTTTCTATTGTCAAAAATCGTGCCTTTTATTTGGCCGGAGCATGACAGCGAGCGCAACTTGAGGTTGATTTCAGCATTGCCGCAACGAGCGCTCGCTCCGATTTCCGCAGATCGGTCCCATTTTGAGATTCGTTTCGAGGCGGCGCATGCGCGCGAGGCCATGGCCCGCTGGAGCGAGTTCGGTCTTGATCCTGAAAAAGATTTTATTGTGGGCATGGCGCCGGGCTCTAAATGGGCCACCAAGCGCTGGTTTCCGGAGCGTTTCATCGAGCTTGCTCAAATGTTCCAGGAGCGAAAGCCCCAATGCCGGATCGTGCTCATCGGCGGATCCGAGGATCAGGCGCTTTGCCATGGCATCGCCGTTCAAATAGGAGCCGGAGCCGTTAACCTGGCCGGGAGATTTCGCCTGGGGGAACTGCCGGCCTTGATGCGAGGATTAAAGCTTTTTGTAACCAATGATTCCGGGCCGATGCACATTGCCAACGCATCCGGCGTTCCGGTGGTGGCTGTTTTTGGGCCGACGGTGCGCGGGTTCGGATTTTTTCCCAAGGGTCCGCGTTCACGAGTGGTGGAAATTGACGACTTGAGCTGCCGCCCCTGCAGTTTACACGGCGGCCGAATCTGCCCAAGGGGGCATTTTCTGTGCATGGAGCTTGTTACCGTGCCTAAAGTGATGGCTGCTTGCGAAGAGGTTTTGGCATTGGCAAACCAAGAGGCGGTTCATTGAAAATTTTGCACTTGATGGATGAGCCTTACGATTCGGGACTCACCTCCTCCGCGTTAAATTTGGCGCAGCTGTTGGCGCTGCATGGGGTCAAAACCGGCGTTTTAGCCCGTGGCGGCTCTTATGCTCTGCAACAGGCGAAGCTAAGAGCTCTTGGTTATTTCGAGTGGAGCGGCGCCTGGCCGTTGGCTTACAGGGAAATCGCCGATTGGATTGACGGCGAGGGATTTGATCTCCTCCACGCGCACACGGGCTCGATGCACTCTTTGGCTTGGCTGTTGAGCCGGCGCCGGCCATCCTTGGCCGTGATGCGCACGCGTGCCGATGCCCGCCGTGTCAAGAAACTGATTTTTTATGACCGCCTGTTAAAAGACACCAAATATATGATTTTTCCTATGAAAGCCATCAGGGAAGAATTCTTGGTGACGTATCATTATCCCATTGATCGGACCAAAGTTATTTATCCCTCAATTGACGGGTTGCTGGAGACTCGCCGTTTTGATCAAGGACCGGCGCCGGTCATGGACGGCCAGGGATGGCGGGTCAAAACGGTTACGATCGTCGGGCGCCTTGATCCGGTGAAAGGCCATCGGGATTTTTTGCAGGCGATGGCCATGGTGTTGTTTCGATTTCCCAATGTCGAGGCGCAGATTATTGGAGCTGAAAAAAATATCAAAGCAAAGGAACTTGAGCTCTTGGCGCAAAAATTGGGCGTTGCTTCAAAGGTGAAATTTTTTGGCTTTTTGGATGCCGCCAAGCTCGCCGAGGCGATGCGGCGTTCGGACATCGGGGTGATCGCCTCGCGCGGTTCAGAGGCGGTTTCCCGCGTTTCTTTGGAGTGGATGAGCCTGGGCAAGCCTGTTGTTGGAACCAAGGTGGGCATGATCCCCGAGCTCATTCGAAACGCAGAGACCGGCTTCCTGGTGCCGCCCGGCTCCTACGAAGAAATGGCCTACGCACTGGGCCGTTTACTCAAGGACGAGGCTCTCTCCCGACGTTTCGGCGAGAACGGCCGGAAAATTTATGAAAAATTTTTCACCCCAGCCGCCTGCCTTAAGGAGCATCTTGCGGTTTATGAGTCTTTGATCGATGCAAGAGTTTAATTCCGTGGTTTTGCATGTAGATTTTGAGCCGACCTTTAGGGGGGCGGAGAATCAGCTATTGATTTTGCATCAGGGGCTTTTAGACGCGGGTTTCAGGAGTTATAGCCTTTGTCGGGAGGAATCGGAGTTTGATCTGCGCGCCCGGCGGGAAGGGTGGCCGCATATTTACAGGGTGCGCTCCGGAGGCCTTAAAGCAGGAGAATTTGACCCGGGCCTGGCGATGGGACTGGCTCGCATCACCAGAGAGGTGAAGCCGGACATTATCCATGCCCATAGCGCGCATGCGGCCGGAGTGGCGCTTCTGGCAAGATCATTTATGGGCCAGCCGAAGCCAAAATTGGTTTTTCATCGAACCGTCACTGATTCCATCGGGCCCTTATCGAGATGGAAATATAACGCCGCCGATGCGGTTGTGGCGGTGTGCCAAGCCATTGCGCGAAATTTGGCGCGGTCGGGTGTTGACGAGCGCAAAGTGAAAGTTGTCTACATCGGCATGTCCGCCCCATCGTCCTGTGAATCATCATGCGAAAGCCCTGGCAGGAAATCAGGCTCCGCTTGCGACGAAACCTGCCAATCCGGCGATGTCTGTTCGGATGGCTTGTCTTCTAATTCGCAACGCGCAACGCGCAACGCGCAACTCGTCTGCGGCATGATCGCCGCTTTAGATCGAACGCAGAAGGACGTTGAGACTCTTTTGCGGGCTTGGGCTTTGGCCGATTTTGATATTTTTGCGGCGCAGCTGGAGATTTTTGGCGATGGTCCGGATCGCGCGAGGCTGGAGGCTTTGGCGCGGGAGCTTGGCATTGACCAACAGGTAACGTTTCATGGTTGGTGGTCCAGGGATATTTTTGCGGCGTTGAAAATGTTGGATATTTTTGTTTTATCATCGCTCAAGGAGGGCGCCTCTAATGTTTTGGCGGCAGCCATGATAATGGGGTTGCCGTGTTTAGCAACGGACGTGGGAGGCAATGCTGAGATTTTGGGGGGGACGGGTATTTTAGTGCCTCCCCGCGATGCGCGCGCCATGGCCGGGGAACTCAAAAAGCTTTTAGATGATCCGGCGTTTCGTTCTCATTTGGGCGTTTTGGCCAAGGCGCGATCCTCGCTGTTTTCCACGCGCCGTTTTGTGGCCTCCATGGTTGAGACTTATGCGGAGATATTGGGGCGCTCCGGGGTAGCCGCCAAGGCATGAACCGGATTTTGGAATTATCCGTCTATATTTTGGCGGCTAATGAAGAAGAGGATTTGCCGGGAGCGATCGAGTCGGCGAGGGATTTGGCTCATGAAATCGTCGTTATTGATGGTGGATCAACGGACCGAACGGTTGAATTGGCCGAAGAACTTGGCTGTCGCGTGGCGCGAAGGGATTTTGATAATTTTACTAATCAACGGCGGTTCGCATTGACCCAAGTCCAAGGTCCTTGGGTTTTAAGCCTTGACGCGGATGAGCGCTTGACAACGGCGCTAGTTCGAGAAATTCACGATTTATTAACCGCGATAGGCGCGTCCAATCCGGTCGGGGCGTACCGCCTTCCTTTTGTCATTCGTTTTATGAATCAAACAATGCGTTTTGGCGGCTTGGGCCGCGAGCGGCACGTGCGCTTGTTCCGCAAAGACCGCGTCACTATGGCCGAGGGCCGCGGCGTGCATGAGATTTATCAAATCAAGGAGGGCTTAACCGGGGATTTGAAAAATCCGATCATTCATCGCCCCTATCGCGATTTAATGGAGTATTTGAGCAAGGCCGAGCTCTATACGTCTCTGGCGGCGCAGGATTTTTTACGATTGGGCCACAATCTCGGATTCCGGCATGCGTGGGCGCCTTTTTATGAGTTTTTGCGGTGTTTCATTTTTCGACTGGGTTTTTTAGACGGCTTTGCCGGATTTGTTTGGGCGCTTTTATCTGGCTATCATCGTTTGATGAAGCTGACAAAAATCCGCCGTTTAAAGGCTGTCGTGAAGTAATTGACGACACGACAGCATCAAATTTTCCTCGCCCCTATGGGTGGAGAGGGTGGCCCAGGGCCGGGCGAGGGGGATCATTTTGTTTGGTCGGCAACGCAAGCCGCCCAGCGCAGTGGTCCCAGCAGAGAGGTGACATGATCAATTTAGTTTCTGTTTTTGGCGGTTTATTGGGCATAGCCGCTTTGGGGGGGTCATTGCGATTCAACTGGTGGCGTCCCGCGAAAGAGGGTATTCCGGTTTTGATGTACCATAAGATTGGAATCCCAGAGCCCCAAAGCAGGCAAAAACCCCTGTGGGTTAATCCGGAACGCTTTAACTGGCAGATGGAGTTTCTTAAAAATCAAGGCTATATGAGCATCACTTTTGCGGACCTCGCCTCCGGTAAGCTTCCGTCCAAGCCGGTTCTTATCACCTTTGACGATGGGTACCTTAATCAATACACGGATGCCTTCCCCATCATGCAGCGCCATGGCATGAAAGGGGTTTATTATTTGGTCGCAGATGCGATCGGCAAGGATAATTATTGGCATGACCCCAAACAAGAGCCACGTGTGGCGCTCATGGGGCTCGACGAAATCCGCGAGATGCGGCGCTTGGGCCATGAATTTGGCAGCCACGCCCTAAGCCATCGCCGGCTGGCAGCTTTGCCTTTTCAAGAAGCGCGTCATGAAATTGAAGGGAGCAAAAAAAAGCTTGAGGATTTGTTGGGCGAGAGGATGGTTTCTTTCGCTTTTCCCTATGGCAATGGTGAAGATGTGCCGGAATTGGTCAAGACTTCGTTCGATGCAGGTTATGGCTGGGTGATCGGCATTCATGCCGGCATCTGGGACCCTAAAAAAGAAAAATCCGTCATCAAGCGCGCCTACATCAGGGGCGATGATTGGAAGATTGATTTTTCGCTTCAGCTTCGAAGCGGCCGTTCGCGTGTCTAATTTTTTTAATCGTCCGATTATTCATGTTACTGATTGTCACGAAATGACAGGCGGTGTGCATCAGATTTCATTGTTAATGCAGGGTATTCACCGCGCGATTGGCGTTTCTCAAATTTTGGTTTGCCGGCCCGGGGGAACAGTCGGCCGGCGTTTTCGGGAATTGGGTTTTGAAGTTCGTGAAATTTCCATGTTTCAAGATTATGATTTATTGGCCGCGGCGAAATTAGCGGGCTTAATCATGAGGGTTAAGCCATGGCTCGTTCACGCGCATCATTCCACGGCCCATGCCGTCGCTTTGGCCGCCCGGTTTTTTTTACGTTTTCCGTTGGTGGTGTCGCGGCGCGTGACGCACCCCATTCCTTGGTATCCCACGAGCCGATGGAAATACGCCTCGTCCAAAATTAACCTATTGATCTGTGTTTCCCAGGCGGTGCGCCAGGAGCTGGAGAAATCCGGAGTGGAGCCGTCGCGACTGGTCGTCATCGGCAGTTCCACGGATTTGAGGCGGTTCATCCCTAAAAAACCCTCTGAAAAATTGCTTCAAGAGCTGAATATCTCCCCGGGCGTCAAGGTTTTGGCATTAATCGCCAATTGCGCCCCATGGAAGGGCCAAGATTTTTTTCTTGAGGTTCTAGCGCGTTTGGCCCACATTCCATTAATGCTTCTCCTGGCCGGACGAGATACGGATTCCTCCGCGATCCGCCAAAAGATCGTGAATTTGGCGCTCGATGGCCGAGTGACGCCTTTGGGTTGGCGTTCTGACGTGGAGGATATTTTAAGCGCGAGCGATGCGCTGGTCTGCCCTTCATCGGCCGGCGAAGGCTCATCGGGAGCGATCCGCGAAGCCTTTGCCATGGGTGTCCCTGTCATCGCGAGCGATATTGCGGCTAATCGTGAATTGGTCAACGGCGGCCGGGGATGGCTTTTTCGATCGCAAGATGTTCAGGATGGCGTCCGGGCGATCGAGCAATTTTTTAAGGAAACGGAGGTTTCGCGCCGGGCCAGGATCGAGCGCAGCCGGCAGTTTGTGACGGCGAATTTTTCCACGGACGCCATGGTGCGGCAAACCCTGGAGGCGTATCAGCGTGTGGCATAAAAGACAAGTCCAAAGGCCGAAGTCCGAAGGCCGAAGTCGGGGGATTGATAATCCTGATGCTCCAAGGAAGATTTTGGTGATTCAGTTGATGCGTTTGGGGGATGTATTGTTATCAACGCCGGCGGCGGCGCTTTTACGGCGGCGGTTTCCTCTGGCGCGGATTGATTTTTTAGTCGGAGCGCCTTTTGCCGACGCCTTAAGGTTTAATCCCAACATCAATACTGTTTTGATTCTGCCCCGCGGCCTTTGGAGCCGTTTCCGGTTTTTTTTGAAACTGCGCCGGAATCAATACGACTGGATTATTGATTTTATGGCCAACGGAACAAGCGCCTGGGCCATCGGACTTTCGGGCGCGAAAGAGCGGATCGTTTTTGAGTCGGGCTTTCCTTCGTTCGTGCATAATCGTTCCTTTCCAAGACCAAAAGAGCGGCGGTATTCGGCTTTGGTCAAAATGGATTTGGTTGAGCAGGCAGCAGCCTTGTTGGCGGGCTCACCGGCATCTCAAGAAGATTTTGAGAAAAATTTGCCGCCCAAAGTTTTTGTTCAAGACGATCGTTTGAGCGCATGGAAGGCGGTTGTGGAATCCTGCGGGTACCAAAGCGCGCCCCTGGTTTTTGTGAGCCCCGCTTCAAGGCAGAGTTCGCGGCGCTGGAAAAAGGAGTATTTTGTGGAACTCTCGTCAATGCTCGTCCGGGAAAGGGGCGCTCATGTGGTCATCCTGTGGGGTCCGGGAGAGCGTGAACTGGCGCGCGAAATCGCCCTCTTAGCCTCTCATGAACGCGTACGCTTGGCGCCGCGCCTGCGGCGGATTTCGGATTTGGCCGCTTTTTTGGGGCAAGGCCAGCTTCTCATTACCAATTGCAATGGCGCCAAACATGTGGCCGTGGCAATGAATGTTCCCACGCTTACCATTCATACAAGTTCGGATCCCATAGCCTGGAATCCGCCTCCTGCGGATTCGACCAATTCCCAATTTCCGGTCATCCGTAAAGACGATCTATGGTGCATTGGCTGCCAAAAAAATATCTGCCCTTATCATATGGAATGCGCCGTGGGCGTGCCGCCGCGAGCTGTTTTTAATTTGGCGGTGAGGTTATTAGGGGTAAGAAAATCCTATGCGGCAAATTTGGCTTAAGCTGCGCGCGAGCGATTGGGGGCGGATTTTGTTAAAGGTCCTTTCTTATGGCTACGCCGGCGCTTTGGCCATGAAGCGCTTTTGGCGGCGGGCGTTTTTCGTGGAGCGCGCGGTGGCGGCGCCGGTCGTCAGCATCGGTAATTTGACGGCGGGCGGATCGGGGAAAACAACGCTTGTTTCTTATATGGCCCGGCGCTTGAGCGTTGATGGGCGCCATGTTTGCGTGTTGACTAGAGGCTACCACGGCGGTGATGAGGCTCGTCTTATTAAGCAAGAAGCGGCGGTCGGTGGATTGGAGATTCAGGTCGTTGTCAACGCCAATCGGTATCAAGGCGCCGCCGCGGTGTACCGGCAGGCGCCGCAGAGCATGCGTCAACGGCTCGTGTTCCTCATGGACGACGGCCACCAGCACGACACTCTTCGGAAAAATTTTAAGATTGTTTTAATTGACGCTATGGATTCCAGCCGTGAACAAGAGCTTTTGCCATTGGGCCTTTGGCGGGAACCTTTGTCTTGGGGGTTGAGCCGCGCGGATGCCATTATCTTGACGCACGCTGATTTGGCTGATGAGCAGCGCATTCGAGAGTGGCGTTCTCTGTGCGTCCGGTGGGCTTTGGGGAAGCCGGTGCTGTTGGCGGCACAACGGCCTTTGGGATTGAAACCCCTCGAGGGATTGGCAAGGAACCAGGCTGTTATTGATGGCGGATCTATTTTTTTGGTTTCCGGCATTGGCAATCCGGAAGCGTTTGAGATCATGGCTCGCCGCCGGTTGAATTCCCAAATTGTGGGTCATTGGAGGCTTGAAGATCATGCCTCGCACACGATCACCAGCGTGCGCCGGGCTTCTCTGGAGGCCGCGCGCCTTAAAGCCGGCGCTATTGTGACAACAGCCAAAGACGCCGTTAAAATAACGGCCTTGGGCATTGGCGCTTCATCAAACGCGCCTTTTTGGCCAGTCCCCATTCCGTGGTTTTTATTGGATATTGGGTGGATGTTTCTTGATTCGGGGGAAGAAAATTTTTGGCGCTTGATTGATGGCGTTATCGTCCGGGGAAAAATTACGGTATCATGAGCGCCAAGTTTCAATTTGTTCTTGAGTACGCCGCCGTGCGGCTCTTATCGTGGGCCGTGGGTTTATTGCCGTGGTCCTGGCTGCCGGGGGTCGCGAGCGTTGCTTCTCGAGCCGTTTCAGTCTTGGTTGCCGGCCGGCGGGGGATCGCCGCGCGCAATTTAGCGCTGGCCTTCCCTGAAGCGAGCCCTTCTGAACGCCGGCTCTGGGAAGTTGAATTTTGGAAAAATATCACGCTTGTTGTTCTTGAAATGCTGCGCATGCCGGGACCATGCGAGGAATGGATTCGGGATAACATCATTTTTGACAATAAAGAAGTCATGGACCTGGCCATGGCCCAGGGCCGCGGCGTCATTATTCATACGGCGCATTTTGATAATTGGGAAATGGCCGGACTCGCCCTTTCTTTGGCGGGGTATCCTGTCGCCGTGGTCGGTAAGGTCCAGAAAAATCCTTATCTTAACGCCTGGCATAACGGCAGCCGGAGCCGTTTCGGTTTGACCGTGATCAGCCACCGTCAAGCCGTGCGCCAGACCCAGGATCATTTGGCTGCCGGTGGCGTTTTGGCGATTTTGATGGATCAGAATCTTTACAAAGGCGGCGTTTTTGTCAAGTTTTTCAGCCATTGGGCGGCCACTTCGACCTTAACGGCTTTTTTATTTTTCAAAATGAAATGCCCTATGATCGGCATTTATATGTATCGCAAAGACGGCAATCATCATATTCGTTTTGAACAGGTGGCTTGGCCCGAGGAGCAGGCGGCGCTTACCAAGATTCAGCGAACCTACCGCTTGACGCAGTATTTAACGAGCCTTCTTGAATCGTGGATCAGGCGTGACCCCTCCAATTGGCTTTGGGGACATAACAGATGGAAGCGCGGCCACGAGGCGACGGCTGCGATTATTGCCGAACAAAGCGGAGAGTTGGAATTCGCGCGCGATTCCGAGGGGATGGCGAACGTTTCCAAATGAAGGCGGTGATTACGCTTGAATTTGTGTTGCCTGCGCTGACCTGTTTGTTTGCTTTTTTTATGGCCCCGGCCATCTCGATCGGTTATTTTGCTCTGGGATTTTTGATGATTGCCGTTGTCGTTTATTGGCGGCAAAAAAATTTCCGGCCCTTTTGGAGCGCGCTACCGCTTCGATGGTTTTTTCTTTTTTATACCGCATGGGGCCTGGTGGTGAGCCTTTGCGGCATCGGCGTCGGGCGAAGTATATGGTATTGGCGCAGTGATCTTTTGTGCGTTGTCCTGTGGGTGCTTTATTTTTTGTTTAAGGACCTGGTCATTGTCCGCCGGTGGGCCATGCGGGGATTCACGTTAAGCGTGGCGCTGTTGGCTTTAAGCGGATTGGCGCAATTCGTGATTTATAATTGGGCGCCTTCGTTTAACGAGGCCATCATCGCATCGCCGGCAAGCTGGGCGCGCAAGTTCGCCATGCTGCCGGATCACAATGGCCGGGTGCATGGACCTATGCATACCATGACCTATGCCGAAGTGATGGCCCTGGCCGGCTTATTCGTCATGGGCCTAAACTATAAGCGTAAATGGCTGGCGCGCGCCCTGGGGATGCTTTCATTTGCCGCGCTATTGGCTTCGGGGACGAGGGGCCCGACGCTGGGATTCGCTTCCGGCGTTGTTGTGATTGGTTTTGGTTACGCGTGGTTCCATCGAAGGTTCGCTTGGAAAATTGTGCTGCCGCTTGTTGTTTCTTGCGCCATTTTGATCGTATCGCCTTTTGTTTGGGCGAGGCTGCGCACGGCCTTCCATCCGCAGCAAAACCGCGATCGTCTTATCATGTGGCGCGTGGGCTGGAGAATTATTCGGGATCATCCCGTGACGGGGGTGGGCATCGCCCATATCCGGACATCGTGGCCCAGCTATTTTGAGCAGGAATGGAAAGCGTATTTGCCGTACCAACAAGAGATATGGTCCGATGTGCATAGCTTATATTTGCAGCAGGCCGGCGAGCGCGGGATTCCGGGCCTGGCGGCGCTTTTTTTGCTTCTCGGAGCCATGACTTGGCGTTGTTTTAAGGATTTGGTTGATGATGATAAAAATCGCGATTTGCATCTATCAATGCTCGCGGCGATGATCGGTTTTTGGGTCATTAATATCACGGAAAGCGCGTTCCAAGATACGGAGGTTGTTTTTGTATTGTACCTGATGCTGGCCTTCGCCTGGAGCGCTAGATTTTGGCCGCCGAAAAAATATGAAGCGGCATAGCGCTGTTTTTTTGGACCGCGATGGCACGATCATTGTGGACGCGCATTACATCAGCGACCCCGATCGGGTGCGGCTCTACCGGGGAGCGGCTCGGGCGCTGATGGATTTAAAGAAAGCGGGATTTCTTCTCATCGTTGTCTCTAATCAATCGGGCGTGGGCCGGGGGTGGGTGAGCGAGAGTTCGGTCTTTGAGATTAATAAGAGGCTGGCCCTTTTGCTCAAGCGGGAGGCGGGAGTTCATTTGGATGACATTTATTACTGCCCCCATAAGCCTCAAGATGATTGCTCTTGCCGCAAGCCCAAAACGGAGTTGATTGACCGCGCCGTGCGTCAGTGGCGCATTGACCCGAAGAATTCCTACATGGTCGGCGACAAGATAACGGATATGGAACTCTCCCATAATATCGGCGCTCAAGGCGTTTTTCTTCTGACGGGACATGGGCGCGAGGAGCGGGGCGTCGTTGAATGTCGTTTGGGTAAGACCGGCATCCACATAGCCGGCACCCTGACCTCGGCGGCTAAATGGATTTTAGACCAGGATCGGCGTAGGAGATTTTCATGAGCCGGGCGGAAATTGCGATGAACCGCTTGCGTCAAACGGCGATCAAAAGACGCATTAAGCTTAATCGCGTGATGCTTGCGGCGCTTCTCCTTTTCATGACGCATCCGCGCAGCCATGTGTTTTTCTTTTTTGGCTTGATGATCGCCCTGGCGGGTTCTCTATTGCGGTTGTGGGCCCGGTTGGCCCTCGATGATGCGGGAGGAGAGCTTCAGCAAAGCGGCCCCTACCAGATAGTGCGCCATCCTTTATACCTAGGGACGATCTTGCAGGCCGTGGGCATGTGGGTGGCCTGTTTTAGTTTTCGCAAGGTTTTTTCCTTTGGGTTGTTGGGATTTATCTTGGTGGCCTATTTCTTGTTTATTTACAAGGAAGCGATTTTACTCGAAGAAGAGGGGCTCTCCTTGCGCTGGCCTAAGAATTGGGATTGTTACATGATGGAAACGCCGGCCTTGATTCCCAAGGCGGATTTTTTGGACCGGCTCGATTGGTCGCACTGGCGCTGGTCGAAAATTATGGATATGCCCGATTCCAGAGAGCTGCGCAATTTTATGGCATGTTTGGGCGCGTTTGCTGTTTTGTGGCTTAAGCTCATTTACTATTTGTAGAAAGTAAAATAGTTGCATGGGACGGATGCTGTTTCGTTGTGGCGCGGCCGGAGTTTTTTTCGGCGTTTCGTTGGGATTTTTAAAAGGCTCTCTGTCCGGCTATGCCTCGGCGGAGCCGCCGGTTTTGAGCGAAACGGCGCTTCTTGAAACCGCCCGCACGATCGGTTTGGGGCGGGAGGGATATATCTATTCGGTTCAATGGGGACTTTGGCGCGTGGGCCGCGCCACCTTGGGCGCCACGGAAATTGTCCGGCACAACGGCCGTGAATCCTACCACATTATTTCCTCGGCCAATTCCTTGCCTTATGTGGATACTTTTTACCGGGTTCGCGACCGCAACGAATCATGGTTGGACACAGAAACGTTTTTGTCATTGGGCTTCGGTAAATATCTGCGCGAGGGCCGGTTTTATCGCCACGAGATCGTTCTTTATGATCATGAAGACGCCAGGTTTTCCGCCACGGTCAGAAAACGCGATGGCCAGATCATTCTCGAGAACGGGTTCATGAAGGCCAAGGCTTATGATGTC
>JACQPE010000115.1 GCA_016207685.1 Elusimicrobiota bacterium | reverse complement strand
CCCCCCTCGGGTCCACATTTCAAGATCAGGGGGTCGAAGCCAAGTCGCGCGCTGCCTGAGGCAGATGAAGCGCGACTGGCCGGCTTCGAAGGAGCGCGGCGAGACAGCCGCGCGGGTGAGAAGGACCCCCCCTCGGGTCCACATTTCAAGATCAGGGGGTCGAAGCCAAGTCGCGCGCTGCCTGAGGCAGATGAAGCGCGACTGGCCGGCTTCGAAGGATAGATTATTCCTGTGGGACTTTAGTCCTTCAAAAATAGGCCTTTTGGGAACCCCTGAAATTGGGTCCTAGGACCCTGTTGGATTTTTGGCCTTGGAGCTATGGTTAAAGCAAGGCCGTAAAAATGGCCGCAACAACGAAGCAAATAAGGAGAATTCAAATGAAAAACAGTAATAGTGACCACCAACGCAACCATCGAATAAAGAATGTGGTAATTTCGGGATTTATGTCCTTGACAATTTTGAGCGGCAGTGCCTTTCTTTTTGCGGAAAATACTTTGTTGGGTAATCCTCTGGTCAAAATTTTTGACACGCTGGCCAATGACGCCGCTCCCGGTCCGGTGCTTTGCCCCCCCGGGTTTGGCAAGAATTGTCCCAGGCCGGGCACGGATTCCGGCCGGGCCGTCACCGGCGGCGGCCCTGGCAGCAAGTTGGGCGATTTCCATGATGAACGCGGAGCGCATCAACCGGGTTACGGTAAAGTGTTGGCCGGCGAGGCGACGGCGGACCAAGAACGCCGGCAATCGGTTAGCCCCTACGGATTAGAACCTTCGGATTGTCCAGACGGGCTTTGCAACCAGGCGGCCGTAAGCCAAGTCAAGGCGGCCAATGGGGAAACTATTGAAGTTAAGATGGCCGATATTGTCAATGACCTGCACACCATTAATGTTTACCTTGATAGCCAGCCTGAAGCGGATATTGTCCATGTTTCTGCCGGCAGTTTTGAGGGCCATGTTCGCCGTTTAGAGACGCGTTATGCCCAAGCTACGGCAGGCGATGAGGCTCAACAAGCCATAGCGGCGTCTGATCTATTAAAAGCCATTGACGTTCGTTGTGGGACCGAACTTCGCGGCTATGCCTTTCGCGTTGATCGAGAAACCGGCTCGGGCCGGCGCCGTGGGTTGCGATAATTAGGTTTAAGGAGAATGATCATGAAAACTTTAGAGATTCCATTGGTTTTAATAGCCGCGGTCGCCGTAGTGGTCGCGACTTCCGTGAGTTCGCTTCGCGCGTTGACGCCTGGATTAGACGCGGAAGAGGAAAATTCCGATTTAATACGTCAGCAGGAAATTTTTGACCGCGCCGGCGTTCATCCCGGTTTTTTTTCAGGTCAAGCGGTGACAACAGGACAAGCTGGCCCTGTTGAGTCGTGGAGCGATCTTCCTGGGGCTTTGGGACAGGAAGAAATTTCTGCCAATGGCCTTGGCCATAGAACCCCGCTTCAGCGTCTCCATGATGAACTTGGCGCGCATCAATCGGGTTATGAAAAGGTGATAACCCAAGAATTTGCGGCTGCCGAAGCGGCAAAGGTTGATCCTGGCGGCCTTAAGGCCGCCGATTGTCCTAATGGTCTTTGCAGCGATGCGGCTATCGCGGCCTTGAAAAATGATCAAGGAGAAGATTCATTGGCCGTTGTGATGGCTAGTTTGGCGAGCGCCTATAGCGCAATTAATGGGTTCATGCGCTATGAGGAAGAAGCCAATGGCCATGTTTTTGCGATGCCGACAACAGTTGTTCGGCCAGCAGCCGCTGAAATCGAGGCTCGGTGGAATGAAGCGGTGGGGGCGGACGCGGCGCAGGCTAAAATCGCGGCATCGCCCGTGTTGCAGTTGGTCCTAAGTCGCTATGTCCAGGAGCGCGGCGCTTTTCATCAACGCATGCGCGCTGAGCGTCCTTAGAGCCATAAACAAAAACTTTTAAGGTTTATAGCCTTGCGGGAGCAAAACTCGCAGGGCTTTTTTTATGAGTTTAAATTGGAGTTTTGTTAAATCTTTGAAGGGTTCGCCATCGAGGTGATAGGGCAGGGGCTGGGGCATGTCTATGGTTAGCGCGCTTGAAACTTCGCTCTGGACCACGGGGTCTTGATTAATGGTGCCGTTAAAAAGCCGCGGCACCGCCAGAGCGATTTTTACCACCGAAATCCCGCTCTCCACGATCGTCAGATGAAAAAGTCCGTCATTAATGCAGGCTTGAGGCGCGATTTGCGCGCCGTCGCCGAATTGTTTGCCATTGGCGACGGCGATGAGCAGGGGTTTAAAACTGGATGTTTGGCGGTCCGTTGTTAGTTTAACGCGCGGCATGTTTAGGGTCAGCAAAGTTCTAGCGGTCAGATAATAATAGGGCCATCGCCCGCGCCAGCCGTGCTGGTCAAAAGCCCAGGCTGTTTCGGCGTCTAAACCGATCCCGGCCATATTAAAGAAATAGCGCTCGTTGCATCGGCCCGCGTCTATTTCGAGGATTTTACCTTCAAGCAACTGCCGGCAGGCTTGAAGAGGATTTTTTGACATGCCAAATTCGAATGCCAAGCCATTGCCCGATCCCTTGGGAATGATTCCCAGGGATGCTGGTTTCGCGGCGTCGAGAACGCCGGAAGCCGCTTCATTGACCGTGCCATCGCCGCCCACGGCCACGATTGTCGTTTGGGCGCCGGCATGTTGCCGCGCCAATTCGCGCGTATGGCCTCGACGCTGGGAGTGGATCACCTTAACGTCTTGATTTTGAAAAACAAGGCTAATGGCCTTTTGGTGGGGCTCCGGGCTGCTCGGATTTCCCGAAATAGGGTTAACGATAAAAACGTATTTCAAGCGTTTATTTTTTTGAATTCGTCATTCGATCAATGTCTTCGATGACTTGATCGTAAAATTTGAGGTGATCGAAGCGGCCTTTGGTGACCGTGCCGAAGGTGGGTGAAAGCAGGGCAAACCCATGCCCGATTTGTGAGAAATGATCCGAGGCGATCGTTTGAGCCCTGTCGAATCCGAGGCCTTGGCCCAGGGCGGATTTTTTGCTGATGAATCCGTCGTTGTCGCCGCCGGCTTTTGATTTAGGGTAGTTTAGCGTATAGTGATAAGGAACGCTTAAGACAGGAGGCAAAAAATCCGGCTGTTCGGGGGTGATAACACCGGCGTAGGCCAAGTGGCGCACGCGACGGTTAAGCGGATGCTCTTTATTGAATTTTTCCATTCGGCGGGGCGAGGTTTGCTCTAGGGAATTAATAAACGGCTGGGCCAGGTTGCTCGCGAACCAATTCCAGTGGGCCATGTCGCGCGTTCCAAATAGGCTGCCCCATTGCGACATCGTCCAGGTGGTCATGCCGGCGATGAGTTCGGTTAAGGGTGTGCCCCAGTGCGGCGTGCCGACGGTGGCGACGGCTGCAATGGAATGCTCGCCTCCCAATTCGCTGGTTAAGTAACGCGCGTCAAGGCCGCCCATGCTATGCCCGATAATGGCGGCCTTGGGAGGAGTATTTTTTGGCATGCGCTTGAGAAAATGCCTGATTTGCTTTTTGAGTTCTTGGGCGCGGTCTTCAATGGCGCCCGCCGGCTCGACTTGGGCGAAATAATAGGGGCGGTCTCGATGATAGCGCTTAAGATGGGCTTCAAGCCCGTTAAAATATTCGACCATTCCAGCGCGCCGGATTCCCAAAAAGCCGTGGGCGAAGACGATGGGGAACATCAAAATTGTCCAAAGTCCGATGTCCGATGTTCGATGTCATGAAAAAATTTTTTTGTTACCGACTTTGGATTTTGGACTTTGGACTTTGGACTATTTTTCATTCGTCGTTACCGGGTGCGCGGCGCAGGGATTTTTTTTGGGATTGATGCCGCTTGTCGGCGAGCATTTTTTCTTTGGCCCGGCGGGAGCGGCGGCGTTTTTGGCGGCGGATTTTTTCGATTTTTTGCCGAATTTCGCTTTTGATGCCCAATTGAACGCGTTCTATTTTGTCAGTTAAGATACGCCGCGCCAGAAAGCGATTGACCGCTTGAGAGCGGGACTCCTGGCATTTGACATCGATGTTGGTGGGGCGATGCTTGAGATAAACGCAGGTGGCGACTTTGTTGACGTTTTGACCGCCTTTGCCGCCGGAGCGAATAAATTGTTCTTCAAGGTCTCCTTCAAAGATCCCTAACCGGCGCATGCGCTCCTCAAGAGCCGCGGCTTTGTCAGGGCGAATCGCATCCATAGCATGGAATTATCGCTTTTCGTAAGAAGGTTGGTAAAGGTTTAGCCCAGGGGCGCGCCCCTGCTGGAGAGCCGCTTTTTATCGTAATCTTGTTATAGTGATTTTTCTGTGCGTTATATTGATGGGAGGATTAATGCAGGCTAATGCGGCGACGCCGTTGACTAATCGGTTGGACAAGGAAACCAGTCCTTATTTGCGCCAGCATGCGGATAATCCGGTGGCGTGGCAGCCGTGGGGGAAAGAGGCGATTGATCTGGCGCGTTCCCAGGATAAGCCCATTTTTTTGTCCATTGGGTATTCGGCCTGTCATTGGTGCCATGTGATGGAGCATGAGTCCTTCGAGAGCGCGGAGATCGCCGAGCTTTTAAACCGGCATTTTATCCCGATCAAAGTGGACCGAGAGGAGAGGCCGGATATTGACGCGATTTACATGAAAGCGGTTATGGCCATGACCGGAGCCGGAGGCTGGCCTTTGTCCGTTTTTTTAACGCCTTCCCTGGAACCGTTTTTCGGCGGAACGTATTTTCCGCCCAACGCGCAGTATGGGCGGCCGGGATTTAAGGATTTGCTCTTGCATATCGTCAAGATTTACGAAGAACGCCGTCATAATATTAAGGCCGAGGCCAGGGCCATGGCGGGCAGGCTTGCCCAAATGGCGCGTCCGGCCAAAGAGCCCGGGGAACTCGATCCTAGTCTTTTGGATGGAGCCATGCGGCGTCTTGAAAAAGGATTCGATGCGCGCCACGGCGGGTTCCAGGGGGCGCCCAAATTTCCTTCACCCACCATGCTTCGGTTTCTTCTGCGATATGGCGCGTCCTCGCGCCAGGAAAGCGCTTCGGCCAGGAGTCAGGCGATTTTGACGCTGCGCCGCATGGCTCGCGGCGGAATTTACGATCAGCTCGGAGGCGGTTTTCATCGTTATTCCACGGATGATCAATGGTTGGTGCCGCATTTCGAAAAAATGCTTTATGACAATGCGCAGTTGGCGCGCGTTTACGCCGAGGCCTGGCAGCTCACCCGCGATGACGAGTTCAAGAAAATAGCGATGGATATTTTGGATTATCTTTTGCGCGAGATGCGCCATGAAAGCGGGCTTTTTGCCTCTAGCCAAGATGCCGACAGCGAGGGGGTTGAGGGAAAATTTTACGTTTGGAAATGGCATGAGCTTGAGGCGGCATTGGAGCCCCCCCAAGACTTAAATGACGCGGCGGAGTTTTGGGGCGCGAGTCAAGAGGGGAATTGGGAATATGGACTTAATATCTTGACGGCTTCCGTTAAGGCCGATGAAGCGAAGCGCGAACGGCTGCGCCGGATTCTGTTGAAATGGCGGCAAACGCGTAAGCTCCCGCCGGAGCGGGACGACAAGGTTTTGGCTGATTGGAACGCGCTGGCCGTGTCAGCCTTGGCCTACGCCGGCGCCGCGTTTGATGAGCCTCGATACATCGAGGCGGCTCAAAAAACCGCCAAAGCGGCAGACGTTAAATTTTTTAGCGCCGATGGTTCGGTGGCGCATTGTCAGGGACCCCGCGGCCCCATCGGCGGTTTGCTTGAAGATTACGCGTACTGGGTTAACGCGCTCATTGACCTTTATGAGGCGACATTAGAACTTCGGCAACTTGAGCAGGCGCGTTTGCTCGGCGGGCGCATGAATGAGCTTTTTTGGGATCCTAAAACAGCGGCCTTTCTGGCCTTCCCCCAGAGCGGCGCTGACCCTTATTTGATTCATAATACGGAAGAGACTCATGACGGGGTCATGCCCTCCGGAGTTTCAGCCGCTGCCGAGGCGCTTTTGCGCGTGGGGCGTTATTTCGATGACGAGGAAGCTCTCCGGTTGTCTCAAGCCGCGCTCAAGCGCCATGCTAAAGAAATGGAAGAATCGCCATTCGGCATGACACATTTTTTGAGCGTCTTGGCGCAATCCTTTGATGAGCCTTGGCGCATCGAGATTGCCGGATCGGGTGCGTTCGACCAAGGGATAAAACCACTCAAGGCCGCGATTGCCCGCCGGTATTGGTCTTCGCGCGTTGTTTCATTGGGAACCAAGGAGTTTCAAAAAGTTTTTTCTTGGGTTAAGGCGAGCATTGGCGCCGAAGGCGCCAGGCCGGAAGTATTTTTATGCCAAGGAAGAGAGTGTTTGCTGCCTTCTTCGGACCCACGGGAAATTGAAGAATTTTTGACCGGAAAAATGCCTTTGTGGAAATAGGGAAATGAGGATTATCGCGGGATCAGCCAAAGGGCGCCGAATTAAGGCTCCGAAGAAGGGCTCGGACATTTATCCTATTTTGGGCCGCGTTCGACAGTCGTTGTTTGACACCATTCGCCCTAAAATTACGGGAAGTTATTTTTTGGACCTTTATGCCGGCACCGGCATGGTGGGCATTGAGGCGATTTCGCGCGGCGCGCAAATGGCGGCATTTGTGGATAAGGGACGCGAAGCGCTAAAGTTGATTGAGCGTAACTTAAAAACGTTGGCGATAACGGATAAATCCGTCATCATGGAGGGGGATATCATGGGAGGCGCTTTGGTTTTATTGCGCCTGAAACTATCACCTGAAGTGTTGTTTGACCTTGTTTTTTGCGCGCCGCCCTATTTGGGCAGGGACCGCCGGGGCGATGTTCTTGTCATGTCTGTGCCGACACTCCACAAGCTCGCCGCGTCCCGACTTTTGGCTAAAGACGCTTGGGTGATTTTGCAACATCACCAAAAAGAGCCGATGGAGGGGATGCCCGCGGCGTTTGAGACGATCAAGAGCGTCAAATTTGGCGAATCCATATTAAGGTATTTGCAGTGGCGGGGAACAAGAGGGCAGGAATAGTCCAAAGTCCAATGTCCAAAGTTTAAAGTCGAAGACAATGACAGAAAATTTAATGTCAAAAAGTTCAGGAAGAATTTATTTGTTTTTTCTCCTAATTATGACATTGGACATTGGACATTGGACATTGGACTCATCCTCGGTTTGGGCCAAAGGCCCGGCCGGAGCGCTGGTTGATATCGTCGATTTGGCGCCCTCAATTGTCATTGATATCCGTTACGCCACGGATAATAATTTTACCGGAGAGAAGCTCTATCCTGCGGGCCGCTGCTTAATGAGGCGTCAACCGGCCGAGCAGTTGACCAAAGTGCAAAAAGAGTTGCGTAAAAAAGGCCTGGGTCTTAAAGTGTGGGATTGTTACCGGCCTCTATCCGTGCAGAAGAGGCTTTGGGAAAAGGTCCACGATGAGCGCTACGTTGCCAATCCCTCCAAGGGCTCAAGACACAATAGGGGAGCGGCCGTAGATTTGACCTTGGTCGATGCCGTGGGCCGGGAGCTGGAAATGCCGACGGCTTATGATGATTTTTCCGCAAAGGCCCACCGAGATTACTCCGGCGCGAGCGACGCGGCCAAGGGGAATCGCGGCTTTCTTGAGAGCGCGATGAGCCGGCGCCGGTTTATCGGCCTTGCAAGCGAGTGGTGGCATTTTGATTACGAAAATTCCGATCAGCTGGAGCTTATGGATTGGCCCTTGGAGCCGATTCCTCAAGTGGCCACAAGTCGCCAACTCATCGTTGTCATCAGCGATGATTGGGCTTCGAGCAAGGGCAAGGCTTACCTTTTTAACTGGGAAGGCGAGTGGGAGCAATTAAGGGATTTGGCATCCGGCGTTGAAGAATCCGGCCGGTGGCGGCGCGTGAAAAAATTTTCCGTGTCTTTAGGCAGGCAGGGAATGGGCTGGGGACAGGGCCTTCATCCGGACAATCTGGAAGGCGCTTATTTGCTTGAGGGCGACGGCAGGTCGCCGGCCGGCGTCTTCACCCTGGCCGGCGCCTTTGGATACGAGCCGACGCTGCCGTTGATTTCTCGGATTGGGTATCGCCAGTCAACGCTCACATTGCGCTGCGTGAATGACCCCCGCTCGGACTATTACAACTCGATTGCCGAAGACGGTGATTTTAAAGACTGGAAATCCGCGGAAAACATGCTTCGGGCGGATGATCTCTACCGGTGGCTTATTGTCGTGGATCATAACACCAACAATCCCAAGCCGGGCAAGGGGTCTTGCGTTTTTCTTCATTTGCGAGGAAAGAGCCGCGGACCGACGGAGAGGGGAACCGCGTTTTCAAAGAAGGATTTTGAGTTTTTGCTTTCATGGATAGATTTAACGAGCAATCCGCTGTTGATTCAAATGCCGCTTTCCGTCTATGAGGATGTCCAGGGTCTCTGGGCGCTGCCGGAACTACGGTAAAAAAGATCCGAAATAGACGCTGCGGTTATTAACGACTGATCCGGAATCAATCTGAGTCCATGATGTTCCCAGCCGTTCCTCCAGGGAAACTTCTCGGACCATGTTGGCGTCGCCGTTCGCTTCTATGGCCCGGCCGTTACCCGTATAAATTAAAACATGCGTAATTTTTTGGGGCTCACCGGGATAGGAAAGAAAAATGAGGTCACCGGATTTGACATCGCTTCGATTGAGGCGGTTGCTTCGCAAAAATTGATCCTTCGAGTTTCTCGGAACCTGAATGCCGGCGCACCGATGGCTTAGACTGACAAGACCCGAACAATCAATGCCGCAGGGTTTATTCCGGGCGACACCTGAACGGCCGCCCCAAAAATAGGGCTCGTCCAAGAATTGCCGCGCGCAATGGACAATGGCGCGGCGCGCTTTTTCGGGGGAGGGGGGAGATGGTTGTGGAATTTTTTGGGTGGCCTCCCTTGACATGAATCCAGGCTCAAAACTGGGCAGTAAGATCAATTGATTATTTTGGCGAGCGGGTTTGAGTTTTGAAAATTCCGGCGGCGTCTCCAGGCTGGACCATTGGGTCCCCATCGAGTAGGCCACGGGTTCCAATGATTCGATTTTTTTAATTGGCGCGCGTCGGGATAGGGCGCTTTTTTGGGTCACAACCAAATCAGGAAACGGCCAGAAAGCCGCTGGGGCGAGTTCTTGGGAATGGATCCATCCGGGATAGAAATGCCAGTCCTGCGATTCGTTCCAGCGTTCCTGTTCCAGAGCCTCGACGGCAATCCAATCGCCTTTAGCTTTTAGAGCGCGAGCGCGTTCACCGGCAATGAGCTGGGATTCTTCGCAAGCATCACGCGACGCGTCCTTGGGGCGCGGCGCATCCGGTGTTTGGCGTAAGGAGGCCATTGGAGTTAAGATCAACATTTCTTGCGGGAAGCGAGGACGGATAATATAGGAGAGACCATTTTTGCGGCCGAGCCAAGCGTGCGCGAATTGTTCCCTGTTATACGCGCGCTTGACCGATGAAGCGTCGGGAGCGGCCGGGTCATTAACCATGACGTTGCCATGGACGTCAAATCCCGTGACCACGAGCAGGTGGCCGCGCGTTTTATTGAGCGGGGCCCCTGATATTTCACCTTGATCGAAAGCCAGGCTGATGACAACCGGATGACTGGAACGAATGAACCGCTCCAGGGCCCCTAAGGAGTTTAGCCTGGCCGTGAACGATTCAAACCCATGGGATCCGGCATAGGCGGTGTTTAAGAACCAATTGCCGAAGAGTTGGGACTCACGATCTTGGATGTCTTGCGCCGCGTTTAATGTGGCAACTTGGGCTCCCAGGAATTCAAGGGTCATGGCCACGGATGTCGGACTGCAGATATCACGGGCCACTTCCGGCGATTCGATCATTTGCGAGCGCGGCGCGACGTTAAGTTCAACAGGGCCGCCCATGAAGGGCTCATCAAAGCGGTAGCTCCCGCTCGATGCCGGCGCCGTGTAGGATACGGCGATGAGGCGCAGTGTGGGGCCTTCGTTTGTTTTTGATTTTTCAAGAGTGACCCGGTAGCGAAACGCCACGGCGGGATTTTTCAGCTTTAAAATATCTACATCAACCGCGGCGAACCGGTCTTCTTGGCCGGAAACGCTTTCGCCCCCGTCGCTGCTGAATCGGCCCATCCGATACCACCGGCTCCATCTCCCTTTTTGAGTCAAAATTTTGATCTCCAGGCTGAAGGCCGAACCCGGCGGCGTTATGGCGTTCGCCGAGGCAATGAGCTCGGCAAAGGGATAGATGGCCGCAATAGTTCTAGATGTGAGCGTCCCTCTTGATTTATTTTTTTTGAGCCTAAACAAGCCTTCTTCGGCGGCTATTTTTTCCAGGCGGGATATTTTGGCGTCTTTTATCTGTCCCGGCATGGAGTGTAT
>JACQPE010000116.1 GCA_016207685.1 Elusimicrobiota bacterium | reverse complement strand
GGGTGGGATTCGAACCCACAACCTACCGGTTACAAAAGCCCTTAAGTTTCCTTAAGGCTTGGACTATCTCATCTTCTGAACCCGTTGAGTTCAGAGGTCGGAGGCTGACGGGGTTTATTGCTGGGCTTGCTCATCCCCTAGTCTCTGCGCCTTCCTGGCTACTTAACTAACCCTTGGCCAGGTTCGGTTCAGGATTACCATGCCCTTTCGGGTTGTAGGCTTCCCTGAATTCATCCGATTTTTCGACCGCGATCACTCGCGGAAGCTGCAACTGACGTAATCCCTCATTTATTTCGGCATGACAATTGCTGCAAACCAACACGCAGCGGTCGAGTTCTTATTGAACTTTTTCCCAGGCGCGCGCGTAGCCTTTATGTGCGACGCCAAAATATCTCCCTTCAACATAATGAAAGGAAAAAGCATCGATGCACTCGGCATACCCGCAATGCGCGCGCTTCCCGTCCATATATTCCACAGCCTGCAATTTCAGTATTTTTCTTCTACGATTGGCAAAGAATTTTTTCTTTGCATCGTGCGCTGCAGAATTTCTGTTGGCGTACTGTTAGAGTGTTTTGCATAAATGCAAACTACGTTTTTTTACAGCCGGCCGCTCCACCATTGAGCTACCTCGGAATATCAAAGAGCAATTCGGTTCTAGTGAGGTGCGCCAGAAGTTTTACCATGTTCGGCGCCCCTTGAAAGGCGACGATTCGGACTGGATTCCCGCCTTCGCGGGAATGACACAATGAATAAAAAGCCTCCGGCACACTGTGTTAGATTCTAACAAAGAGGGGGGCTTACCAGGTGTAGAGCCGGAGTTTGGCGCCGATAAAAACGACGGCCAGTATCAAAACGAGTTGAATTTGAGACAGGATCATGATTTGTTTTCGGAGTTGTTGAAATTCCGGCGTTCCTGGAGGAGTTTGGGTCATTTTGGGTCCAAGACCAAAATCATGAATTGCGGCCAGGGCAATGGCGGCTAAGGCCAGGATAATTTTGGCTTCAAGCCAGTAACCATAGGACGTGCGCCATAAAGTTGTGCCAAAAAGCGCACGAATTCGGTAAAACCCCGTTACAACGACAATGCCGATGCTTGACCAAACAATGACCTTGGACCTCGGGCCCAGAGCCATTAAAAATGCCATACGGTCTTTATCGCCCAATGCCGCGCGCGCGGCTGGAATCATAGCCAATCCAACAAAAAGCCCGGCTCCGAGAAAAACAGCCGCGGCCATCAAATGCAGGAAATGCATTAAAACTTCCATAACGCTATTGTACAACCTTGGTTGTGTGATAAAATACAGCGTTGGTTACATGGCATTGGCCCAGGCATTTAACGTTCACGGGCCTTCTGGTTATACCTTTATATAACTTAACCGCCGGTCCAGGCGGCGTTACCTCAATCATTGACGCGGGGTTTTGTTCGCAGCTTCCATTGGCCACAAATGAGCAATTGAAACCCTATGCCATGGTCATTCAAGAAACGCCGAGAGATAAAATTCGTGTCCTGCTATCCGATAAAGCGGAAAAATTGCTCCGTCAAGCAGTCAGCTTAAACTGGTCCACGCTCGAATTTTTCACTCAAGACGGCATGCGTGAGGATTGCCTCTATTATATTCCCCGCGAAACCCTCGTTAGTATTGACCAAAAGTTTGATCTTAAGCTTCTTTTCGCCATTACGGCCAATGACGCGGATGGAGAGCCCTTTAAGATGACTGCGTTTTTCGCAGGAATGGGAAAACACTACATTTTCTACAATCGTGATGATATTGTTTATAAAAAAACAAACGATTCTCGCGCGTATCGTTTTAACTGGCTCATTAGACAAAAGACGCCAAGATTCGGAATTCTTGAGGAGATTCAAGGATTAGAGGTCAGGACAATCAATATCGAGGGCGTCTATGAAGATTGGATTAGCGTCCACTCATCGATAAAAATTTCCGAAACTCAAATGAGCAATCAGGCCGGCTCCCTTCCACGAGTCACGAATCCATTGGATCCTATCCGGCCGCGTTAATACCAGCCTTGACGCGGATCCTCAACGAAATCAAAAAACGCCGCCAGGCCATTGAGGTGTTAATCTGGGCCTTGGCGGGATTTACTTATTTGCTCAAACTGGGCCAATTCTGGTCGCTTTATGGAAACACCGGAGTCTCTGATCCTTTGGGCTACCCACATCTTGCCAGGGCGTCCCATTTTTTTTATGACTCCGGCAGCAGGGAACCGCTTTATATTTTCTTCGTGAAGATGGCTATTTTAATGGTTACCGATGAAATCTTGGCATTGCGTCTTTTAAGCGCGCTAGCAACATTGACTGCCGCGGCTATTTTAATTTTTTGGGTACGCACAAAATGGGGCTTTATGGCGGCTCTGGGCGCCGCCATCGCATGCATGAGCAACCGCATTGCCCTCTATTATTCATG
The DNA here is from genome assembly GCA_016207685.1 of Elusimicrobiota bacterium. Lineage (GTDB taxonomy): Bacteria > Elusimicrobiota > Elusimicrobia > JACQPE01 > JACQPE01 > JACQPE01. The sequence goes on along the minus strand of JACQPE010000116.1, from coordinate 7,334 downwards.
CCAGGGGTACAACATGGTCGCTTATGCCGCAGCCTTGGCAGCTTTTGGCGGAATTTGGTGTCCGGCCTTAAACGCGCGTTGGCGCGATTGGCTTTGGGGACCCATTGCCGGTCTTACAGGACTTATTCGTCTTGAAGGTTTGGCGGTGACTACGAGCTGTTTATTGACTGATTCAATAGTGTTCAAAAAATCGTTTCGAAAGACCCTCCGCAGCGTTGCGGTGGCCGTGGCGCTCGTGGCCCCCTATTTGGTAACGAATAAAATTCAACATGGCCGGTTTTTCTTCAGCCACTGGGGACACGCCGCCTACTGGTCCCATCGCGCCGATTCAACGGCTTTTCAATGGAACGCGGAGCCATCCTCGATGGCAATGACCGTTCATCAAATTTTTGACGTCGTGCGGCTGTGGCTCTATGGGCTGGCCCTAGGCTTAACGTGGTATTTATGGCGGCTCTGGCAAGGCGCGCTTTGGGTGCTGCCGGCCGCTCTATTGGGATGGTGGTCCCTAACCGCGATCGAACGCTGGCGATTTTTAATTTTTTTAGTCTCGATATTATTCCCCGTCGCCTGGATTCTGCCATTAAACCAAGTGGGTCCCGGCAGTGGCGTGGAGTTGCGGTTTGTTCTGCCTCTGGTTTGGCCCATCGCCGCCTTGGGCGGTTTGGGTATCAAAAAATTCTTGTTTGGTGTTGGAGCAAGGCAAGTGGTATCATTCCCGCATGGCTCAAGAGTTCTCTTTTGATGTCGTCAGCAAGGTAGACTTTCAGGCCGTGGATGACGCGGTCAACATGGCGATGAAAGAAATCACCAATCGTTTTGATTTCAAGGGCAGCGTCTCCCGGATTGACTTTGACCGCAAAGAAGGCAATCTCACAATTTTAAGCGATGACGAAAACCGGTTGGCAGTAGTGATTGATATTCTCAAAACCAGACTTTTTAAACGGGGAGTTTCTTTAAAAAATTTAGAATTGGGCGCCATGGAGCCGGCTGAAGCCGCCGCGATTCGGCAAAAAGCCAAAATACTCCAAGGCATTCCTCAAGACAAGGCTAAAACAATCGTTGCCGCTATTAAATCCGCCGGCCGAAAGGTCACCCCATCTATTCAGGGTGATTACCTGCGCATCAGTTCAAAAAGCAAAGACGACCTTCAAGGGACGATGGCGCTTTTAAAAAGTCAAAATTACGGTCTTGATCTACAATTCGTCAATTACCGTTAAACAAGGTCCTCCCTGGCTCCCCACCCCCTTCAGGCGGAAAGGGCATAAACCCAAATTCCGCACTTGAAAAGGCTCTGTATTGGAAAAAGTCCCGAATAAAAAAGTGCGGAATTTCCGACCCTGTCGGTGGGAGGTTGTTCCGTTCCGCGGAACAACCTCCCAGGGTAATCCAAGGCGCAGCCCTTCCGAACTCCCATCGCGCCTAGGCGCTTCAGGGTCCCGCAGTTCCATCTGCGGGGGTCGCGAGGAGGATTCCGCAACTGCGGAATCCGGGATAAATTGGAAGGGATGAGGGGGAAGGCGAGCGGGACTAAAGGTCCCCCCAAAAAATTAATTTACCGTTGCCAAGACGTTCCAGCGTTGGGCCAAAGCGGCGGCGGCTTTCGCAATGCCTTCTTTGGGATTAGCCCGAGCTTTTTCAAGACCGCCACAAACCTTTTCAAGGCTCACCCACTCATCAAATCCTAAAGAAAGCATTTCACTATCGGCAAGAGCCACTTGGCCGAAGATGCCGAAAACTTTCTTGCCGGCCCGGCGCGCCGTCTGCGCGATGACATAGGGGGCTTTGCCCATGACGGTTTGACGGTCCACCCGGCCTTCTCCCACAACAACGGCATCCGCCCGATCCATCTCTTGAGTCATCCCCGTCATCTCCATAAATGTCTCTGCCCCGGGCACCAGCTTCGCCCGGCAAAACACCATAAGCCCCGCGCCTAATCCTCCAGCAGCGCCGGCTCCGGGGACATCCGCAACGGAAAATTTTAGATCCCGTTCAATAATCTCGCTATAAAAACGCAAATTATCTTCAATGGTCACAACCTGGGCTTTGGAGGCGCCCTTTTGGGGCGCAAAAACATACGCCGTGCCTTTGGGTCCCAATAAAGGATTAAGCACATCGCACAAACCATAAGTTGGGGTCTTTCTAATTCTTGATTCAACACGCATAACGCTCACGCGGTCAAGCGCGCTTAGCCATCTGTTGCCAGGACCGATTTGTTTATTAAAACGGTCCACCAACCGAGCCCCCAGGGCATGCGCCATGCCGGCGCCGCCATCTTGCGTGGCCGATCCGCCAAGACCGATATAAATTTGCTGGGCGCCTTCATGGTTAATGGCATGCCGGATCGCTTCCCCGATGCCAAAAGTGGTGGCTGCCATCACATCGCGCTGATCCAAAGGAACCAGGCTTAATCCGCAAATACGGGACGTCTCGATGACGGCCGTCAGCAATCCTTGATGCCGATCGATCAAAAAGAAAGATTCTATGGGCGTTCCCAGGGGGCCCGTCACCGTAACGGCGATCCGGCGCGCCGCAGGCCGTCGCGTTAGCAGGCATTCAAGAAGCCCATCGCCGCCGTCACTGGCCGGCCAATGCAAAATTTTAATTTTGGAAGCGTTCCGGCGCCAGCCTTCTTCGGCGCTTTGGCATGCCAATGAGGCTGACAGCGTGCCTTTATAAGCTGAAATCGCAAAAGCAATTGTTGCCATAAATAGTTATTGATTCACCTTGCCCTTAATCCCTTAATCACCTGTATCGCCTTTTTTGCCTTTGTCGCATTGGATTGCGGCGGGACCGCGCTATGCTATTGTAAAAAATTTCCTAAACTTTCTGCGATGGCCAAACGAATCTTGATCGTTGATGATGATGAATCTGTTTGCGAACTTTTAAAATTCGTCTTAGAACGCGAAGGCTTTGCCACCATTTTGGCCAAAGACGGCGAAGCAGCCCTCAATCAGGCGGGGACCGGCCAACCGGATCTCATTTTGCTCGACCTCATGCTGCCCAAATATGGCGGATTTGAAGTGCTGCGCCAACTCCAAAAACCAGGCACAGCCAGAATCCCTATCGTGGTCTTCACCGGCCGCTACACCGACCGCTCCACTCAAGAGTTAATTAAGAGCGAATCCAACGTGGTCGACTTTTTAGAAAAACCGATTAACACCATATCGCTGTCAACAAGAATTCGCACTATTTTAAAAATTTAATGCAGGATATCCCGCCTTCATCCCCGGCGTCGCCGGCTGCGCCCTATTTGAAACCCTGGCTGACCAAGGCCTCATTGGTGATCGGTGTCATCGCCGGGATTTACAGTCTTATCTTAGGCGACCTTTGGCTGCGAGGACGCGACGCCTATTTAGAAGGTGAAAAATACATGCGCTGGCATCAAAATCCTCAAGAAAAACGGTCCTCGATTAACGCCGAATTCAACGGGCGGCGCCAGGATATTGAAAGGCTTCTCCGCAAGGGCCGCTTAAGCGAAAAAGACTTTGAGGAGCGCCTGGAGCTTCTTGAATTTGATCAAGAAGAACAGCTGAAGGAAAGCTCGGTCAAATACGCCTACATCTGGTATCAAACGGCAGTGGAGCTTTTTTCGCCTCCGGAAAGCAAGTGGGTTAAACTATCCCGGCAAAAAATGCCTCAAGCTAAGGAACTTTGGAAACAGGAGCTCCTCGCCAATAAAATACCTTTCGAAGATTATATGCTGGAGTAAGTGATGAATATCTGGGTCAGGGGACAGGAGCGGAAGACCCTTTTATTTTTTTGTTTACCCCTTACCCCTTGCCCCTTGTTCAAAATATGAATCTTCTCGAACATCAATCAAAAGCGCTGCTTCGTGACTTTGGCGTTATGACCCCAAGATCGGTCCTTATTAAAAACGCCCATGATTTGTCAAAAATCAAGGCCCATTTGTTTCCTAGCGGTTATGTTGTCAAAGCCCAAGTCGCTACCGGCGGGCGAGGCAAATCAGGAGGCGTTAAGCTCGTCGACACGGCCCAAGAGGCAAAGGAGGCCGCCCGCGCCATGTTGGGCTCCAAGCTCACCACCTATCAAAGCGGCGGAAACGCAGTCACCATTGAAAGTGTTTTGGTGGCCGAAAAATTTGATATTGACCACGAATACTATCTGGCTATTCTTTTGAACCGCCGCCAAGGACAGCCCACCATGCTGCTATCGCGCTTTGGGGGCATGGACATCGAAGAAGTGGCTCAAAAAAACCCCCAGGCGCTCTTGGAGCTGCCCATTGACCCCTGGAGGGGGCTGCCGTCCTTTAAGCTGCGCCAGTCTGCGATCTCTCTTGAAATTCCCGGGAGTTGGATTGAAAATTTTATCAGCCTGGCCTCGCAGGCCGCGGCCCTATATCAGACTCGTGAGCTGGGCCTCCTTGAGATCAATCCGCTGGCTCAAACACCCCAAGGATTTGTGGCGCTTGACGCCAAAATCGGCCTTGAAGAAAATGCGTTGTTTAGGCAATCCGCGAATAAAAAAATTTATGATAAAAACCTCAACAGTTTGGGCCCATTGGAAAAAAAAGCTCGCGCCCTGGGAGTTTCTTATGTGCCTATGAGCGGCCAAATCGGCTGTTTGGTCAATGGAGCAGGTCTCGCCATGGCAACCATGGATTTGATTGCAGGTCATGGGCAACAACCGGCAAATTTCCTTGATGTCGGCGGCGGCGCCAATCCCGAACAACTCCAGGGAGCTTTTGAAATTTTATTTTCGGACAAGAGGTTAAAGGCAGTTTTTGTAAATATTTTCGGCGGCATTTTGCGCTGCGATCTGATCGCCCAAGCGCTTTTGGCCGCCAATAAAAAATCCCCGCTCGCGGTGCCTCTGGTGGCGCGGCTTTTGGGTAATCGCGTGGAGGAGGCTCGGCACATTTTGTCCCGGGCCAAACTTAACAATATTGAAATTTTTAATGATTTAACAACAGCCGTGCGCGCCGTCTGCCGGATTTCGGCACAGGATAACCATCATGGCCATTCTCGCCAATAATCAAACAAGAGTTTTGGTCCAGGGTTTAACTGGAAAAACAGGGAGTTTTCATTCAGAAATTTCTCTTAAAATGGGCACCAAAATCGTGGCGGGGGCGGGTCCGGGCAAAGGCGGCCAAATGCATTTAGGCGTGCCTTTATTTGAGACCGTTGAGGAGGCTCTCCGCCGCGCGGGACCCATTGACGCTTCGCTGATTTATGTGCCGGCGCCTTTCGCTTATGAAGCAATGGCCGAAGCTATCGATTCCGGCATCAGCCTGATCGTGGTCATTACCGAAGGCATCGCTATCATGGACATGGTCAAAGTAAAAAAACTTTTGGCCGATAAACCCATAACACTAATTGGCCCAAATTGTCCCGGCCTCCTAGTACCGGGAGAGACACGCTTAGGGATTATTCCGGAAACGATTACGCCGGCAGGAAAAATCGGTATTGTATCGCGCTCCGGAACCTTGACCTATGAAGCCGCCCATCAAATCGCCATGGCGGGTCTTGGGGTTTCCACGGTCGTAGGCATCGGCGGAGATCCCGTGATTGGCACGGATTTTATTCGGATTCTTGATCTATTCGCTCAAGACCCCCAAACAGAGGCAGTGCTTCTCATCGGAGAAATCGGCGGGCCCATGGAAGAACAAGCCGCGCGCCACTGGAACGAAAAACTAAAAAAATCTAAACCCCTATTTTCTCTCATTGCAGGAAAAACCGCGCCCAAGGGTAAACGCATGGGTCATGCCGGCGCCATTATGGAAGGGACCAAAGATTCCGCGCAGCATAAAGCCGAAATGTTGAGCCAATATGGCGTCTCAATGGTTAGCGATCTCACCGATATTGGGGCCGCCATTGGCGGGGCCCCGGCGGCAGCAGTGCCACAGTTGAAAATTACCCTTGCGCGAAACCGAATGACCCGCTAGACTCAAAAAGCGTCAGCGGACTCAAGCCCGCGATTATTCGCGAAGCTTCACGCATTGAGAACTGGAAATTTTTTCCAGATTCATGCGAACGCTGGCATGACCCGCGATAGCGAAGGGAGGAAGTTTGAAGTTTTTATGGCGGCGGCTCCGCCGCAACAACGATCAAGCTGAATTGTCTCAGGGTTCAGCATCCTCTTCCGGGCGCGTTACGAGCAAGCACCAAGCGCTCCTATTATTATCCCTTCCTCTTATTCTAATTTACTGTTTCATCTATATACTGGGTTATTTGCGCGGGCTAGAGTATAGCTATATTGATTTTTTATTCAATTTGCGCTTAACAACAGTCGGCGTCCGGCGTATTGATCCCCGGCTCAAACTTGCGGCTATTGATGATAAGTCGATCGAAGAAATCGGCGCCGTTCCTTGGCCACGAGGCGTTTATGCCCAACTAATGGAAGAGCTCGACCGACTGGGCGTTGACCTGATGGTTTTCGACGTCATCTTTTCGGAACCGAATCAAGTTCGGCCGCAAGAAGATATTAGGCTCGCTCAAGTGACCAAGCGGTTCCGCAATAAAGTGATCCACGCTTTCTTTGAAGACCAGACGCCCGATGAAAAGGGCCTCTTGACGGTTCAAGTGAGACTGCCTTATCCCGCCTTGCTCAATACCGGAGCAAAAACCGGATTTGTCGATAATTCCAAGATTGAAGGCAATAGGACCTACACGTCGCTTGACCGGGACGGCACCGTTCGGCGCGCCTACCTGGCCAAACAAACAGTCACAGGGGACTACGCGCTGGCCCTGGGAGCGCAGGCTTTTGCTGTTCTCAAGGGAATCTCTATTGAAAAATTCGTGGCTAATTTTCCCCATGAGATTTCTCTCAATTATCCCGGAATCATAAAAAGATTGACTCAAAGCGGGAAAATTTTTGTCAAAGAGCCCTATGCTGATTTTTCCATTCGGGACATTATCAAAAGGCGCTTAAGCCCGGAAAAACAACGCGAGCTCAAGGGCGCCATTGTTTTCGTGGCCTCAACGGCCACGGGATATTATGACCATTATCCAACCCCCTATTACCCCAATTCGCCCGGCGTGGCCATGCACATGTACGCTCTTGATAACCTGCTGCAAAATAACTTCGTTCGCGTTTGGCCCAGAATTTTAAGTCTTTTGTTGACTGTTTTCCTGGGATTGCTGTTGGCCTTTTCCTTAGAACGATATTCAGGGATTCTCAATGCAGGGCTTTTGATTATTGTGATTTTGACTCTTTTTGGAACTTCCGCGTATCTCTTTATTTATCACAGTATCGTTTTTGACATTTTAGTTCCTGGAATTTGCGGTTTTCTGGTGGTCATGACCACCGCAATTTACCGTTTCGCGGTCGAGGAAAAAAAGAAACAATCGCTTCGCTCCACATTCAGTCAATACCTC
>JACQPE010000122.1 GCA_016207685.1 Elusimicrobiota bacterium | reverse complement strand
GTTTTTGAATAGACTTACTGATTTTTAGTTTTGATTCGCCGCGGCCTGATCCATCGAATTCGCGATGGGCAAGCCAAGCGTTCTCTGGCGGGTAAAGGGGTTTATTGTCTCATGAAACTGGCGTCGTTCGATGTGAAGAATAAGAAAATTCTCCTGCGCGTCGATTTTAACGTCGCGATCGAGGGTGGCCGGGTGATGGAGCCCAGGCGCATTGAAGCGGCGATCCCAACGATCAAATGGCTTATCGAGCGCCGGGCCTCGCTGGTGGCGATGTCCCATCTGGGCCGGCCTCAAGGCTGGGATAAAAAATACTCTTTAGAACCGGTTGCGCGGGTTTTATCGGAAATTTTACGGCGGGAGAAAATTCCGGCATCCGTTGAATTATGGGCCAAGCCTTTCCCTGGCCCGGAGCTCGCCTTGCGCGCCGGGGCTCTCAAGCCCAATGAAATTTTAATGCTGGAGAATTTGCGTTTTCATCCGGGCGAGGAGAAAAATGACCCGATATTAGCTAAATTTTTGTCAGGCTTAGGCGACATGTTCGTGCAGGAAGCCTTTGGAGCGATGCACCGGGCCCACGCATCGGTGGACGCCTTGGCGCGTTTGATGCCGCAGCGGACCTTTGGATTTCTAGTCGAGAAGGAACTGGAGGTGTTGGGCCGGCTCTTAAGCAATGCGCCAAAACCATTTTTGGTTATTTTGGGAGGGCTTAAAGTGTCGGACAAGATCAGCGCGATTGACCACTTGCTGGAAAAGGGCGTTGACCGGGTGTTGGTGGGAGGCGCTTTGGCGTATACGTTTTTGAAGGCCAAGGGCGTTGCCGTCGGCAAATCGCCTGTTGAGGAGGATTGGGTTGAGCGCGTGAAGCCTCTGGTCGGCCAAAATGGCCACGGAAGACTCTTGATCAGGAAGGATCATTGGATCGTGCGCGATGTAAACAATCCTGCCGGGGCCCGGCAAACTCAAGACGCCGCCATTGCTGAGGAGTGGGAAGGCGTGGATGTCGGCCCTAAAACACTGGAAGCTTTCTCAAAAGAAATCGCGTCAGCCCAAACGATTTTTTGGAACGGCCCCGTGGGCATCATTGAGGTGCCACCTTTTGAACGGGGCAGCAGTGAAATAGCCCGCATGATCGCGGCACGAACAAAAGCCGGAGCCCTGACTGTTCTTGGAGGCGGCGATACGATTTACGCCCTTAGCAAGGCGGGGGTTTCGGAGGCGGAATTCACCCACGTCTCCACCGGAGGCGGGGCGACGATCGGGTTTCTCGAGGGTAAAGTATTGCCCGGAGTTGCCGCTATGGCGGGCCGTTAAGATTTATTGATGGAGGAATCCTTCTATCTTTAAAAAATCAGCAATTAGGGGGAAAAAGTCTATGCAATGGAACGATCGGAGCGTGTTTTTATTGGCGAAAACGCAAACGGGAGAATCCCAGAGAATTTGGAGCGCGGTGCAAAGCTGGCCCCAAACGATCGGCTCTTGGGTGGTCACAGGCGAGTGGGATGTGGCCGCTTGGGTGGATGCCGGGACCTGGGATCAGATGTATGATTTGGCGGCTAAATTGCGCCGGACAAAAGGGGTAGAGGCGAGCTCCTCGCATTGGATTCACAAGGGCTGGAAAAATTCCGGCTGGTGGTGGGATTATCCGGCCGGGGCTTGGGTTTGGTGGCGTGATCAGCAATTAAACGGGGCGTGGAAAACAACGCAGAAATGGAAATGGGCGGTTTCTTCGGTTTCCGTTCCTGGAGACTGGGATTGGATTACGTGGGTGGGCGGAAAAAATTGGGATGAGGTGTGGAGCCATGTCATGGAGTTTCAGAAACCGGGCTGGCACACGAAAACCGTGGTGCCCGTCAAATCCTGGTGGAACAAATCATGGACTGATCGCTGGTGGGCTCCCAACGGCAGCGCGGACCGCCAGGGGCTGCTTACCAGTCCTCGTACGCGGGATTGTTGCTGCGCACGCGGCCGGTGTCCGGATTATACCAGAACCTGCGGCTGAAAACGTCCACGAGAACGCCTTTTTCTCCCTGTCCAATGAGGCCGTTTAGGTAATTTTTTTCTTGGTTTTTGCCTTCAGGCTTCCAGGCCGAGGTCTTAAGCTGTTCCAGGGACAAAGGGTATTTCCCTGTGTTTTGCCGGTATAAATCCAGAGCTGCGCGAAGAAGCTCAAGCTCCAGTTTTAGGGTATGCTCTTTTTTACGCCGCGCGCTTCTTGCGGTGATCAACCAGGCCAGCGCCAGCATGGAAGCGATTCCAGACGCCCCAAGAAGCCAATAGGCTGCTGGAAGACGTTGAATTTCTAAAATTTGCGCCTTGGTGAAAAAATCTTCGGCGCGACGGCGGTCCCCCTTGCCTAAATAGGCGCGGCCGATGCTTTTAAGCGAAACGATATCTTTTGGATTGGCGCGCAGGGCCTTTTCAAAATGTTCGATGCCGGCGGCATAGTCATTGGCCCATAACGAGAGCAGGCCGAGACCTTGATAAATCTCCGATTTATCCGGATGACGCTCCAGGAGGCCGGTAAAAAGAGCTTTAGCTTTTTCCTGGTCGCCCATCCAAGAATACACCCTGGCCATGGCGATTTCCGCATCCGTGAATTTAGGCTCTCGTTGAATAATGCCTTGGAAAACTTCGAGGGCTTCTTGGTAATGCCCATCCCAGGAGAGATAATTGCCCAGGCTTAACGCCGCGTCCAAATCGCCGGGGTTTTGTTGCGTCCGGGCGCGCTGGGTTTCAATGTCTTTGTCGTACTGGCCGCTGTGCGCCGGAGAGACGGTTGAGGCGACGAGGGCGATCCAGATGATGAGGGGGGCCGGGAGGGGAGGTTTCATGGCGACACATTTTCCTGGCCGGCTATTTTTAATCTTTTAAATTTTCCCCAAGATGTATTTCCTCGCAATAGGTCCCATAGGCCGGCCATCTGGAAAAGGAGCAGCAGTTGGCGGTAGCCCATCGTTGAGGCTGCCGCGTAGGAGATGAGCGCGAGCGCATTGCGCCAGCCATGATATGAAAGAAGCCGTTGCCTCTCGCGCGCATCGAGGCGGCCCTCTTCCCATAGTCCCATTAATACGGCAAAGACCGACAGGGCCGCGCCCGCAAGAATGGAAACGGCAATGAAGAGCGCAAAGGTTTCAAGTTTCAATAGACCGGCAAAAAATAGGAAGGGCAGCGTTAAATATCCGGCCAATTCCAGAGCGGGGCCGCATAATTCAAATATCAATTGGTATGGCAGGGCGAAAAGCCCCATGTGCTTATAGGCCGGATTAAAAAGCATTTTTTTATGATACCACAACACCTCGGCGAGCCCCCGGTGCCAACGGTTGCGTTGCCGTCCGAGATTTTTGATTTCTTCGGGCGCTTGAGACCAAGAAATGGGGTAGGGAAGGAAAACAACTTTTCCCGGCATATTCCGCTCCATCAGATAGCGTCTTAAGCGCACGATAATTTCCATGTCTTCGCATACGGTTTGTTTTCCGCCGCAGTGCTCGATGGCCGTCTTGGAGTTGAGGCGTTGGGTCAAGAAGCCGCCGACGGCCAAAAGCAGGTCGCGGCGGAATACCGCAAAAACACCGGATAAAATGAGCAATGAATCAAGTGCGGCCAGCGCCGTTCGCCCTGCGGTAAAAGAACGAACATATTCAACCACTTGGAACATGGCCAGAGCATTATTGGGCAGCGCCACCTTGGTGATTCGCCCTTTCTCAATGGCGCAGCCGTTGGCGATGCCGATTTGCCCCCCGCAGGCAGCCACGCGCGCCGGCTCGGCGATGATCGGCTGCATGGTCTCCAGCAGGGCGTTTTCATCAATAATGGAATCGGCGTCCAAGCAGCAGATGTAGGGAGAGGAAGCGGCGTTAAGGCCGGCGTTGAGACTGTCGGCTTTGCCGCCGTTATGTTTGTCCAGCAAGATCATGCGGCCGACATGGCCCGCAACGGCCTTGGCTTCATAGCAGCCGCGGATGTCGGCGGTGGGTATTTCTCCGCGGTAGCTGATGTCGCGGCGTGAAAATCCGAAAGCGCGAATCAGCGCTCCCAGGGTTTCGTCCGTGGAACCGTCGTTAACGATGACGATTTCAAGGCGGGGATAACGAAGGCCGATTAAGGAGCGCACGCTTTCTACGATCACGGGCTCTTCATTAAAGGCCGGCACGATCAGCGTGATGGCCGGGGTGTCCGGGCTACGGCGCAGGCTTTCGAAATCGAGAAAGATTTTTAGTTGGAGAAAAAAGCGAACCTTGACCCAGGCGACGATAAGCAGGAAAAAATTGATTCCGTTGTAGACCAGGAAATAGCCCAGAACCAAGGTCTCCCAGCCCTTAAGCAGGGCCAGGACTACGGTAAGTTGAGCCGGCTCCATTGGACTGCGGTGCGGACGGCTTCCGCGGGGTCGCCGCTTAAGTTTTCCAGCGAGTTCCTGATGGCGGGATCTTTAAGCGCCGCTAAGGTGGTGATTGAGGCGACCCGCACATCGGCGGAAGGGTCTTGCAGGCATTGCATCAGATCGCCGCTGAAACGTTCCAGATCGAGGGCCGCCAAAAATTCCAACGCCTGGCGCCGCTTGGCGCTTGAGGGATTATTTTTGAGCATGGACACAAAGTGGGCCACGATGCCGTAGGCCTCGAGTTTCGCAATGAGGGCTATTTTTTTAGAGCGTTCCATACTGGAGACGATTTTAACGGCCTCCGGCGCGACCGATTCATCTCCTAAACGAAACAGCGAAATCAACGCCTGGGCCTGCACGTCCACATGATAATCCTTCATGAGTTGGCGCAGGGCCTCCTTGGGGCGTTCTTCCGGAGGCGGCGCCGGCCGGCCCAAGATCGCGGCCAACGCCTGGCGCACGCGGATTGAAGGGTCCTGCAGCCTTGAGAGCAAGATCGGCAAATGAGCCGGGCTCCACTGGTCCATCAGAGCGTTCATGGCGGCGGCGCGAGGAGCTTCTTGAGGATCGTCCAAAAAAGGCAGGAGATCATCGGACGATAAAAGACCGCGCCAAGCCCCCCCTACAATGGCGGCGGCGCGAATTTCAGCGTCCGCGTGTTGAGACCATTTTAAGAACACGTTAACGGCGGCGGAATCGCCCAATGCGCCCAAGGCGAGCAAGAGGCCTAGAATTCTGTTTTTGTCCGCGGCTTCTTCAAGGGCCGGGACTAATTCCATGGCATTTTTTTCATAGAGCCGCACCAGCAGACCGATCACCGTCTCGCGCAGCGCAGGCGATTTGTTGTCCAGGAGAGGAATGACGAGGTTTTTGGCATTTCGAAGTTCCTGGGGATTGAGGTTTTTCAGTTTTAGGGCGGCCTCGTGGCGGATAGATTCGTCAGGGTCCTGAAGCTGGGCAATCACGATTTTGGCCAATTCCGGGCCGTGAAGAATTTTGCTTAACGCCTCAAACGCCATCCGGCGAACCTTGGGTTCCGGATCGGCGGTTAAAGCTCTTTCCAGATGAGCAGGGGCATCGGGGAGATTAATGAGGGTAAGCATTTCTACGGCGCGGACACGCTGATCACCGAAGCGGCTTGAATGAAGGGCTTTTGCGTAATGGGCGGCCAGGTCTTCAAGTCTGGCGCTTTCTTCAAAAATAAGGCGCGGATCAAAGGAGATCAAGCCGAAGAATTTTTTTTGCATGGCAGGGCTTAAGGACGCCAGCTGTTTTTTTAATAAATCCCGTTGGCCCGGTTGCGTCAAGAGGATCAGGCATTCTTTAAAAACGGCGTCTTCCTCAAGGAGCACCAAGGCGATCAGCGAGGCGGCGCGGCACATGGGGTCGGTAATTTTTTCTTTCCAGGCTTTTAAGAGGGAAGCCGGATTTTGTCTATCCCTTGATTTTGAGCCAAGAACGCCGATGGCCAGCGCGGCTCGGGCCGCCACGAACAAATCGGGATCATCCAGCATGCGCCGAAGATGATCAACGGCCCCCGAATCGCCGCATTTGGAGAGCGCATTGACGACCGCCGCGCGAACTCTCTCATTGGGATCGCCCAATCTTTCGATCAAAATCGGAGCCGCTTCAGGCAGAGCCATGCAGCCCATGCCTCCCGCCGCGGCCGCGCGCACCATGGCGTCCTCATCATTTAGGAATTCGTTTAAGTGTTCGAGTTCCTCAAAATCTCCGGTCATTCCCAGGGTCCATGCCACGCCGGCGCGGGCTTTGGGATGACGGAGCGCCAAGAGATCGTTGACTCTGTGAAGGATTTCTTCGTGATCAATTTGGACAAGAGCGCGGACAATGTCGTCGCGGTAGGATTCATCCGCGGTGATGAAGGATTGGGCGAGGGGGATGATGGTTTCAGGATCGCGAAAAAAGCCTAGAGCCTGAGCCGCGGCAATCCGCGCTTTAAGCTGCGTATCTTGGACTAAAATTTTAAGAAGGGCTTGAGTGGCTTCGTGTTTAAGACGGAGCGATTGCTGCGAGATATCGGCGGCCTCGGGCGCTGCCCTTAAATCCGGCCACGCTCCTTCGATTAAGCGTTCGGCTTGGTACGCCAAGGCTTCAGCCGCTTTGCAGCGAATATCGGCGCGTCCGTCATTTAGGGAGGCGATGAGAGGGCCTACCGATTTTAGATGTTGCACGACGCCCAAGAGCGACACCGCGGCCAAACGCGTTTCATAGTCCAGGTCTTTGGTCAAAGGGGAGATATCGGCGATGAATTCCTTGAGGACGTTTTGGGGATATTGAGCGAGGTCCACCAGCAAGATGCCGCGCCCTTCGCCCTTTTGTTTTAAGACATGAGCAATGGCAGGCAGCGAAGCGGCATGTTTGATTGCGGCCAGGGCGCGAGCCGACTCCAAGCGCACGTTCCATTCGGGGTCGTGATAAACGGCTTCCACTAAAACTTCATGCGTGGCCGGATATTTGGCTTCGCGAAAAACGCGAGCCGCCCCAACGCGCCGGCGCCAATCAGAATGTTCGCGCAGAACGCGCGCCAGGGTTTGGGTGGCGCCGGATTGAGCCAGGCGCGCTAAGAGGCGCAGGGCTTGTTCCGATGTTATTTCTGGACTGTCGCAGACAAACCCTTCGAGGGTTTGTTCCACGATTCCCATTCGCTCTAAAGCCACCGCCGCTTGCCCTGCCATGCGCGCATCGTTGGCCTCAAAAAGCGCGGCCAAGAATAAGGGGATGGATTTGGCTCCCATGGATTCTAAGGCCTCCATGGCTTTGAGTCGGCCGCTGTATTCCATGTCCGCCAAGCCGCGTTTGAGCGCTTCCATCGCGTGCTCATCGCCGATTTTGCCTAGGGCCGCTGCCGCTTTTTCGCGAACAAGGGGAACGGGGTCCCCTAGTAACGCTTCTTTGAGCGGATGAACCGCAATGGGAAGCTTTAATTCTCCCAACGCTTCAGCCGCCGCTTCGCGAACTTTTTCACTTCTATCCTTAAGGGCTTCAACAAGCGCCGGGCCGCTTTGGGGCGCTTGCAGGCGAGAGAGCGCCTTAACGGTCCAATAACGCTGGTCTTCCAGTTGTGAATTTTGAAGAACGGCGATAAGCGGCGGCACAGCTTCAAGACCCAGGCGCGCCAGCGCATCCGTAATGGGCTGACCGGCGGATGCGTCGGCGTCCCGCAGCGCTTCGATGAGCGGCTCAATGGCGCGGGTGTCGCGCAACGCGGCCAGGGACCGTAACGCCACGTTTTTGACCTCAGGAGTTTCCGTCTTGTCCTGCAGGCAGGCGATGAGCGGAAGCACTCCCGATGGGTGAGCAATCAAGCCTAGATTTTGGGCGGCTTGCGCGCGCGCCGTCCAGCTTTTAGATTCCCGCAAATCGGAAACGATGCGTTCAATGAGTCCCAGGGCGTTATAAAGATCAGCCAGCTTGAGGCGCAATGCCGTATCCGCGGCGTTTTTTATCATTTCCACGATCACGCCTTCCGCGAGATCAAGATAAGCGGAAGATTTGATACGCAGAGCCAGATTTTTGACTTGAGATTCATTCATCTGGGCTAGGTTTTGAAGCAGGGCGACGCAGGCTTGACGGCGGCTCGCGGCGCGGCGCACCCTCCAGAACGACAAGAGATGGCGCGCGCCTGTTATCACGACGGCGCCGCCTACGGCGACGATCAAGATGATTCCGGCAATGGTTAAGGCGAGTTCCATGTTACGTTAAGTTTAATGTATAAAGGAAAATTTCTACAGGGGATGTTTCAATATTTCCAATCCAGGCCGATGGAAGTCTTATGGATGGAAGATGCGGTGGAGCGTTTTTCATAGGCGAGAGAAAACCGCAGGGCGAGCGGATGCTTTCGACATGAAAGCCCCAAACCGTTTTCGGCAGATTTAAATTCGCCCGAGGATTCCAGGCCGGATTCAACAAATTCCTTCCAACCGGCCCGCCAAGCGTACACGCGCGCCCCATCGGCCGGGGAATATCCGGCCTCTAAAGACCAGGAGTTGCTCCATTGGGCGGGCGTCAATGAATCGACAAGCGCCGTTCGGCTGCGCCCGCCGCGCGCCAACACCTCAAAACCCCTGGGAAGATAATAGAGCGCCCCCGCAAAACCATCGCCGATGCGCGATTCGTTGTACCGGCGGTAGGAGAGACCGGCATAGGTTTCGACGCGAGGGAGCCACGGGGGCAGATACAGCGTTGCCGTTTCATTGTGGCGGTACATGACATCGGCCAAGGGCGTTGCCGATCCTTGAAGACTCCAGCCCCAATCGTTATTTTTCATGGACCATCCGGCCGCGAAGGTATTGTCTTGATACCCAAAGCGACCGGTGCGCGACCATTCGATCGAGAGCGTTCCGGCATCCCAGCGCTTCGAGGCGCCGGCGCGGTAGATACTCGATGGAGAGAAATAACTTAAATTCCAGTATTCGAAGCTGGTTTGCCAATCAAGCCCAGCCGCATGAGAGTTGCGAGTTGAGAGTTGCGAGTTGAGAGCTAAAAACAGGAAAGAGAAAAACTTCAATTTTTTTGCATTCACAATTCGTAACTGATACCCCTTTGGTTGGTTTATAATAAAAATGATCGCTGTTTTTCCAAAACGCCGGTGTAGCTCAATGGTAGAGCAACCGCTTTGTAAGCGGAAGGTTGGGGGTTCAAGTCCTCTCGCCGGCTAATGCTAGGACTTGAAGCCGACCCGAGCGCACGCGTTGCGTGACCCCAATTTACGTTTTTTGTTCCGGTTGCAGCGTCGTGTGTTCTATGTTGAATTTTTCCTTGAGGCGCCGGCTCGCTTGATTTAGAATATCATCAACCTGATTTTGGTTTTGGCTGTTGACGGTGATGTGGCCGGTGAGCATGTCCATACCGGAGCCCACGCTCCAGACATGCAGGTCGTGAATATCTTCAACCCCTGAAACAGCCAGAAGTTCAAGACGGATTTCATTGACATTAAGGTGCCCCGGAACCCCTTCAAGGAGGATGTTCAGGGAGTTGATCATCAGACGCAGGGAGCTAATGGAAAGTAAGATACAGATAAAACCGCTCACCAAAGGATCGGCCCAATAACTCCCTGTTAGTTTCATGGTAACGCCGCCGATGATGGCGCCCAAAGAGCCCATCATATCGGAGAGCACATGAAGATAGGCGCCCTTAACATTGAGATTGCCCTTGGATTCCCGGCGCAAAATTAGAGCGCAGATAATATTGACGATTAATCCGGTTGCGGCAATGATGATCATGGGACTAATGAGAACCTCGGGAGGACGCCGGAAGCGCTCAATGGCATTGGCCAAAATAAATCCGGAGATGACCCATAGGGCCATCGCGTTGCCCAAAGCCGCCAGAACTTCCACGCGATGGTAGCCGTAGGTTTTGGCGATATTGCGCGGCCGGCGCGCCAGGTAACTAGCGAACCACGCCACCAGGAGCGAAAGGCAGTCCCCTGCCATGTGCGAGGAATCGGCCAAAAGCGCCAGGCTGCCGGTTAATATACCGCCCGCAAGCTCCACAAAGAAAAATCCCAGGGTAATAAAACTTGTCAGGAGCAAAGTTTTGCCAGCTTGCAGCGATCTGGGATTTTCGTGCGAGACTTCCATTCAGAATAGTGAAGAGCGAAAAAGAATGAATATAGAATGTTGAATATAGAGTATTGGCCGAAACGAAATTTTAGATGTTTTTTTGTTTTTCCAACATTCAACATTCCATATTTTGTATTCCATGGTCCAGATTCGTTTCTTCTAGGTTTCGGGAGGTTTTCGTAGAAGACCCGGATTGCTCAAGAGATAGCGCGAGATAATCAGGCCTTGGATTTCGCTGGTGCCTTCGCCGATTTGATAAAGCTTGGCGTCCCGAAAAAGTTTGGAAACATGGTTTTGGAATCGTGTCCCATCGAGACCGATCAAGTCCAGCATATCCGTCGTGGTTTGCATGGCCAGCTCTCCGGAGAGAAGTTTGGCCATGGAACCATAGAGGCTGTAGGCCTTTTTTTGATCCAAGAGCCTGGCCGCAAAAAGCGTGAGCAGCCTTATCGCATGAAGGCGGCTGCTGCAGTGGGAGATCATTTTACGGTCTACCGTAAGACCGGCGCCGGGGCTTTCCTGGTGGCGTTGGTGAAGGTTTGGAATTTTAGTGCGCCCCGCATTGATGCTCGCGATGGCGTGTTCGACCGCGCTTCGGGCCATGCCCAAAGAGACGCCGGAAATAGCCACGCGGCCGGCGTCTAAAATTTTCATAGCCGCTTGAAATCCGCGATTTAGGGTTCCGAGAAGATTATGCTCAGGAATTTTAAAGTCAATCAAATGCAATTGCGCCGTATCCGAGGCGCGTAAACCCATCTTTTTTTCTTTTTTTCCAATTTCAAGGCCTTTCCCCGGTTCCGCGACAAACGCGGAGATGCCCTGATCGGCCGCGCCGGGATTGGTGACCGCAAAAATAACATAAACGCCCGCCACGCTTCCTTGGGTGGTGAATGTTTTGGAGCCGTTTAATACCCAGTGGCCGTTTTTCAGGACGGCCGTTGTTTCAATGTTTTTGGCATCTGAACCCACGTTGGGCTCGGTTAGCGCCCAGGCGCCCATGATTTCACCCTGGGCCATGCGGGGCAAATATTCCAATTTTTGGTTTTCGGTGCCGAATTCCAGGATGGTGTTGCCGCAGAGCGAATTGTGCGACTCGGCAGTCAGGGCCAATGATGAACAGGCCGCTCCGAATTCTTCCAACGCTTGAACGTAAATCTCATGGGGCAGACCAAGCCCGCCGTATTTTTTGGGAAAAATCATGCCCCAGACGCCCCAGGGCGCCAAAGCCTTCACGCAATCCCAGGGGAAGGTTTCTTCAATGTCATGCGTTGAGAGCATAGGCAGCTGGTTATTGAGCTGGGCGCGCAGGCTCTCAATAAATTTTTGGTAGGGTTTTTCTGGGGCCGGCGGTTTTTCCATTGATAATGTCGAAGCTCCCATAAGCATTTCTTCCAAAATGTATTCCTATTTTACGTTTTTGTGAAGGATGCGTTTTTGGCCGGACTTACCCCAGATTCCGCAGTTGCGGAATCTCCCTCGCAGAGCTCGGGGGGCGCTTCGCGCCGGATTACCCTGGGAGATTGTTCCGCAGGGCGGAGCAATCTCCCAC
>JACQPE010000114.1 GCA_016207685.1 Elusimicrobiota bacterium | reverse complement strand
CCATTGATCGGGCGCGTCCGGCGACGCCTCAAAAAGCCAATTTTTTAATGCGCGCACCGCCCGTTCATCGAGTTCTTTGAATCCAGAAGTTTTTTGCAAAAATATCTTATCACGGACCCTCCCCTCGGCAGATACCCAAAACTGAATCGTCACCTCCGCCGCCATGGCTTCCTTGGCGAGCGAGGAGGGGTATTCCGGCAATGGTGATTTTAAAATTTTGCGATTGCTGATAGGGCCTGAAATTTCTACGGCTTTTTTTGTTGCGTGCTCTAAAACCCCCGCCGGAGGGCCGCTTTGCCTAGCACTCGAAGCCGTGGAAAATAAATCTTTAGCGCTCGATGCCTCGGAGGCTAATGACGATTTCTTTCGAGAATTTAGAGCTACGGAACTTTCTCCTTCAGCGCCGGCGGATAATCGCGGTTCTTGTTGAATTTGACGCTGTTTCAACACTACAGGCGCCGCCTCTTGCATAGCCGCCGGTCCTGTGATTCGGCCGGAAGCAACGGGCGCCGCGAGGGATTGCTCCATCAGAGGCGATCTTCTCGATGCGCCGCGAAGCGTGATGGACGGCTCCGTGGGTATCGTGGGACGCGCCGCTTTGACCGAACCCACTTCTTCTAAAGCGATCGGGGCTTCGGTTAATGTTCGCTTTGACGCGCCGGACTTTGAGAATAAGCTAACCGGCGCCTCTTCCAATCGGGCTCCCGTTAAAGTCTTGCCCCCCTCTAAAGAAATTTCCGGTCTTGCCGTTTGGAGTCCCGATTTAAGATCAATTGGCTTGGGCGCCTGCGGCTCACTTAATAAATCCTGCGGTTGAAACTTGGGCGGCGGGTAAGGCTCCTCGAGCGCCGCTTGGGGACGAACCTTGGTCAATGTCTGCTTAACCATATCCAAAAAAGATGCGGGCTCTTTCTTTTCCTCAACCGGAGGCTGCGCCGTTTCCTCGGGGATCAAATCAATAAAATCAACGCTGTCAACGACTTCCAATCCCGTCCCGGATTTCTCGCGCCAGATAAAATACATCGAAAACCCCAGCACATGCAATCCCACTGATAGAATCCAAGCCGCCTGAAGCCGGCGAACATCAACAGCCGTGGTCATCAATTCGCGCCTCCAGCGCGAAAGTCCAAAGTCCAAAATCCGAAGTCCAAATTTTTTTTCTTTCGGTGACTTCGGACTTCGGACTTTGGGCTTCTTAATATGGTCATTTCTGCTCCGTAGCAATCGTAATGGCCCTGGCTCCGGATTCTTTGGCCAGGCCCATCGCCGTCATTAATTGGGCGTGGCGGGCCTCGCGGTCGGCGCGAACAATGACCAATCGGTCAATTGTTTCGCTGATTTTAGCAGGCAAAACAGTCTTCAATTTTTCCAAAGGATACTCGGTTTCATTGACCGCCCAGCGGCCATCACCGGTGATCGTCAAGGTAACGCTTGATTTTTCTTCGCCCTCACGAGTCTTCGCTTTGGGCAAAATCACGGCTAAAGTGGATTGACTTAAAATCGGCGCCGTCACCATAAAAATAATTACGAGGACCAGGCAAACATCCACCAATGGCGTCACATTAATGCCCGTAACCAGATCGTCTTCGGAGTTAAAATGCATACCTCAGAGATCACTTCCTTCGCCATTTCTCAAAATCGCCAATTTCCTTGCTCCGTTTTGCTTGGAAATATCCAATACCTCGACCACGGCTCCCACGCTTAAAGAAGGATCCGCGGCGACGGAAACAAGGCGGTCTTGGCTTGTTGCCAGAGCTCTCTTTAACGCATCCGGATATTGCTCCAAGCTGACCTTCCGATCATTAATGATGATCGCTCCCGAAGCTTCCAAAATGACGCTGACATTTTTATCCATGGCGGCCTTGCCTTCTGCGGCGCCGGTCTTGGAATCAACGGCCTTAATGCCCGCCTGAAGCACAAAAGGCGCGACGGCCATGAAAATAATCACCAAAACAAGCGACACATCGACAAGCGGCGTTACATTGATATCGGTGATCGGACCTTCTTCAGAATTGGAATGCATACGTCAGAGAGATGGCGAACGATCACTTCCTTCGATGTAAACAAGCGCGCGAATTTGCGTCATTTCCATGGTCACGGCCACATCCTTAACGACTTTTAAAAAATAGTTATACGTCATGACCGCCGGAATCGCCACAGCCAAGCCGCCGGCTGTCGCGACCAGCGCCTCGGAGATGCCGGCCGCGACCACGCTGGGCCCCGCGGCGCCGGAGAGCGCCAAATCATGGAATGCCTTAATAATGCCGACCACCGTCCCAAAGAGTCCGATGAAGGGCGCTGTATTGCCCAAAGTTCCCAAAATTCCCAAATACCGCTCCAAGGCCAATCGCTGCTCCATGCGCACCGCGTGGGCCAATTCTTCAATATGACGGCGGAGCTTACCCTTATTTTTAATAACCGCATGGGCCACGGCCGCCACGGGCCCTGGGCAGCGCTCGCAAAGCTCCAGCGCCTCGTCAAATCTCCCTTCCTCCAACAACCGGAGCAGGCCCTCGATAAACTTCGCCCCGTTGGAACGAACCTTGCGGTAATAAAGCCAGCGCTCTAAAACAAAGGCGAGCATCACCATCGAGCAGCCGAATAAAATGGCGAGCGTGAAGCTTGTTTTTAAAATTTCCAAAAAATTAATTTCAAAATTCACAATTTTTCACCTCGTTTTCCGGGGCCTGGACTGTTCCTTGCTTGCCGGCGCCAACACATCGGAATGATTCGCCTGCAAGTACTCGATGCGCGCCCGCGCGGCCTGGGATGTTTCGGGCTTGCTCAATTCGCGGATTAAAGTCTCATAAACTTTAACGGCGTCCTTCCAGCGCTCGGCCTTTTCGTAAAGCTCGCCTAATCGCACGGCCGCCGTTGTTCTAAAAGAATCACGCGGGCTTAACTGGCCGAGCATGGCCTCATACTCTTTCATGGCCAAAGCCTCTTGGCCGTCAAGCACATGCAATCCCGCCAAACGCAGCGTGGTCTCCCCCCATTTTCCGCCGGATACGCCGGAGCCTTCTTTGGGGCGGGCCTCGGCTTTTTTCTCCCCCTGCCGAACGAGATCCAGCTGCGCCACGGCCAGGGCGTATTTCTTCTGTTCCTCATAGACTTCCGCCAAAGTTTCACGCACGCCGGTTTCAAGAATTTTTTCAGGATACTTCTGAATATAAAAAATAAAAGCATTCTCGGCTTTGAGCCAATTTTGAGCGCTCTTGTAAGATTGCGCCGCGTTGTAAAGCGCGCCGGAGGCATATTCGCTCGCCGGATGTTTCTGCGCCAAATTTTCAAAAGCGGCCGAGGCCTCAATAAAACTATCCTGCTTGAAATAGCATGTTCCCAGGCGATACATCGCAAAAGGCGTCCGGTTGTCCTTGGGAAAATTCTCAATAAGCCGGCCAAAAGCGCCTCCGGCCTGCTTCCAAAGATTCTCTTTGTAGTAAGACTCTCCTAGATAATACTCCCGGTCCGCCAGACGCTCCGGCGGTAAATTACCGGCGCCCATTTTTTCCAAATCTTCGGCAGCGCGCGCAAATTCCTGGTTATTGAAGTAGCTCTGCGCGATGAAAAATTGCGCTTGCGCTCCCATTTCATTGGCGCCGCCGAAATACCCTGCCACATGGCGCAGCGTTTCCCGCGCGCGCGAACGATCATCGGGCATATCAAGAATCGCGGTCAAAAAATTTAACCCTTCCTGGGCTTGCGGCGTGCCCGGATGGTTTAGAATGAGCGCCTGAAAAGCCTCCGCCGCTTGAGCGTAACGCCGGCTATTGTAATAGCTCTGAGCGATGCGCAGGCGGGCCTGCGGCTCCTTCCCTTCCTTAAAAAAGGACTTCATGTGCTCTTGAAAATGGCCGATCGCCTGATCATATTGCGCGGCCCGAAAGTAAGTGTCGGCCACATTCCATAACGCTTGAGGCGCCGCGGGCGACTCGGGATAATCGCGAGAAATCTCTTTCCAAACATCAATCGCTTGCCCATGATACCCAAGATGGGTGTAAGAAAGACCCATGCGGAACTTAGCCTGCGCCAAAAGTTCGGCATCCTTGCTTGCGGCGATAAAACGCTCATACTGTTCCAAAGCCTGGGCGTATTTCTTGAGATTAAAAAGAATATTGGCCTTCTCGTAAGCATTACGCTCAAGCAAATCCCTAGAAACCCGTTCATCATCGCGCATTGCAGCGAGCCGCTCGCGCTCTTTAAGCGCCCAGTCATATTTGCCTTGCTTAAAAAGACTCCAAGCCAAACCATCCAGGGCTTGAACCCAACAGGGTGATGACGGGTACTGCTTCAATATAACGCTATAAGCCTCTTGGGCCTGCAAAAAATGTCCCCGCCGGTAATAGCCCTCGGCCACATAAAGATGCGTCCAGGCCCGCCAAACCTTATCCGTTGGTGGGTAGCTGTTGAGACTAAGGTTATAAGCGGAAACAAGCGAATCATAATTGCTGTTTCCATAATTCGCCCGAAAAGCCAGCGCCAGGGCGGCTTCGCCGATATCTTTGGGCATCATGGCATCGGCGGCTTCCTGGTAATAACGCGCGGCCTCGGCCACGCGGCCTCGGCCTAAAATAAGATTTCCCAGCATGATCTGCGCATAAGGCACAATGGGGTGATTAGGATAACTCTCGATCAAGCGTATTAAATTTCCCTGAGCCGCCGCCTGATCCTCTTCTTGGCGCAGGCACCACGCCAAACGAAAAAGACTATATCCGGCCAATAGGTGCTCATTCCATGTTGCGGCCATTTTGGCGTAAGCTAATCCCGCCTCACGGAAACGTTTCTCTTGAAGATAACTTTCCCCAATGAGATAAAGCGCCCAGGGAGCGATTTCCTTGTTGGCCGCCGACTCAACAGGGGTTAATACCGCATTTTTTCCGGATTCCTGCGCGCGCCGCCGGGCCAAATCCTTGTCTTGGCCATCCACAGAAGCGGATTCCAAAACCGACTGCCAGGCCTCCCGCGCTGCGACGGCATTACCTTCGGCAAACAAGGCGACGCCCAGTTTATAGCCGGCTGAAAAATGCCAGGAGCTCGATGGATTCTCAACTAAAAATTTCTCCAGTTGCCGCGCTG
>JACQPE010000112.1 GCA_016207685.1 Elusimicrobiota bacterium | reverse complement strand
GGTGGAGGCATCGGATTGGCCTGATTTGGCGGCATTGGGCACGGTTTTGGCAGTCTCCGGGGAGGCCACGCGTCCCCATGGGCTGAACTTGGCGCGTTTAATGCTTGAGATTCCGCCCAAACAACAGATTATTAAGAAGGTTTGGGCCGGCGTTGCCGTGGCGGCCGGCGTGATGGTAGCTTTAGGTTTGTTGCGTCAGATGTCGGCACGGCGCCTTGACAGTCGTTTGCAAACCATGGCGGCTTCCATGGAGTCGGGTTTGCCTGAAATCAGGGACAAGGATGCCGATGCCATCAAGAGTTTGGCCATGGCCAAGATACAATCCGTTAATGTCGTGCGATCGGCATTGGCGCCTCAAGGGCGATTTTATTTAACTTTGGCGCTTCAGGCCATTGCCGATCAAATTCCTTCTGAAGTATGGATTGATGGATTCAATTACTCCTCGCCCGGTATTGAACTGGGACCCGGCTCGGGACGGAAAGACAGCGTGATTTTATCTTTGACCGGCCGGGTCGAAAATAAAGGCTCTCAAACGGATTCCGCCGCGGTTCAGGAATTTTTAAAGAATCTCAAGCAGGTTTCGGTGATTTCTAAAAAATTTCCAGTCACGGATATTTCATTTCAAAAAGTCGACCCTGGGCGCGCGAGCCGGTCTTCGCGAGGAGGCGCCGTCGCCGCCGCCAGCGAAGCGTCGGTGCTGTCGTTTTCCATTGATTTTAAGTCAGATGCCAAAATTGCCAATTAATCCTCAACAATTCGTTGACCAGGCTAAGCGTCTGGAAAATTGGTTTTATGACCAGGGATTTGATCAAGGATTTAAAGATAAGTCGCTGGTGATTCCGGCGGGAGCGATCGCGGGCATTTGTTTTTTGGGGTTCATGTGGATTAACTCCATAGGCGGCAAGGTCGCTCAGGCAAAGGAGCAAATCCTCCACATGGAGTCGAGAGCCAAAACAGTTGCCGAATACCGGGAAATTTTGGCCTTGTGGACCAAGGCCAAAGGCGATGCGCTGTTGCCGGCCAACAAAGACGCCAAGACGTGGCTTCAAGAGCAGGTGGCCCTGATTTCCAGAGATACGAATATTGAGCTTGTCGCTTCCAATCAGGCCGGCGCTCCCAAATCATTCGGGCAAATCTCCTGGCAAGACGGGTCCTTTGAATTGCGCGGCTCTTATCATGACTTGGGCAGGTTTGTCGCGCGGATCGAAAACAGTAAACCCTTTATTGGCATCGCTGATTTGGGTTTCCAGCGCATGGGCGAGATGCAAGCGGGAGGCAAAATTTTATTAGCGGTCCGTTTGGAGGTATTTACGCTGATGGAGTCCCCGCCGCCTGCGGCAGCCAAATCCGGTTGAATAGCGAGATCAGAGGACCCCTTTGGACGAATGGGGTTTCTTGTGATATAACATAATCAGGATGGAATGGAGGGAGTCTGATGAAACGCATCGGCCTTGTTGAAATCGGCCTTTTCAGCAGCTCCTTGCTTTTGTTGGGCCTAATCATTTGGTTTTTTTCTTTGACTTTTTTTGGCTCACGCGCCGAATCCGAAGCCCAGATCGCAACTTGGGTCATGTCATCGGGAGCCCCGGCTAAAAGTATTTCCCATGGAAGCGCGTTGGGGCTTTCAGCATTGGGCGCAGGCCGGGTTCCGGCAGCTCCGGAGCCGGCTCAATCCAACAGGGAGGAACCCAACGCCATCGCGCTAGAGAAAGCGCCGGAGGCCGAAGGTCAGGGGTCGCAAGAGGAGTTGCGCAGTGAAAAAGAGAGCGGCGCTTGGGGCGATACGCCCGATGCGCCGTCGCGCAACGCCGCCGTTGGGTTGGCAGAGCAGGCTTGGCCGGTCCCGCCAAGGCCCGGAGAGAGTTCGCCGCGCAAGAGTCCGGCCGCAGCCGCCGGTCCCGGCTCCGCAATGGCGCCAGTGCCTGCCCATGCGGCCCAAAAAATGCCGTTAGCGCCGACGGCGGCCGCTTCATCGGGGCCTGAGAAAGACAATGCGCCGCCTAGCGGTTCTGCGCCGGATCGAGGCGCCGCCTCAAAACAAGAATCATCTGTTTCAAATGCCAATGCGGCTGTTTCACCATCCGCGAAGACTTTGGCCGATGCGGCCGGCGAGGCGCCTGCGGCGGTTTCTTCGCCTGCGGGTTCCTTGCCGGACAAGAAATCCCCTGCAGCACCTCCGGTTTCTTTAGAAGCCGGCTACCAACCGTTAACCGCAAGGGATCCCATGATGACTCCGGAGGAGACGAGGCATTTGGTTCAACAAAAACGGGACCTTGAAGAGCAAGAACGCAGAAGCCGTGAACAAGAATTGGCGCGTCAAAAAGCCAATGATCCGTTTGAACTGGCGAAGAAGAAAATTAAAATTCAAGGCGTGTTGCATACCGATGACGGCATGTCCGTGATTATTAATAATCAGATTTTGCAAATGGGCGATACCTATGCGGGCAGCAAGGTTATCCAAATCAGCGAACATAAGGTGACGTTTAAGTTCCGGGGGAAATTGTTTTCCAAGCCGGTTGCTAATGAGTGATGGCATGAAGGAGTGCGGCATGAAACGATATAAACTCGATATGAAAATTTTTGTTTCGGCGGCGTTGATATCCTGGGGGCCTGCCGCAGGTATTTTTGGTCAGATGGACTCATCGGCGCCGCCGCCGAACGAATTGTCGGATCAGGTTTCATCGGCGCAGGATGCAATGATGTCCAATGCCATGTCGCCGATGGTCGTTTGGAGCCGCCAGAGTCACGAAGCCCAGAAGTCGCAAGAATTGACCGGTCTTTTAGAGCGTTTGGCCGGCTCGGGCAAGGTGGGTTTGCATGTGCAGTATGCTTGGCCTGATGAGGTCAAACAGGGGCGCTCTCCCTTGGAGCCGGCCCAGATAAACGCCCTGATCGTTCTTGAGGGCGGCTCCGGCGGCGTTGATATGCAGTTGGTGGAGAATTTAGCTTCCCGGGTTTTGGGTCTCTCAGTGGAACGGGGGGACAAAGTTGAAATTTACACGCTCGCGCGCAAAGCCGCGTGGAAGGAGCTCTTTTTATCGCCGCCGGCGATTTTGGATCTTATTAAGTTTTTCATTATTGTTTGCTTGGGGTTGCTGATATTATTGACCCTGTCGCGGTCGTCGGAGCGGATCAGCGTTTCGCTGGAGCGATTGGCCACGGAAACGAGAACTCATGATATTGACGTGACGCTTTCGCCCAAGCCTCAAGCCGATGCGGTCGGCGCTCAAACACGCGCCCGGCTGGCTTCGATGGCGCAAGCCGCCTCTTCGGAGATTATTAACCTGTCAAGCGCTTTTTCACGTTCTGATCCGGAAATGCTGGCCCGGGTTCTTGAAGAGGAGAATTCGAGGAGCATCGCCATTTTTATCAGCGCTCTGGAGTCTGATATCGCGGGCAAGGTTCTTTCAAGCCTTTCTCCGGCCAAACAGGAAGAGGTGGCGTTAACGCTTCCTCAAATGGTAGAGCCCGATCCCAAAGAGGTGGCCCAATTGCAGGCTCAAATCCATCTCAAGTTGCGCAAATTGGTTCTTGAGAAAAAATAATTTTTTTTCGGTTCCGGCCCGCAACCCGCACCCCGCTTCCGGTAGCCTCACTTAAAATTTCCCCCTTGCGGCGAAGGCCATCCTCCATTAATCTATTTATTGTCAATCTAATTGGGAGGGAAAGTGAGAAGTTTATGTTCGGTGGCCCGGTGTTTTTTGGCGTTGCTGTTTTGGACGCCGCCGATGATTCATGCGCAAGAGGAGGTTTTTCCGCCTCCTCCCCCTGATGAGAACGCTTCGAAAGAAGCCGCTGATGATCAAAATGATTCCGGCAATGATTCGGGGGGGGCTTCTGTTATCACGGGCCCCGTTGGCTCGGAGCTAAAACCGGATCGCAGGGCTTCCGAGGCAAAACCTGAAGCCCCTGCCGTCAAATCATCCTTATCCGCTAAAGAAAGCGGCAGGAAAAAGTCCGTTAAATTATCGCCGGAATTGGCCAAAATCACGATTCGCCTGTCGGACGTGCCGCTGGCGGTGTTTCTTAAGGCCATCAGCCAGCAAACCCGCGTTAATTTTATTGTGAGCGAGGGTTTGGAACAAAAGAAGGTGACGGCTTTTCTCGAAGGCGTTACCCTGGAAGAGGCGCTTAACGTGCTGTTGGGCATTAAAGGGTTGGCTTATGAAAAGATACCGGGGAAGACCCATACTTATTTGATCACGACGCGTAAAGAAACCCAACCGAGAACGGTAACCAGGATATTTGAGCTTGACTATATTCCGTTGCAGGATATTGATATCGAGGAACTTTCGGGCGAGGATGAGAGTTCAAGTTCCTTGGATATCGAATCGGGCTCATCATCATCGGGCTCTTCGGAGGGCTCGACGAGTTCCTCCGAGGAGGCCGGCTCCGGTATTGTTAAGATTATTCAGACGGTGTTGTCGCAATATGGCCGTATCGCCGTTGATGAAAGGACCAACTCGCTCATTGTCACCGATCTTCCGGAGCGTTTCGCCCAAATCGAGGGCTTGATCCGCGACCTCGATAAAAAATCGCCGCAGGTGTCCATTGAAACTCAAATTGTTGAGATCAACAGCGATGGGCTTAACAAGCTGGGCATTGAGTTCGGAGGCGCCGACGGCGAGCTTTTTCGCTTTGTGGGGCCGTCGCGGTATTCTGATTTTGTCTTTAAGCACAACTCTTTAAGCGATATTGACGTAACCGCTTCCGACGGAGCGAGTTTGTCGGGCCTTGATTCGGCCTATACCTCGCCGACCGGGGTCAGCATTGGGCCCATTGACGAGCAGCGAGGCATTTCCTTGGGGGTGGTTTCCTTTAATGATTTTCAAGTCTTGTTGCGGGCCATTGTGACAAAAACTCGCGGTAAAATTTTAGCGCGGCCTCGGATTTCCACGGTGAATAATAAGCCCGCTGAAATCCGCGTCACGACGAATCAGGCCATCGGCTCGGCGAGCACGAGTTCGGGCCAAACCACCTCTTCATCGGTAGAGCGCCAGCAAACAGGCCTTATTCTGCGCGTGACGCCGCAGGTCAATGGCGACGGTTACATTACGATGATCGTTGAGCCCAAAATGACGAGGGTTCAAGATTCGCTGATATCAACATCGGTCAAGGACCCGGTGACGCGCGCCGTTAAAACCATGGTGCGCGTGCGCAACGGCGAAACCGTTGTTTTGGGCGGCCTGATGAATACCAGCGAAGAAAAAACCATCCGCAAAGTTCCTTTGCTGGGCGATATTCCCATTATCGGCTGGATTTTGTTTAGGTCCCGAGAAACGGAAACCATCAATTCTGAGTTGGCGGTATTTTTGACCCCGACGATATTGGAAAAATAACATGAGGAGTTGCAAGTTCCAGGTTCCAAATTCCAGGTTGAATAGGAAAAAAAAAGCCAAAATTTTTGATTTTTTTCCATCCCCCCACCTGGAACCTGGAACTAATTTTCGTTTTATGATCCGCATGCGTATCGGCGACGTGCTCTTGGAG
>JACQPE010000113.1 GCA_016207685.1 Elusimicrobiota bacterium | reverse complement strand
CCCATACCCCCTATCCCCTAATATTATTTTTGTTGACCGCCCTGGCTCCGAACAGTCCCAAATCACGGTTGGTTACTCTTCCATTTTGCGGACGGACCCTGATTATTATTCACTGGCCGTGGCCAACGGCATTTTAGGCGTAGTTTTTACATCGCGGTTGAATAAAAATTTGCGGGAACAAAAAGGCTACACCTATGGCGCTTCCAGCAGGCTGCAATTTTTAGCGAAAGCCGGAATTTTTAGCGCCGGCGCCGCGGTGCCGACCGCGGTGACGGCGCCGGCGCTACGCGAACTTTTAAGCGAGATTGACCGCATGAAGCAGGATGAGATTTCCGATGAAGAACTCATGGAGACGAAAAATTATCTTCAGGGCGCCGATGCCATCAGCCAGGCGTCGCAGGAGTATTTGACGGGGAAGTTATTGTCCCTGGCTCTTTTCAATCTCCCTTTATCCGAGCTTTATCTGTACCGAGAGCGCATCGCCTCCGTCACCAAAGACGAGGCGGCTGATGTCAGCCGCCGCCGTTTCTCATCAAAACGCGCCCGCGTTGTCATTGTCGGCGATGCCCAAAAAATCGTCCCCAGCCTTGAATCTTTAGGCCAGATTATTGTTTATGACACGCAGGGAAAAACCCAACTCAAGCCCGCCTTCGCGGTGAGTTGATTTTTGGCTCAATCACAAAATCGCTCAATCGTTTCCATAATGAGCATCCATCGCCTGAACCAATGGATGGCGCGCGTGATGCCGGACGCGTTTGCCTTGGCTGTTATTTTGACCGTGATCATTTTTATCGCGGCCTGGGGGTTGACCCCGGCCGGGCCCACGGAAATTTTATTGGCGTGGGGGAACGGTTTTTGGAGCTTCCTGGCGTTTGCCATGCAGATGTGTCTTGTGCTCTTAACGGGGCATATTATTTCCAGCAGCCCGCTCGTTCGAGGCTGGTTGCGCGCCTTTTCAGGGATGGCCTCAAGCGGGGCCGGGGCCTGCGCGCTCATGGCCGCCACGTCAATGGCTTTGGCTTGGGTCCATTGGGGGCTGGGTCTCGTGGGCAGTTCCGTGATGGTGCGCTACATTGCGCTGCGAACGCAGAAAGTTCATTATCCGCTTTTGGTCGCTTGCGGGTATTTCGGGCTGGGCGCGCTTTGGCACGCGGGTTTATCCGGCAGTGCGCCGCTTTTAGCGGCGACGCCGGGGCATTTTCTAAAAGATTCCCTGGGCTTGGTCCCTCTTTCGGAAACAATTTTTTCCTCATGGAATTTAGCCATGTCCGGGGTAACATTGGCCGCGCTGACGGCGCTCGCCTGGAAATTGCATCCCGGGCCGGGGAACGCCGTTCAACCATGCTTGGAAAAAGCATTAGACCGGTTTCACGAGGAATTGGTGGATTCCGATGAGACGGCGCCGTTATCGCCGCCAGAAACTATGTCCGAAAAAATTGACCGGGGTTATTTGGTTAACGCGGCCATCGGAGCTTGCGGCATTGCCTATCTTATACTTTTAAAAATTAAAGGCCCATGGAGCTTTGATCTCAACGTGTTTAATTTTCTTTTTTTCATGGCCGCGATTTTACTTCATCCCAATATCAAAAGCGTGGTGGATTCCGCGCAAGAGGGCGCGGCATCCTTATCCGGAATCGTCATGCAGTTTCCACTTTACGCCGGCATGTATGGGGTTATCAAGTCAACGGGCCTTGCCGAATTGGTTGGCGCGGCTTTTGTTTCGGTGGCTACTAAAGAAACGTTCCCGCTGGTTGTTTACTATTATTCCGGCGTTCTCAATTATTTTGTGCCCTCCGGCGGCTCCAAATGGGCCATTGAAGCGCCTTATTTGATCGAGGCCGCCAGATCGTTGCATATTTCAGGAGGAAAGCTGGTTTTAAGCTACGCCTGGGGCGATATGGTGACGGATTTGATCCAGCCTTTTTGGTGCCTGCCATTGTTGGCCGCCGCGGGAATTGAGTTCCGTCAAATTATGGGCTATCTCGCCGCCGCTTTTCTGGCCGCCGCAGCGATCGGATCAGCAGGAATTTTTATTCTGGGTTATCTCTAATGGCTTGGCCTTGTGTTTCAGGGAGACTCCTGTTACCCTAAAACAGTGGATTCTAGAATGGATCCTAGTTAGGAGGTTTTATGAGTCAAGGCGCAGTCATCGGATTGATTTTGTTTTGCGCGAGCGTCGCGATCGCGGCCGGTTCAGGTGATTTTCCAGAAATACTAACCGGAAACTTAAAAAATTACCCGAAAGAACAATGGGACAGAATAGAAAAAGAGAGAAAAAAATATGGAGATGAGCCTCTTGAATGGGATTGGTATGCCCGTATAAAAAAATGGGATTCGCGGGCATCCAACGCTGAAATGAACAAACTCAAATCAGCTTTGACGAAGATAGATCAATTGTGTCAGGATAGCGCCACCTGCCAGGCAATCTTGGACCAGCAAACTCTATTGGCAATAAAAGAGAGTCTGGACTGGATAACCGATGACCTAAGACAACCTCTTAGCGAGCACCCGAAGGAAGTCGGGATGTCTACTTTTAAGTTAAGTTTCTTTCCTTGTATCACGGAGCTCATTCTGCGCGTTGTTCGTCATGCCGATCTGCAGATTCTGACGTTCGAGCAGGATCGGGAGGAGGACAAAAGAGAGGACGAATATGAAGATGAGGTCATCAATCAACTGAAAATCAACCTGTTCAATGCCATGGTTCCTGCCAGCGTAGGGCGGCAATGGATAAAACCGGTCATAGAACCCCGAGAGTGGGCAGCGGTTATTAGATTCTCAAAGAGATTATTTGAAGAGCGGTTTTCCCAAAAATGAAAGAAGGGGGATTGGGGTCAGGCATCACATGCGTCAAAGGGGTCAGATTTCACATTCCATTCCTTTAGAAAGGGAAAAATTTGGGAATGTCGGGAAGGGGTCATTGGCGCCCCATGCAACGTCCCTGCTCCCCTGTTTAACCCAGGTTCCGGTTGGATCGCGGCATTCGACAAAAAAATGACCTTTTTGCCATCACACAAAAGTTCGACCATACATCAAACATGTTCTCGCTTTTTTGTTTAGCCAAAAAGGCCATTTTTCGGATCAGCGCCCCTGGCGCCTCCTGCGCCGAGAGCTCTGCGATCGGCGTGTTTCGGCGCTCGCGCCCAACCGCGGAATCTGGGTTTAATTCCTAATGCGGTAAATCGTCACCGTCTCATCCGTAAATGCCGCTTCAAGAAACTGCGTTTTAAAATTGTCCCAAAGTTTTTTACCATCCGGGTCCAGTCGCATCATGCCGTAGCCGGCAATCCGTTTTTCTTCAACGCGATTGTGAAAGATATAGCGCGCATCCTGGGCGGCCAGTTTCGTTTTTAACTCCTGCGGTGTTTTGCTTTGGGCGATCCAATGCGACAAAGGGTGAATGTCGTGAACGGTGGAAACCACAAGCCGCCGCTTGAAGCCATATGATCTTGTATCTCCTAAAATTAAAATTCGGTCCTCCGGTCCGGCATTGCGATTGATCCATTCCACGGCGTTCCAATAGCCCAGCTTCGCCTGCCGGTATTGGGCGGGCGCGAGCAGGCCAAAAATGGCTTTTTGATCAAGGCGCCGCCGGAAACTATGCATCATCCACGCGATATGGAGGGCTATAAAAAATCCGGCGATCCTTTTTGCCCAGAGCCGGCGTTTTTCGGATGCCATGCGGTCAACGCTCCACAGCGCTCCTAGGGCCACGGGAGCCAACAATGGCGATAGATACCGCAAATAATGAGTTTGCCAAAGTCCTACGGTCCAACTCATGATGGCAAAAAGACCTAGGCCTGCAATCCGGTTTTTAATTAAAGAATTTCCACAAAGCGCCAAGAGCACAAGGTAGGCCGGTCCCATAAAATAAGTGCTTGAGGTATCCCAAAAACTTCCTTTGAGAATAACAACTAAACCACCCAGCAAGCGGGGCCAATTGGTTTGCCAATGCCGGACTTCCCATTGGAAATGCGCCCATCCTTCGGGATTGGAATAATGGCCCCGCCAGATTGAAAGATAGGGATAAAGAGGATCGCCTAAAGCAGCCCAAGACCGAATCATCCAAGGCGACGCCGCGATGAGAACCCCGGCGCTAAATAAAATAATTTTGGTCAGCAGGGTAGACCCCTTTTTTATCAAGGGCCGCTCTTGGCGGGTTTGCCGGGCTATCTCCATAATGATTATTGTTAAAAGTAAAATCAGGCACCACAGTCCGCCCAAGTATTTGACGCCAAAGCACAAGCCGCCGAAAAGACCGGAGAGGAAAAGTTTTGAATTTTGGGTTTTGTCCCCTAAAGAGGGACTCTGGGCATCGGGTTTTGAATCATGGAAATTTGAGAAGCCGAAATAAAGTGCCAGCATCAGAAATCCGGCGAGGGCGGGTTCGTTGAGGCCGTTGAAGAGGTTGCGGCCGATGATGGGGGTTGTCAAAAATAAAAGTCCTGCCAGAAGTCCCACGCGCGGCCTGCCCAGTTTTTGACCCCAGCTCCATAGGGTCCACGGCGCGATCAGGCCAAGGGTCGAGCTCAACATTTTGGCCCAAGGCTCGCCTCCAATGCCCAATCCCAATGTGCTGATCATCTCGGTCAACAAAGGCATCGCGCTAAAAAAATGCCAAGGGAGCGGATTCGTGCGGCCTTCGGACAGGAAGATTGCCGGCAGTCCCAAATGATAAACCAGCGTGTCAAAGAAAATTTCCGGCCGGTACGCATTGAGAAAAAATAACAAGGCAATGGCCGCCGCCGCGAGCCGCAGGAGAAGAGTCAATGGTTTTTTTTCTTTGTCATTGCGAAGGAAGCGAAGCAATCCCATTAAAAAAAATTCCTTCAGCGGCTGTCTTTCGATAAAAGTCAAGGCTGCCAGCAGCCCAAAAAGCGTCCACAATGACCGCGGCGACAAATGCCCCATTTGTCCCACTGCCAAAACGCCAAATCCAACGGCAGAGAGACCCAGCGCTAAACTCGCAGGCCCAAGCACGGGCTCTATGCCGGCATCATCCATGTGGAAAAGGCGCAGGATCTTCCCGCCAACGGCCATGGAGCCTGAAATTGCAATGAACCACATTCCCAGGTGAAGAGGGCTTTGAGCGATGGCGGGAAGCGTCAATCTATTGCCAGTTTGGATTCAAGGAAGGTCTTTAATTTTTGGAATTCAGGCATGTATGAATTTTTGATGTGTTGGTAGATTTCTTGGGCCTGGCTCTCATCATAAACATGGCTCGAAACATTCCGGTCAGCCAGGATATCCAGCCAGACTTTTTCATTGTCAATGTATTTATATTTATAGGCCTTTTTGATGCAATCGCGCGCGGTCGTGGCCTCGATGCCTTCGTCAAAAAGAAATTTTTTGATGGTTTTCCATGCCATCTCAAAGGTAAATTTAAACCGCTGAATGGTGCCGTCCAAGCTCAAAGCGTAGCCTGTTTCGGCGAACGCTTGAGAAAACCTTTCCAAAGCGTTCGAAAAGTTATCCAGCTTGCGGGCCGCTTCTTCGTTCATAGACTGTTATCCCTTCTTGAATAATTTTATTTTTAAGAGGTTTGTTTTTCAGCGAGTCAAAAGCAATGACGTCAAAATCCCTCAACGACTCGATTTGATCATTGAGCTTATCCTTGATAACGATCGCTTTCATCCGTTCAACTCCGAAGAGCGCGATATCAATGTCGCTGGAGCGCATATCGTCATTGCGCGCCATTGAACCAAAAAGAACGATTTTATCAGGGTCTGCCTCTTCCAGTATTTTTTTGATTATTTGTTCAAGCAGAATCTTCGACAAATTAGACATGATTTCTATTATCGCACAGCAATGCCGCTGCGCCAAAGAGGCCGGTCTCGCGTCTTAATTGAGCGATCGCGATGGGGATTTTGTTCGCCTTGGGATTGATGCTGAAAAGGGGGAGAAATTTTCTGATCGGCCGCAGGAGATGTTGTCCGAAATTTGTTATGCCACCACCCAGGACGATAACTTCGGGATCAATGAGATTAATGATATTTCCCAGCCAAATGCCCAGGTAGCGGCCGGTTTCTTCAATGAGCGATATGGCCTTTTTGTCGCCCTGTTCTATTTTTTTAAGAACCGCAGGCGGGTCGCATTCTCCTCGGCCCATGTCCCATTTTTCATGGGCCCTTCGCGCCAGGGATGGCCCCGACGCGTACGCCTCGATGCAGCCTTTAAGGCCGCACCCGCAGGCGCGCCCTTTGTGGTCAATCGTGAGATGGCCGCCTTCAAGGGCCATGCCGGTGAATCCGGTGTAGAGTTTCTTTTCGATGACAAGGCCGGTGCCGATTCCGGTGCTGATTGTGGCATAGAAAATAATTTTTTTGTTTTGCCCGGCGCCCCAGAGCGCTTCGCCCAAAGCGGCCGCATTCGCGTCATTTTCAATTTTGACGGGAAGCTTAAATTTTTTTTTGAGCCAAGGTTCAATCGCAAAGCCTTCCCAGCCGGGGAGATTGGGCGCTTTGAGCATAAGCCCTTTTTTGTAATCAATGGGCCCCGGCAGCGCGGCGCCGATCCCGTGAATTTGGCCGCGTCCTTTTGGCGCGACTTTCCCCAGAAGTCTTTTTATTTGTTCTTTCGCGGCTGTCAGATTTTTTTTTGTTGTGGGCTCTTCGGCTTGGGAGAGAATTTTTGGCGGCGAACTTCCCCGAAACCGTAAGAGTCCGCTCATCATTTTCGTCCCTCCAACGTCAAGAGCTAGAACGGTCTTTTGCATGAAGATATTTCATCAAAAAAAGTGGGAAAATTTAAAGTTAACTTAGCGGCGATGCATTTAAGAGGGTTGCCGTTCGAGTTCTTTGGCTTTTTTTCGATTTGCTATGGAGCTTGGTGTCAAAAATCCGGCCAAGGCCATTCCTGTCACAGCCAATGCCGCTGAAACAGCAATACCTCCGGCAAGAGGATTAAGCAAACATAAGGCTCCCAGGAGAATTCCACCCCCTGCTCCCAAAGAATTGAGCACGATAGGCAAGAGCGTAAGGTCTTCCCAATTTTCGACGACAATGTTGGCCATTTTGTAAATCATGAATAGTGAAAATCCAAAGAATACTCCCGCTGCTCCCATTCCGATGGCGCCAAGAATTTCCGGTGCGATGGTTAAGCCGGCCGCCAAGGCGCCTCCCGAACCTAGGCCGATGAGTCCAGCCACCAGGGCGGCGGTCATTTTTCCGTCCGCCTGCCGGCGAAGATCGCGAGCCTTTGTGGATTCTTCGGCGTTGCGCCGGGGCTCCGGCCTGGTATCGGCTTGGGCAATGGCGCCCGGCATTGGAGCATCCGCCTGGGTTTGAGGCGTTACGGGCATGGGTTGCACCTCGATGCCGCCAACGTCGTCAAATTTTTTTGCCGGGTCAGTCCATATTTTATCGTAGCTCCCGGGGAGTTCATTGCCGCCATCAGGCAATGACGGCCCACGCATGGCAGCAGTTGCCAGGGCTGGCATGCAGACGATGGCGATGAGCGCCTTGTTGATATTTTTCATGCCAAAATAATGGACGGCGACGCGGTTTTCAAAATCTGTCCCTGGGATTACGGCGGTCTATAGGATCCGGTTTTCGCGGCGTGGGCCGTTCGGGAATGCATCCTTTGTTCCGTCCCTTGGGTTCGTCATCATCCTTTGAGGCTTTCTTTGCTGATGATGGTGAAGATTTCGAATTTTGGGAAATATCATTGGAATCAGCCATAAGATCAATCACCGCTCCGGTTGCGCCGCCCATCCAGGCTCCTGCGGCGATAAGTCCGTAGAAAAGGAGGGCTGTCAGCGCTAGGCCGCCTCCTGCTGTTATCGCTGAAAAAATTCCCAGGAAAGCGCCGAGAGCGCCGCCAATGACTGCGCCAGACATGACTCTTTTTGATTGAAGAACCTTTATAGTGGCGTTCGATGCGGTTGCTGATGG
>JACQPE010000006.1 GCA_016207685.1 Elusimicrobiota bacterium | reverse complement strand
GATAATTTTCCAAAATCGCAGCAAACGTTCGGCCTACGGCCACGCCGCTGCCGTTTAAAGTATGCACAAAATCTTTCTTGCCATTGACGCGTTTGACGCGAATTCCCGCGCGCCGGGCCTGAAAATCCCCGCAATTAGAACACGAGGAAATTTCACGCCAAGAATTTTCCGAAGGCATCCACACCTCAAGATCAAAAGTTTTAGCCGAGGCAAACCCCATGTCCCCAGTGCAGAGCTCAATCACGCGATACGGCAAATTTAGGCGCTCTAAAACCATGCACGCCTGGCGCGTTAGAACCTCAAGCTCACCCATGGATTGCTCCGCCAGAGAAAAACGAACAAGCTCCACTTTGTTGAATTGATGATTCCGAATCAATCCTCTGATATCCTTG
This sequence comes from Elusimicrobiota bacterium, assembly GCA_016207685.1. GTDB lineage: Bacteria > Elusimicrobiota > Elusimicrobia > JACQPE01 > JACQPE01 > JACQPE01. Next base: position 8,858 of record JACQPE010000006.1, on the reverse strand, counting down.
CCGTAGCTTCCCGCTTCGCTGCGAAAACAGCTCGTGAATGCCACGTATGCCAATGGGAACACAGCCTCTTCTAAAATTTCATCCCTATGTAGATTGACCAAGGGCGCCTCGGCCGTGGGAATTAAAAATTGTTCAGGGCCGGTATCGTTTCTTGATATCCGATACATATCTTCACGAGATTTAGGCAAATGACCGCTCGCCACCAAGGTTTCATCAGTTACCAAATAAGGTGGCCAAAATTCTTTGTAGCCGTTCTCCTTGACATGGATATCCAACATCAATGTAATCAACGCCCTTTCCAGCTTCGCACCCCTGCCGCATAAAAGCGCGAAACGGGACCCCGATAACTTACGAGCGCGCTCAAAATCCAACAGGCCCAGCCCTTCGCCGATTTCCTGATGGTCTTTGGGCTTGAACCCCAACGTCTTGGGTTCACCCCAAACCCGAACGGTTTTATTCTCCCTTGCGGTTTGGCCGATGACAACGCTCTCGTCGGGGATGTTGGGCAGGCTCACGGCCAAGGCTTTCATTTTGGGTTCCAAATCGGAAAGTTCTTTTTCTTTTTGCCGCAATAATTCTTTAAGCGCTTCGGCTTCTTTCAATAGCGCCGCGTCTCCCGTTCCCGAAGCCCGCAACGCTCCAATTTTTTTGGCGGCCTCGTTGCGTTTCCCGCGCAAGGCCTCAACCTCTTTAAGCGCCGCACGATAAACCGAATCTAAGGAAAGCGCCTCTTCTAAAACCGGCAAGTACCGCCCGCCGCGATTGATAATTCCCCGGCGCACACGGTCAGGATTTTCCCTCAAAATTTTAATGTCCAACATAGGCAACAAAACTTTTTACCATTTATCCTTTGATGACGCCCATGGGACTCATGCGGGCGACTTTTCTCGAAAGCCCGGACCTCTCGCAAACCTCCACAACTTCATTGACGTCTTTATACGCAAAAGGCGCCTCCTCCGCTAAACCGCGATACGATGGGGTACGCACATGAATGCCTTGACTTTTAAGCTCTAGGGCCAGCGCCTCGCCTTTGATTTTTTTAGCGGCCTGAATCCGGCTCATCTCGCGCCCGGCGCCGTGGGCCACGGTTCCGAAGCTCTGACTCATCGCATCCTGGGTTCCCACTAATACATAGCTGGCCGTGCCCATGGAACCTGGAATAATCACCGGCTGACCCACGCTTCGATAGCGCTCCGGAACTTCCTCGTGACCCGCTGGAAACGCACGGGTTGCGCCTTTGCGATGCACGCAAAGCCGCCGCTTTTTTCCGGAAACCACATATTCTTCAATTTTTGCGATATTGTGGCAGACATCGTAAACAACACCCAATCCCATCTGGCTAGAGGTGCGCCCCAAAACCGCTTCAAACGCCTCTCTCGTTCGATGCGTGATCACTTGACGGTTCGCTCGGGCAAAATTAGCGGCTGCTGCCATGGCCGCCAGATAATCACGTCCCTCTCTCGACACGAGAGGCGCGCACGCCAATTGCCTGTCAGGCGGCCTGTATCCGGCCAAAGCGCTGGTCCTGGGCATCAATTTCAGATAATCATCACACACTTGATAGCCGCAGCCTCTGGAACCCGTGTGAATGAGCGCAACCATCTGCCCCTTAAATAGCCCAAAGGCCGAAGCCGCGACCTCATCATAAATCGCATCCACGCGCTCGATCTCCAAAAAATGATTGCCGCTGCCCAAGGTCCCCAATTGATCACGGCCTCTCTCGCGGGCCCTCTCCGATGGCAGATCAGGGTCGGACCCCGCAATTCTTCCACTGTCTTCAATGGTCAATAAATCCTCGGGCAAACCGTAGCCCTCGCGAACAGCCCATTGAGCGCCCCCTTCAAACACACGTTTCAATTTATCGTTATTCAAATGAAGCGGCCCCGTGGCTCCCACGCCGCTCGGCACCATCTCAAAAAGTTTATCCACCAGCTGCGGCAAATAGGGCTCCACCTCCTTAGCCGTTAAGGCGCTTCGCACCAGTCTGACGCCGCAAGAAATATCAAAACCAATGCCCCCAGGCGAAATAACCCCTGCTTCGGCATCCGTGGCCGCCACGCCGCCCACAGGAAACCCATAACCCCAGTGAACATCCGGCATGGCCAAAGACGCCTCGACAATTCCGGGCAGCGTCGCCACATTAGCGAGCTGCTTCAATGCCTGATCCGATTGAATCTTCTCCAGCATTTTGGCGCTCGCAAATACGCGCGCCGGAACGCGCATGGCCCCCTGCCGGGGAACCTCCCAACAATACTCGTTAATTTTTTCTAACGCCAGCTTAAACATCAACAATCACGGATACCGAAACTTTCCCCACGCGCCGGCGCCAATGAATGCCATGGTAAGTTGCCGACTTAATTTCCAATCTCATGGGAAGTATTTTGTAGAAACGCCCGCGCGCCGTGACATCAATCCGGTGGAATTCATCATTGACGCCCAAACTCAAATGCCTGGGTATAAATCTTTTCGTAAAAAGCCAATAAATCACCTCATTCATCCAGGCGACCAGCAAATCTTCCTTTGATCCGGTCTGGATCCGCGCGCGGCAGACACCGGGCCGTCCCTGGGGCAATCTCTCGTCCTCAACAGCCAATGCCGTCAGCGCTCGTGCCGCTAACACAAAAAGAGCCTTCTCATGGCGCGCTTGAAAAAAAATTTTAACTTCGGAAGTATGATGAACGAAACGAAACAGGGGCGCTTTACGCGACAACAGGCTCTTTCAGCAAAGACCCAGAACGCAGGGAACCGATGCGCCTGTTGGCCTCAATCAAACGCTCTTCGGACGCAACCAAAGAAATACGCACGTAACCTTCGCCTTCGCGTCCAAATCCACTGCCCGGCGATAAGCAAACGCCTGTTTTAAAAACCAAATCTTTCACAAAATCAAATGAGGTTTTCTTTTTAGACCAGGCCGGCAGCTTGGCCCACAAATACATGGAGCCCTTAACTTTAGGAATCTTCCAGCCGGCAAAAGAAGCGGCGGACTTAACAAAGGCGTTCCTGCGTTTTTCATACGTCGCGGCAATTCCAGAGCTTTCATCCGAGTTAAACGCGGCCATGGCCGCCTTTTGAATAAACATGGGTGCGCCATAATCCACAAAACTTTTAAATTTCGCCAAATGCCCAATCGCCTGGGCGTTACCCAGGGCGTAACCAATGCGCCAGCCCGCCATCGAATAAGTTTTCGATAGAGAGTTCATCTCCACGCAACGGTTTTTCGCTCCCGGCAAAGATAAAATCGAAGGCGCCCGGTAACCGTCAAACGTAATTTCACTGTAAGGATTATCGTAAAGAACTAAAAAACCATATTTCTTGGAAAGTTTCAAAACTTCTTTAAGATATCCCATGTCTTCGATCACCGCGCCAGTAGGATTATTGGGGTAATTCAAAATCACGATCTTCGCCCGGCGCAACACATCGCCAGGAATAGCGCCAAAATCAATGAGGTAGCCGTTTTTTTCAAGCAGGGGCGCCCAGTGCGGCTTGGTTCTTGTGATGAAGGGTGCGTTCGTATGCGCTGGATAAGCCGGCGAAGGAATAATGACTTGATCGCCGGGATTGGTCATGGCCAAAAAAAGATGAGCAATGCCCTCCTTGGACCCAATGAGAGCCATGATTTCTTTGTCCGGATCAAGCTTAACGCCAAAACGGCGCTCATAATAATGGCCGGCCGCGCCCAAAAATTCCGGAATGCCCTTGCCTGCCGGATAACGGTGAGTTTCGGGATTGCGAACGGCTTCGCGCAGAGCCTCAACGATCAACGACGGTGTCGACTGATCAGGATTGCCCATTCCCAAGTCAATAATATCCCGGCCCAGAGCCTTGGCTTGACGTTTGAACTCAATCAAATGCACAAAAAGATAAGGGGGCAAATGTGCCAATGCCTCGGAAGGTTTAAAGGGTTGCGCCATAGAAATAACCGATGGTCAGGTTACGGCGTTATTGTGTTCATTGTGTTATTGTGGTAACCCAATAACGCTATGACACAATAGCTCTCTTAATTTATCGCTTGGAGAATTGGAATCGGCGGCGCGCTTTGGGACGTCCGGGTTTTTTACGCTCCACAATCCTAGAATCCCGCGTTAAAAAACCTTGATCCCGCATCAACTTCTTAAGCTTGCCGTCAATCTGGGCAATGGCGCGGGCCAGCCCGTGTTTAATGGCGTCGGCCTGTCCCGTCACGCCGCCGCCCCGAACCTCAATACGGACATCGGCTTTGACCAATTTGGAAACGGCCAAGGGCTTTAAAACGGCCGCCTTTTGCCATGGATGATTCCCGAAGTATTGCTCCATGGGCTTGCCATTGACGACAAATTTGCCTTGGCCTTGAGGCGATAAAAAAGTCCGCGCAATGGCGGTTTTCCTCTTGCCTGTGGTTAAAATAAAATCTTGCCGTTCTGTCTTATTTGGGCCGCTGGCTTCCATGGGGATGGGTATCTCCTGAATAAACTTTCAACCGCGTGAACATTTTCCGGCCCAAACGCGTCTTGGGCAGCATGCGCCGCACCGCTAGTTCAATCACCCGTTCAGGCCGCTCGGCAAGCAATTTTTTAACGGATGTCATTTTTTTGCCGTCGGGATATCCCGAGTGGCTGAAATATTCTTTTTGGGTCAGCTTTTTTCCCGTTAGCTTAACGTTTTGAGCATTGGTAACAACGACAAAATCGCCGCAATCAAGATGCGGGGTCCACAAAACCTTATTTTTGCCCATCAACATCATGGCCGCCTGTGTGGCCAAACGGCCCAAAACTTTGTCCCTGGCGTCGAGATGGCGCCACGCGCGCTGTCCTTCAAGCGTTTTTGCTTCAGGAAAGGTCGTCTTCATGTTAGGAAACCATTTTAACATTTTTCCCGCCTTAAACTTGCTCCAACGCCAGGCTCAAATCGTTGATCAAATCCTTCGGATTCTCAATGCCAACCGACAGCCGGATGAGCGTGTCCTTGATTCCTGATCGCAACCGTTCCTCCTCGGGAATGGCGGCATGCGTCATGATCCAAGGATAACAAGCCAAGGATTCAACTCCGCCCAAGCTCTCCCCCACGGTAAATAACCGGAGGGCGCTGAAAAATTCCGTTGCCGTGCCGCCGTCACCGCGGATATCAAAGCTCACCATGCCGCCAAAACCTGTCATTTGCCGGCCGGCGTTTTCATGGCCAGGATGACTATTTAGTCCCGGATAATAAACCCGCTCCACCTTGTAATGTTCGCTCAAATACCGGGCTACTTTACCGGCTCCTGTCTCATGCGCCTTCATGCGCAGGGCCAAAGTCTTGATGCCACGCATCGTCAAAAAACAGTCCATCGGACCAGGCACGGCCCCTGCCGCGTTTTGCAAAAAACGCAAGCCTTGGGCTGTCTCATCGCGGTTCGTCATTACAGCGCCGCCGATCACATCGGAGTGGCCCCCGATATATTTAGTCGTTGAATGAATGACCAAATCAGCGCCCAACGATAGGGGCTGCTGAAAAATGGGCGTGGCAAACGTATTGTCCACCACAACCAACAAATCACTCCGGCGTTTCTTTAACAAAACCGTCAACAAACCAAAATCAGCAACCGACAATAGCGGATTTGACGGGGATTCAATCCAAATCATTCTTGTGCGCGTTTTCAAGGCGCCAACAAAATTCCGCGCGTTTGACGCGTCAACAAAATCAAAGTTTAAACCATAACGCTCCCAAACCCGTTTCATAAGCCGGTAGGTGCCGCCATAAAGGTCCCGCCCGCAAAGCACATGATCTCCGGGCTTAAGCAGGCGCAAAATTGCATCTTCAGCAGCCAAGCCGCTTGCAAAAGCAAGCCCGTGCCGCGCGCCTTCAAGGGCGGCGAGCGCCCTTTCCAGGCGCTCCCGGGTTGGATTTTGCGTTCGCGAATATTCATAGCCCTTATGCACTCCGGGGGACTGCTGGGCGTAAGTTGAGGTCATATAAACCGGAGGCATCACCGCGCCGGTTAAAGGATCGGGCTCGCTGCCCGCATGCACACACAACGTGCTTAACGAAGAATTTGGGGCGTAGGGTTTTATTATCCTTGAATTCTTGCTCTTCGCTCTTCGCTCTTCGCTCTTCACCTTGTCATCAATTAGTATTAAGGGCTAAATAGAGGGCTTGCACAACGTCATGCTTCGTAATAACACCCATCGCCCCTTGCGACCCTTGCACCAGGACGGCCGGGGCTTCCTGGGTCAACAAACGCAACAACTCATCGACAAAAGTTCCTTCCGTCACGTTTAGTAAAGGTTTCCCCATGACCTCGCGCACAACGATAGTTTTCAAATCTTTTCCTTCTATAGCGAGTTTGGTCAGGCTATCTTCATATAAAGAGCCGATCACCCGGCCGTTTTCGAGCACCGGCAATTGAGAAATATCTTTATCCGCCATGCGTTTCCAGGCGACCACAATTGTTTCACCGGGCGTTGTGGTCACCATGGGATCAAATCTCTTGCGCCTTAAAATTTCTCCGGCCGTGATCAAATTGTCATTGGTCCAATAGCGATTTTGCCTCATCCAGTCATCATCAAAAATTTTGGATAAATAGCGCCCCCCGCCGTCAGGCAAAAAAACTGCCACAAAATCCTTGTCCCCAAGCCCGCGCGCCAATTGGAGCGCCGCCCACACCGCGCCTCCGGCCGAGCCCCCGGTGTAGATCCCCTCCTCGCGCGCCAAGCGCCTGCTTGTGACAAAACAATCCTTATCCGTGACCCGGATGACGTCGTCCACCACGGAAAAATCCATGGTTCCCGGCAAAATGTCTTCACCGATACCCTCGACAACATAGGTTTGCGCCGTGCCCATTTTTCCCGTCTTAAAATACTCGTAATACAAACTGCCGATCGGATCCACGCCGATAATCTTAATCTTGGGATTCTTCTCTTTTAAAAAGCGCCCCACTCCGGAGATTGTGCCCCCCGTGCCCATCCCGCAGACAAAATGCGTCAATCGGCCGTCGGAGTCGTCCCATAATTCAGGACCGGTCGTCTCTTGGTGCGCCCTGGGGTTCATGGGATTTTCATATTGATTGGGGTAATACGCCCCTGGAATTTCCTCAGCCAATTTTTGAGCCACGCTATAATAACTTCTGGGATCATCCGGCGCCACGGCCGTGGGACAGACAATCACCTCCGCGCCCAAAGCGCGCATCATATTGATTTTCTCGCGGGATTGCTTATCCGTAATCGTAAAAATCATTTTATATCCACGAACAGCGCCCACCAATGCCAAACCGAAGCCCGTGTTGCCGCTCGTGCCCTCGATAATGGTCGCCCCGGCTTTAAGTTTTCCTTGGCGCTCGGCATCTTCGATCATGGAAAGGCCGATGCGGTCTTTGACGGAGCCGCCCGGATTAAGATAATCGCACTTGGCATAAACCGGAGGCTTCACGCCCGCGGCCAAACGCTGCAATCGCACCAATGGCGTGCGGCCAATGGCCTGTAGGATATTTTCATATAGAGCCATTGTTCTTGCCTCCGGAAAGGACTTTGTCAACAATCTGCCAAACGTTTTGCGCGCCGCCCTTGATCAAATTATCGCCGCAGGCCCACAATGACACGCCATTGGGCCAGACCGGATCGCGGCGCAGCCGGCCCACAAAAACGCCCTCTTTGCCCGCGCAATAGGCCGGCATGGGATAAGTTGGCGTCAACGAAACCCCTTCAAATTGAGTGTACAGCTCCGGCAACAGGCCCTCATTAATAGGTCTCTCCAACTCCAACCACAAAGCCACCGAATGCCCCCGCCTCACAGGAACCCTGACGCATGTCGCTGAAATCGGCAGATCGGCCGTGTCAAATATTTTTCGGGTTTCAGCAATGACCTTGCCCTCTTCCTCGGTAAATCCTTCGCCCCCCAAAACTCCTATTTGAGGAATCACATTTCCGGCCAAAACAGCGGAAAACTTGGCCGAATAGATGGTTTTTCCCGCGGCGAAATCTTTGGACTCTTTCTCAAATCTCTCAAGAGCCTCGCGTCCGGCGCCGGAGGCGGCTTGATAACTAGCAATCACCAAACGCCTGGGACTCCATTGCTTCAAAATCGGCGCCAAAGCCATCGCGGCGATAACCGTGGTGCAATTTGGGCTGGCGATTAATTTGGGTGGTTTTTCAATTAAGGCGCCGTTGATTTCTGGAATAACGAGCGGCACGTCGGGATTCATCCGGAAGGCGTTTGATTCATCAATAATCGCGCCGCTGCAGCCAAAAAATTTATCCAAATGCCGCTTGGACCAAGGAGTTTCGGCCAGGCACACCAAAACGTCAAGCGGTTGGGGGTTGCTTAAAAATTCCTCCCATCCCAACACCCGGCGTGAAGCTCCTCTAAATTTAACCCGGCCGCGACCTTTGGGCTGCGTCGAAACAAGGACGGCATCTCCGGAAAAACGCCGGCGCTCCAAAATGCTCAAAAATTCTTGGCCGATGAGCCCACGGGGGCCGATGATGCCTATCAAGGCCTTATGGGGGTTTCCCGATTTTTTTGACGCCATCATCAAATTATAAAAATAAACCCGCCTCTAAACACCAGCTTATTAGAGGCGGGTACTACTAATCCCCTAAAAGGGGACGGCCTTCACCGGACGCAAAGAGGAAACTTGCAGGGCTGAAAGCTCGTTGATGCGGCGGGGATGCTGGCGATGCTGATCATCATGAGCCCTGCCAGCAACCCGAATATTAATCCGATTTTTTTCATTGTATCCTACTCCCTTCCTAAGAAGCCTCGTGTATCAAGGCCCTAATCTATTTCTAATCTAAATTTATTATGGACAAACACCAAAAAAAACTAAAAGCGTTGAACAGAAAAAACTTACTAAATCCTCACTCTAATAAACATCACCTAGACCACGAGACTCCTGACCTAATCTTAAG
>JACQPE010000110.1 GCA_016207685.1 Elusimicrobiota bacterium | reverse complement strand
GTGGAGGTTATGTAGACTGAGTGAAACGAGGCATTCGATGAAACAACCATTAAAAAATGTTCGTCTGGGCGTGATCGGCGGCAGCGGACTCTATGACATGCCCGGAGCGCGGGTTGTCAAAGAGGTTCGCGTCCGAACTCCGTTTGGAACGCCATCGGATAAAATCACGATAGCGGAAATTTCCGGTGTGGCCGTGGCTTTTTTACCCAGACATGGCGTGGGCCACCGGATTTTGCCCACGGAGATTAATTCGCGCGCCAATATCTTCGCCTTAAAAATGTTGGGCGTGGAGCGCGTCATCGGTGTTGGCGCCACAGGGAGCTTGAAGGAAGAAATCAAGCCCAAGGATTTGGTCATTCCCGATCAGTTGGTGGATCGAACGCGATCCCGGCCATCCACGTTTTTTGGTCAGGGATTAGTGGCGCACGTGTCATTCGCCGAGCCTTTTTGTCCTGATATGCGCCGTGTTTTGGGTGACGGCAGCAAACGGCTGGGAATCCCTTCTCACCTAGGCGGCGTTTACGTGTGCATGGAAGGCCCGGCGTTTTCAACAAAGGCCGAGTCATTGGAAAATTGTCGTTGGGGCTATGCTGTCATCGGCATGACCGCTTTGCCTGAAGCCAAGCTCGCGCGCGAGGCCGAAATGTGCTTTGCGACGGTCGCATTCGCCACGGATTATGACTGCTGGAGAGAAGGCGAGGAGGCCGTGGATGCCTTTGCCGTCATTGAAAATCTCAAAGGCGGCGCAGGGCGCGCCCGGCAAGTGATCGGGGCCACGGTTGAGGCCTTGACCCAAGGCGAGCCGGCGTGTTCTTGCCGGCGCGCGCTTGAGCGCGCTGTGGTGACGGACCCCAAAAAAGCCGCCGGCAGCAAAGCATTGAGACGACTCAAGCTCATCGTCGGCAAGTATTTCAAAGGACGCTGATGGCTTCCGGAAACAACGACCGCTTGAGCTCTAAAGTTTTGAGGAAACTGGCGCGTTTGGCAATAGAATCCCGCGATCACGCGTACGCGCCTTATTCCAAGTTTTATGTGGGCGCCGCTTTGCTGGCGGATAATGGCCGCACATACACCGGCTCCAACGTGGAGAATGCCTCCTATGGTCTTACTGTTTGCGCCGAGCGCGTGGCGATTTTCCGGGCTATCCATGATGGGGCTAAAGCGATCCGCGCCATCGCTGTCGCCACCGGCCATCCTCAAGAAAAAACCCCGTGCGGCGCTTGTTTGCAGGTCATGATGGAGTTTGCGCTGCCTCCGATGGAGATCATTATCAGCCGGGGAAAAAAAGAGCCGTTGAGTCAGCATTGGTCCTGCTATTTGCCTCAGCCGTTTAAATTCCCCGCCGTCAAAAAGAATTATTGAGTTATTGGGTTATGGGGTTATTGAGTTTTTCGAAGCTCACGATTCAACGATTAGAAAAAAATTGGGGAGAGCTTGCGCTCTCCCTCCACGGGCACTCCGTTTTAATATTTTGGAGGCCTACCGTATTTATAACTCAAAAATAAATTTCGTCAAGGGGGGGGCAGTTTTTATTTTTGTGGCGCGCAAAAAATTTTTTCGGCCGATTCCACCGGGCATATATCCGCAGCCGGGCAATTGGGTACAATGGACCATGCTCAAGGCGGCGCTTTTTGATATCGATAACACCCTGGTGAATTTTATGCGCATGAAGCGCAATGCCGTGGATGCGGCCGTTGACATGATGATGGATGCCGGGCTTCCGGGGCCCAAGCAGCAGCTTGTCGAGGAGATATTCCAGGTTTATTGGCGCGAAGGCATCGAAGATCAGCAGATTTTTGACAAGGTGCTTTTGGAGAAATTGGGTCGTGTGGATTACAAAATTTTGGCGGCCGGAATTTTGGGCTATCGCCGGGCCAAAGAGGCATATTTGGCCGTTTATCCTCATGTGCACCCCGTGCTCGTGGACGTGGCGCGCATGGGACTTAAGATGGCTGTCATTTCCGATGCGCCTAAGCTTCAGGTGTGGATGCGCATCGTGGCCTTGGGATTGGCGCATTATTTTGACACGGTGATCACTTTTGACGACACTAAAGAGCGTAAGCCCTCGCCCAGGCCCTTTCGTCTGGCCTTGGAACGTTTAGGCGTGCAGGCTCACGAGGCCTTAATGATCGGCGATTGGGCCGAGCGTGATATTGCCGGGGCCAAGGCCGTGGGGCTGATGACCGTTTTTGCCAAATATGGGGATGAGTTTAATACGGTGACATCCGGCGCCGATCATGATATTTTGGATATTAACGAGTTGCCTGGCATTATCCGCCGGGCCAACAGCCCAGTCGCGGCCTGATTTTCGCGTTGCGCTTACCAAGCGCCAAGAGCAGCTTATTCATTTTGACCTAGATTTAGGCTGGGCGCGCATTTTGGGCGTCCAAGCTTCGCTAAATCCGGAATTTTTAAGCGTGCGCCTGCCGGCCTCGATTTCAAAAAGCGGCCAGAGCTACCCGGAGCTTGATTTTTCCAACCCGCAGGGGCGCGGGCAAGTTTTACAAGAAGTGCAAGCGCTCATTGATCAGGGCAATCAAACAGGAAGCCCTCGCGAAATGTTGGAGCGCTCCAAAAAGAAATCCCGCGATCTGCCTAATCAAATCCGAATGCCGTCCTTGCGTGTCGTGAGCTTGGGTAGCGTCAAATCAAAACGCGGCTTGAAAGTGGCCCAGGGAGAGATTTGGTTTGACGAGTGGCTCGCCGTGCGCTTTAAGCTTATGCGCAGCAAATGGAGCGCAAGCCCCAAGGATTGGTGGATTGCTTGGCCCTCGGCTTGGGATGAGACGTCAAAGACTTGGCAGGACTTGTTTGCCATCACCAACCGGGACTTTAAAGAAAAAATTTTGGATTTGGTCCGCGAAGCGTACAGCGAAAGAGAGAGAAGATCGAATAACGACGAGTGACGAGTGAAGAGTGGGCAGTGACACGGGCGAAGATTTTCTTTGCACTTTACGCTTCGATTTTCGCGTTTCGCTTTTCGCCCTTTATTCTTCACGCTGAAAATGTACGCGGGGAAGAGCCATCGCGTTGGGAGCAAGTGTTTGGATTTTCCGACCTTTGGGAGTTGGATGAATTGGGTCTTGGGCCGGGCCTTTGGTCCGGGGAAAGCGTATGGCGTTTTCGTTCGGATAAGCCCAATGCTGAAACTTTTGGCACGAATACGGAGTCTTCATATATTCAGCCTTTTTACCTTTATAATAGGACGTCTTTTAATTGGGTCGGCCGCGATGATTCATCACGCCAAATTCAAGGCAGCATCATCGGCATTCGCCGGGATGAAACTTCAACCGGCGCCGGCGAGCCGCCGGCCATGCCGGAAAATTTTGGACTTTTGTGGCGTCATGGGGGAGTTTTGGCGCGTGATCGTTCGCGCTCGTTGGTCATGGGAGATTTTATTTTGGGCTGGGGCCAAGGACTACTCGCGGCGCGGCATCGAGGCGTCTCCTATCGTTCGTGGATCGATGATTCTCCTGAAGCCAAAATCAGCCTCAACCGTTCTTATTATGAAAACACCGGCTGGCGCGGTTTAGGTTTTGAGTGGTCGAAGGGCGGCCATAAAGATATAGTCGCCTTAACGCAGACGCCGCTTAACGGCGAAGTTTCAAATGACGGAAAATTTCTTGAAGACTACGCCGTGATTGACGATGCGGGATACGGCGAATATGGGGATGGCCCTGCTTTGGCCGAACGCCACAACTTGATGGAGCGGGCGGTTCTTTGGCGCCGGGAAATAAGCTGGGAAAATTCGCTTTTCGCCGCGGACGCGGCCTGGGTTTCTTTTAACCGCAACATTGATCCTATAGACAGCGCCAATGTTCAGGGATTTGGGCAGAATGACGGTTATTTTTTTCGCGGCGATCGTTTGGCGTTGGTCAGCGCGGATGGATTCCGGAGGGTCCTTGGCGAGGACAAGATTTTCTGGGAAGGCGCGCTATCATTGTGGCGAAACCATGAAGCCTGGGCGTGGATGGCGGGTTTTAGGAGAAAAGAACCCTTTAAATTATCCGTCGGTGTTTTTCATTTTTCACCTTATTTTGTTTCCCGATGGGCCGACGGCGTCCGTTTAGACGGCGTGGGCACGCGTAATCGAGAGGGATTGTTTTTTTCCTCCCTTGCGGATGGAAAAACACATGAGACGGGTTTCGATTTTTTTGCAGAGCGCAATTTGGCGCCGGAGTTTACAGGTTTCAGCTCATCGCGCGGCGCGCCGGATTCCCGATGGAATTTTCACTTAAGGGCGGATGACCGGTGGCTTTGGAGCAAGGACTGGAGCGTTTATGGGCGTTTCGAGTTAGAGGCCGATCCTTATTTTGTTGACGCCGGAGATGATCCGCGCGTGGTGCGAATTGGGGAGCGCAAACTGCGGCTTCAGTGGGAGCGCCGGGGCCAGCGGCTTTCACAGCTATGGGGGATGGACCATGCGCGCGCGTGGTCTTTAAACGACCGCGGCGAGCGTTCAGACGGAAAATTGGCTTATTGGCGGCTGAAATATCATGCCGGCGAAAATAGGCGCTTTTATGGAAAAATCGCGTATTTCGACCTTGGCCCGGCGCTTTATGGCAGCCGTTATCTCTACATGAGCACGCCGGAGCTGTATTGGAGAGAAAGCACGCTTTCATCAATTGTTTATCAATCGCTTTTCGCTTCATACGCGCCGCGAGGGTGGCGTTTTGCCGCGGCTTTTGAAGAGCGCGCAAGCGAGGGAATCGCCCTGTGGGTTAAATGGGGCAGCACCTCATTGGCTCGGGAAGACTTGCCCTCTGTGCCGCAAAACACCGGCGACCGTGACGACTATGCGACGCTTTTGAAATGGGATTTCAAGACCGAGGTTTCTTATCAGTGGTAATCAAGAAAGTCCAAAATTTAAAAATGGTGAAAATACGCTTTTTAAGGCTTCTTGTATTGTTTTTAACTCTAAACTCTAAACTCGCGACTCGCAGCGCATTCGCTGGTTACCTCGAATCCCGGCACTGGGGGGATTTTTCCGGCGGCCTTTGGTCGGCAGGGGAGCCCTGGGGAAGTCCGTTGGTCCGAGGGCATCCTTTGCTTTGGGACCGGGAGCGTTCGATCGAGATTTTTTGGAGCGAACCTATGGGTTTAGAGTGGACCCGGCTCATTCGCGCCGATGAACCGTATCAGACCTACAGCCGTTGGGCTGCCAATGCGCTGCCTTTGCCCAGTTTACGGGTTCGACCTTGGGCTGATCAAGATATTTGTTTTGGACTTTCCGGTCACGGGTCTTTTGATATTCATGATTTCCAAAATAGAGATTTGTGGATTGGCGGCCGGGAGGATGGCCGCAGCCGTTACAGTCATGACTGGCGCATGAGTTTGTGGGAGGGAAGCCTTGAGTTCCCCTTGGATGAAAATAATTTGATGGCGCGTTTTGCCTTTAAATCAGCGTCAAGCTTGAGGAAATTTGATTTTGAACTATTGGCTGCCGATGGCTCCTCGGCGTGGAGGATTCAAGAAACGGGCCATTGGACCGGCGAGTCCTCGCAAATCGGCGTTTTTGGCAGGGCCGATTCTTGGCATTGGGCGCTGGATTATCAAACGCCCATGCCCATTGAATCATCGGATCATGAAGTGATTTATCAAAGCACGCAAAACGCGTTTGCATCGGGAAATATGGAGATGGCCTCAACAGTTTTGATGCCGCCCATATGGTCATTGGCGGTCGTCTCCCCGGAAAGCGAAGGCACGTTTTTTTGGTTTGAAGCCAGCGTGGCCCAGTGGTCGCGTTTTCGTGCGGATGGGAACCCGGCGGAGTTGGCAGGTTCCGGGTTGTTTTGGGACACGGCATTGTTCCAAGTCAATGCCCAAGGTCAGAAAGAGATAATTTTTCCCTCGTATCATGACGCCTTAAGCTTGGGTTTCGGCGCGCAAACAGAAATAAATAAGAGGATCAACTTAAAGTGGTCCAGCCGCTTCCAAGCACATTACGGTAATTTGCGAGTGGTGGAGCCAATGCTGGCCGTTGGCGCGACTTGGCGCGCTATTGCGCCATTTGCGCTAGATGCCGGCCTGGGTCTATCCCGGCGGGATTATTTCGGCGATAACGCTTTTTGGCCCGCCGACCAGCGCCTTGATGAGATTCGCTTAATCCTTAAGGTGGGTCTTCGGTATTCATTCGGCGGCTTTTTTGAAATGCGATAATGGGTTTTATGGAAGAGCGATCGATTGCGGAGACTCTTTCCGGGCTTAAGGTGGACACGGTTTACCGATCTCCCGCCAATGGCGCGGCACCCGCGACCTTGGGCGATCCCGGACATTTTCCTTTTACGCGTGGGATATCAGCGTCCGGATACCGCTCCCGGCCTTGGACCATGAGGCAATTTTCCGGGCATGGCACGGCCAAAGAGACCAACGAGCGCCTCAAATACTTGCTGTCCCATGGAGAAACAGGGCTTTCCGTGGCCTTTGATTTACCGACCTTGATGGGTTTGGATTCGGATCACCCCAGCTCGTTGGGCGAGGTGGGCAAGGAAGGCGTGGCCGTGGACACATTGGCGGATTTTGAAATTCTTTTTAAGGGGATTGATCTGGCTAGAGTATCCACATCTATGACGATTAATTTGCCTGCGGTGACGCTTTTTTCCATGTATCTAAAAATCGCCGAGCAAAAGGGCGTGCTTTGGGCGCGTCTGCGGGGGACGTGCCAGACGGATATTTTGAAAGAATTTATCGCGCAAAACGAGTATTTGTACCCGCCGCGGCATTCGATCCGGCTGGTCATTGACCTCATTGCTTTTGCCGTGAAACACGTGCCGAGATATTTTCCAATTTCAATTTCCGGGTATCACATCCGCGAAGCCGGGGCCACGGCCGTTGAAGAGCTGGCTATGACGCTGGCCAATGGCCGGGAGTATGTCAGGCGCCTTGTCAATCGCGGCTTAAATCCGGATGATTTTGCCAGGAACCTTTCTTTTTTCTTCGACATTCATAATTATTTTTTTGAGGAAATCGCTAAGTTGCGGGCCGGCAGGCGCTTGTGGGCTAGATTTATGCGTGATGAGGTGGGCGCCAAAAAAGAGATTTCTTGGATTTTGGCGACGCATTGCCAAACCGCAGGCGTTTCGTTGACCGCCCAGCAGCCGTTAAATAATATCGCGCGCACCGCCTATCAGGCCTTGGCCGCTGTTTTGGGCGGTACGCAGAGCCTGCACACCAATTCTTATGACGAGGCGCTCTGTTTACCCACTGAAGACGCGGTCCGCGTCGCGCTGCGTACCCAGCAAATCATCGCCTATGAGTCGGGCGTGGCGCAGACCGTGGACCCCCTGGGCGGATCTTATTATTTGGAAAATTTAACGGATCGCATGGAAGCCGAAGCGGATCAAATGATCCGTGAAATCGAAAACATGGGTGGTGTTGTCGCGGCGCTGGAGAAGGGATATTTACACCGGCGCATTGCTGAGAGCAGCTATCGCCAGGAGCAAGATCTAATTGAAGGCCGGCGTCGAATCGTGGGCGTCAACGCGCACAATACCGGTTTTAAGGAGCCCAAGATTTTAAAGATTCCCATGACGGTGGAGAGGGCTCAACAAAAATTTTTGGACAAAGTCAAGAAGCATCGCTCGAGCGTTCAAGTTGATGAGGCGCTTAAACGCTTGCGCGAGGCGGCGAGCAATCCTCAAGAGAATGTCTTGCCTTCTGTGCTGGGAGCAGTTGGCCTCTATGCGACGGTAGGTGAAATCACGCAGGCGTTTGCCGATGTTTTTGGTATCCACCGAACCCAGGCGTAACACAGTGATTGGTTCCCTTTATCTGGAAAATAAATAAGGTGACGAATGTCAAAAAGCGGCTTCATTTACATTATTCGTCTTCATCGCTTGTGTCACTTTGCTCACCTTGAAATTGGAGAGTTGGGCAGTTAGAGTGATTAGCGATATGCCGCATATCAAACTAAACCCAAATTCCGGTGCGCCACTTGGGGAAACTTTATATTGGGAAAAGTCCCGAACAAAAAAGTGCGGAATTTCCGATTCGATCGGTGGGAGATTGCTCCGCTCCCATCGC
>JACQPE010000108.1 GCA_016207685.1 Elusimicrobiota bacterium | reverse complement strand
TCTACCGCCACAGGATTAAAGATTACGGGCAAAGATTCAGGAACATCGCGGCCTTGACGAACTTCAGGCTGGCAACGGCGGAGGTTTAAGGGAGGGGCGGCTGGGTTAAATGTTTTCATATGGATTTAAGCATTAGGTCTAATAGACTGGACCCAAGCGGGGGGCAAGACGCCCCCCGCTTGGGCAGTCAGGATGTTTATTGCAGGCAATATGAAACTTATTATTTTTTATCTTCCTCTTATGCTAACCACCACATGGGAGGTAATTTTCAAAAAATTGGCCATTGGGAAACGCGGCTACCTATTTAAGTACGCCTATTATCTTATTCCTCCAGGATTTCTGCTTTTGATTTACCGGCCGACTCCTCAACAAATGGGTCTGACCTTTGATTTTCATCCCCTGTTCACTTCCTTGAGCGTGGTCATCGGCTTCTTTCTGTATATCATAGCTCGCCGTATCGTTGCCTATGGGCATTACCTTTATGAACTAGCCCATCACTTCCGCCATGACCAGGATTGCGACGCCGAAGATCATGACATGGAAATTCCCCTCAGCCGATTTTACTGGGGTGCTGGATTCACCATGTCAAAAACTTTTGATTTCACTGAACGTTATTTCCTGATACCTTTCATTGAGGAGTTGGCTGGTCGCGGCATCGTTTACGTCTTGTTTCGGATGTTTCTGCCAATTCCCATTGCCATGCTGCTCTCAGGGTTGCTTTTTTCCCTAGGACATTACACAAACAGCATTAATAGATCTGCGTTGGCGCATTACGTTGTCTTTGGAATTGTTTATGCCGCGCTCTTTGAAATCACCGGCTCCTTGTTGGCCCCTTCTCTGTGTCATACAGGATTTAATCTGACGGAGTATCTTTTCGATTCCATCAGCGCATGGGCGCGGCAAAAAGGCAAG
Source organism: Elusimicrobiota bacterium (assembly GCA_016207685.1). Classification (GTDB taxonomy): domain Bacteria; phylum Elusimicrobiota; class Elusimicrobia; order JACQPE01; family JACQPE01; genus JACQPE01. The sequence goes on along the minus strand of JACQPE010000108.1, from coordinate 8,894 downwards.
AGAATATCATGGATTACATACTTTCCATGTCCCCCAAAATTCCAAACCTATTTCCAAAAGGTATCCAGGGAAAATTTATCGGCTCAAAATCAATAAGGCAACGGTAGCGCTCTCTTTACCCTTTCTGGACTCAGCGGTTTCCGGACCTCAGCATTTTGATCTACGGGCGGTGCTTGCGACAAAACTTATAGCCGCGGCGCTTTAGGGACTTAACCAGGCACCCACCTGCAGGAGCGCGGTAGGTCGCGCCAAAGAAACCAATCAAAGCCATCAAAGTTAATCGCGCCGTCCGAATAGATTTGAATACAGTACTCCGTCCATAGCACCCTGTGCTTAGACTTGCGGCGTGCCATTTGAGGAAATTGGCATGGCCTGATTGATGGGCACCAGCCGCCGCACGGCTTCTTTTAGGCTTGAGGGTTGTAGGTGGGCATAAATTTGAGTGGTTGAGATATCGCTGTGACCCATGAGGCGGGCGATTTTGACCAGGTTAACGTCCGCCATCGCCAAGTGGCTGGCAAAGCTGTGGCGCAGGGTATGCAGCGAGCCTTTGGCAATCCCGCAACGCCTTAGATGCGAGCTAAACATCATGGAAAACTGATGGGTCTTGCGGTCCCAGGGCACCACCCGGCCGTGATCCTGGCATAGCGGCTTCCAAGCTTTGAGGTGATCGGCCAGGGAAGGGTGCAGATCAATTTCCCTGGGCTCCCCGTCTTTGGGGTTCCAGCCATTGCGGGGTGTAATTCGTAGCTGCTCTTTTTCAAAATCAACGTCTTGCCATTCGAGGTGCAGCATTTCGCCTAAGCGCAGGCCGGCGTGGTAACCCAAAAAAACCACGGTTCTCCAGAATGGATCGGCTTTCTGGACCATAATCTGGAGCTCTTCTTGGGTAAAGAACACCGGCCGCTTTTTGGGCACTGGTAGTTTTTTGACCATGCCCAGGTCCGAGGTGGAGTAATTCCACTGTTTGCCCAGGGCTGCCGCTTGGCGCAGGACAGTGATTTCGCGGTTGATGGTGCTGGGCATAATGCCTGCGTTTCTCCGTATGACCTTAAATTCCTCCAGGAGCTCGGCGGTCAATTCCGAAAGTCTGTGAATCAGTATGGCTTTATTGAAATTGGCCAAGACAATCGCGTTGCGCTCTCTGGTCGCCTGGGCCATGTTCGTTTGGCAATAGCCGAGAAATTTTTCCGCAAGTTCCGTCCAGGTGATTTCCCTGGCCTCCACCGGATCACCATAACGCCTGCTCTTTTGAGCCTTCCCAATGTCAAGAAGTTTCTGCTGGGCCACAAGCTTATTGGGGGAAAGCGCCTTCCAATGCTCCTTGCCGCCTTCCCACCACCTGGCGTAATATGTTTCTCGTCTTCTGATCAAAGTCGCCATAACCTAAATCCTTTGCTCCCTAACCCAGCGCTCCACCGCCTCCGGCATAAACCGGATCCTGCGATCCCCAAGCCGCAAGGCTGGCAGGCGGCCCAGTCGCACCCATTTTCTTACGGTAAAAGGGGCCATCTTGAGCCTCTCCGCCACCTCCTCCACCGTGAGCAGTCTGGGCGGGCCGTTCACCACATTCCTACCTTCCTTCGGCACGTTAATCAAGCCCCCTTAATCATCCCACCCCAGACGCCGCCCGCATGAATTGCATACGATAGCTGAAGGTTTGTTGGGACCCCCGCAGCGAAAGCAGCTTCGCGTCTCCGGCTTAGAGGGAGAATAATCCCGCTCTGGAATGTCGTCCGTAAACCAGATGCGCGGCTCGGTCCTTTGGGCTTCGACGGCCTGAAGCGCGATCCATAGCGCGTCGAGCATGTCGTCGGACTGGGCGCGCGGAAACTGAAGCAACTCTTCCTCGATCTGCTCGACCCAGGCCCCCACTTCGCGCCTGGGCAGGCGGATAGCGCCGCTTTCAAACAAGGGTGCAAGCCCTCTTAATCTGGCATGTTTGTCGCCCTGCGTGTTGACCGGTCGAAGAGGAAGAAGTCGCGTTTCAGGATCTGTGCGCAACGTTTCAATGAAAACGCTTTGATAACCGTTGGCCTCAACGGTGATGAGTCTGGGATGATGAAGCTTATGGATGCGTTTAACCGCCTTGAGCTGTTCCGCAAACGGGATGCGGTCCCGGTAAGCGTTGACCACAAAAACTGTTCCATCCCTGTCATGGGCTATGGTGACGATGGCAAAGCGCGAGTTGCTTTCAGAGCGGCCGATGGCCAAATCTACGCCCGAGAACACAGTCGGCCTATCTGGTAGCTGCTCATAGCGGCCCTGCTCAAGCCAGGCAGCTTTGAAGTCCGAACCTTCTTGGCCTGAAGGGTCATTGAGCATTTGGCAGTTGAAGGCTGCACTGCCCATGGTTCTCTTGAGCTCGTCGAGTTTTTCGGGAGAAAACCTTTCAGGAAACAAGAAATGTCTTTCTCCCGCTTCATCGAGCCACTCAGCCTTTTGGATGATTTTGTGCCAGTTGGCAAAACCAGGATCGGTCAAGATTTCAGAATAGAGGTCCGCGTAATGGTATCGGGTGCCTATGGTGATGATTTGGCCGGATGGTTCGAGCATTGGCAAGACGACGTTTCGGAACCAGTGGGAAACTTTAGAGCGTTGACTTGACGTCTGCGAGTTATTTAACGCAATGGGATCATCCAGGATAATGAGGTCCGGGTGCATGGATACAACCGTGCCCAACACGCCGCAGACCGCTATTGAGGGTTCCTTCATAATGCGCGGCCGGGGAACCACGATGGAAGTTTCCGTCCATTTTGTCGCGGCCGCGTCTAAAGCCCCGAACCTTTCTCTAAAACGTGGGTTAGAGGTTATGTGCTCCTTGATCTCGCGCAGAAAGTTCTGTGCATTGGGCAGAACCTCGTTTAAGATTAGAATTCTTAAGTTGTGGTTGTGGGCTAGCCGCCATAGCGTATAGGACACGGTCACAGCCGTACTTTTAAGATGGGAACGCGGCGACAAAAGCAAAACAAACGGATGCTTAAATATCGCCTCGTACCAGGCCAAATGCAGAGAACCCAGCAGATTGTATCCGAGCACCTCCCTAGCAAAAGAGAATAGGTCCGTCAGGGGGTCCATTCCTTGTTTTCTCTTAGTCACGTTTCACCTCCGTTCTAATTTGTTCTAAAAAATTCAATGATTTCGGGTTTGATGAGTTGGCCATTTCTCCAATGGCCGAAATTTTTGTTTTAGAACCGCGAGGGGCGGATTTTTCCATTGGCGTTCTACAAATGAGCGAAAGGGGAGCATGCGCCGAAGCAGACCGAATTTTTACGCTTTTGGAAATGCGTTCCTGCCAAAAGGCTGTCTCCGTCGAGAGAATGGTCGATTGAATGTGCATTCAATCGACTCCAGGCGCGCCAGGTTGCGCCTTCTTGGCCTCGGTGGGGATGATCTCGGATTGGTTCGCCTCGCCGCCCTTCGCCCTTTTTTGTTGTTCGAGGTCTGACGCCTCTAGGCCAGCTTCCGCGATTTTTTTCTCAGGGGGTTCTCCCGGATTTGCCTCTCGATGCTGGCGCAGAATCAGAAGGGTGTCCTCGCTCATGGACCAGGCCGAAGCTGCCCCAGGAGCAGCCTGTGCTTTGAGGTTCTGCGCGGCCTGGTTGAGTTTATCTATGAGAACCGCGATAGCCAAAGCCAAATCACGGATGCCTTGAGGCTTATCCGCCTTGAGTTCCATATCGAGCTTCTTAAAAGCCAGGCCAATGCTCTGCCAACAATGAGCGATGAACTTTCGAGAGCGCGTGTCTTGTTTGCTTCGGCTTGACCGCTGCCCTTCCTGCGGCATGATTTGCGTCGCATGGTCGCGCCAGTAGGATACGAGACTTTTGCTCACCCCCAAATCCTTGGCAATCTCGGTGAGGGGCTTTCCAGCCTCAAGCTTGGCGAGAGCATTTTTTATTTTCTCTGGAGAGTGGCGGGTTGGACTTTTGCGCTTCATGGATTATTGCCTTTCACGACGCGGCTGCCCGGAAAGGATTTCTTTATTTTTTCAATATGCTCTAGAGACTCCTGCGAGCAACCCTTGAGCAACTCTCGCTCCTGGGCATTGAAAAGTTCTTCTTCGGATTCGGATGCCATTGCATTTTGAGGATTGTGAGAATATTGGGGAGCCTGATTAACCAAGCTGGCCTGGGTCGGAATATCTTCACCCATGCCATCCCTATCCGATCCAGTCTCTCCATTCATAGATAAAGGAGGGTTCTTAAGGGGGTCTCTATAACCATTCTCAAAATGCTCAGTATGGGGCAGCGCCCCTTGGGGGTCCGCTCCCCCTGTGCCATCAGTCCAGGGGTCCTCTATCTGATCCTCAGAATTCCCGGAATCCTCAGAATCGTGCCTTGAATCCAGCCAAAGGGGGTTTACCTCATAGACTGGGCTTGGTTTGCGCCCAGCTCCGGGACGTGGCGCCACGGCTCGGTTACGGATATATCCATGTTCTTGAAGCGCGGCTAGGGCAGGCTCGAGTTGAGACACACGCTTGAAGTAACCTTTTAGGGCCTGAAATAACTCTCGCTTCGAGAAATTCCCAAGCCTTTCGCGGCGAACCCACGACAAGACACGTTTGGCATCCTCAATGGCCGGGTCAGCCCCCATGCATGAGTAGGCTGCCCGGGCGTGAGGTATTAGGTATTTTCCGATTCGAATGGCTCGCTCAATCGTTTCCAGGGCAACGGGAACATCCCAGGGCGCAGCGGCCCTCAAGTTTTCCGCCACATGCAGGAGTCCGCAGATGCGAACCACAGCACCGACCAACTTGCCGCCCCAGTCGGTCATGTGGCCTAGTTCTCCAAACTCGGCAAGTCTGGGCTCAACCCAAGCGTCGAATTCACGCAACCGCTGGGCAGCCTCTGAAGAAAATCGCAGCAGGTGGCTTTTGATGTGCCCTTCCTCGTCCTGGTCAAAAGGAAGGTTCAGTAATCGCCGCATGTTTTGCTTGTAGGTTTCCTGCGCTGTTTCTGGAAGGGGCGGGGCATCCACTTTGCGCCTGCCGAGTAGATTGGCCGGAATCGCGTAGAGAATTCGTCCCAAGAGACCGCGGCCGCGGAAACCCTGCTTGCGCACCAAGCCGGTCAGAACCTCGGGTTGAACTGCCAAGGCCATTGTTAATGCTGGACGATAAATGTAGTCAGGCGGCCGGCCCACGCGGTCCACTCGGATCGTATCGCCCGCATGGGCTTTGAGGTAAATTTCAAAATTGGGCGCTCCGTCGTTGGAGTAACGCCCTGCCATGAGATCGAAAATTCCGCCTTCCGCGCTCACAATGGCCATGTGCCCATCTTGCTCTTTGAGCATGGTGGCCAAGCGCTCGGATGTCACATCATCGGCGACATAGCGCGGGACAGAGGGTATCTTGATTTCTGAGAGCTCCTGAACCAGGACGGTCGCTTCCTGGGTCAGTTGTTGCGCATCAGCCCCCGTCGCCTTTGACGCCTTGCCTTGTATATATTGAAGCTTGCCCGACAGAATCCGGTGTCTTGTCTCGGCTTCAATAATGGCCGGAGCAGTTTCTGCGGCTAATTCTTTTTCCCGTTCTATGATTGGCTCCTCAATGGCCGATACCACAGCGGTCTTGCGACATCCTGGTGGAAGCACCGCTACTCCGTATAGATTGAGGGGCTCAATCCAGCCATAGCGCACCAGGGCCGCGATTTTTTTAGCGCAGGCTAGGGCGCAGGCTGCCAAGGAAAGTAGACCCGCTAGGTCAACGGGTGTTTGGGTAGCGATCGAGAGGGATTCCACAAACCGGCGCAGCCATGGCGGCAGAGCTTCCGTAGGAAAAGAAGGAAGCTTGTGGATTTGAAAAGGCAGCGGAATCTCCCAAGAATCAGGCGGCTCATTTTCTGTTGCGGCCGGCGCATAACGGCTGATGCTCTGGGATATTTTGCGAACCTCGGCTTGGGCCAAAGGAGGCGAACAGCGGGCTTCGTTCTCCTTAACAAGGGCGGCCAGGATGGCTTCTTGCCCCATGCCCCGTCTGCGCATGGTCCCGGCCAAGCTGGCTAAAGCGCAGTTGCGATTGCCATCAAAGAAAAGCGACGGCGTTGATATTTGAGATCCTGACGCATTTTGCGATCCTTCAGTACCCTGCCAAGCAGTGACCAGTTCAAGCAGCCAGGTTGGGGTCGAAGCCAGGAATTCTAAGCCGTCTTTTTCCATTGATATAAACCCCCAGAGATATGAACGCTCGGAGGAGCCACGACATAGCCGCCATCTCCCCGGATATCCAAGCCTGGCATGAATCCGATTTTGTTTTTAACAGGCGCCCCAGGATGAATAAAGTAAAGGTGCCGTCCCCCGCCGCCGGTCAGACACTCCAAGGTCTGCGGAGTTTTTCCATGCGCAGCCTCAAGTTTGGCGAAGGATTCTTCGCCGCCATGGCGGGAATCAATGTCTAAAACCATGATCCCGCTTTTCTCGCCAGTGGCAACGCCGATATTTGCGTTGGGCCACTGCTCCCACCAATAACGGATGCGCGCTTCGTTCGTGGTAGCGTCCAAGACGCCGTGGGTTGTTCGCGGGTGCTTGGCCGGGCTTGAGCACTCAGGATTGCCGCAACTGCAAAACCCGTCCCCTCCTGGCTCATAAAGGGGAAGTACCGACCAGCCACGCCGGGCATAGCCGAGGGCCTCATCGAGCTTGGTAGTCATTTTTGTCACATTGATTTCCTGCATAGGTCTACTTGGGTGTTACTAAGCTGCGAAGCTTGCGGATCATATCCACCGTGAAGTAGCGCCATCCCAAATGGTTCTTAAGTGGGCGGATAACGCCTCGGCGCTCCCAGGCGTAGATGGTGCCACGGCTCACGCCGATTTGTTTAGCCGCAGTTTGGATCGAAAAGTATTTGCGCATTGTCCCTCCATATATACACGATTGTGTATTCTATAGGTAAAAAATTTTTACCTATCTTTCCTCCATCGGTAGTGTTCCGCTAAGAGCGGTCTTAAGCAGGCTATCTTCCCAGCCCTGTAGCGAAATCTGCGCGCCAAGGGGGTTAAGCCGTTCAGTCAGTTGAACGCGGAAGCTGTTGTAGCGTTTGATCGTTTCCTGGAACCTCAAGCCCTCGGCAGTCTTTTCCCATCCTTTATAAAAGCTAAAGCGCAATTCCTTCACAAAGAAAAATTTCCAGCAAAGTTTATCTCCAGCGCGGTTCATGACTCTGCCCGCATCCGATTTCCAGGTGTCCCACAGCGCGTGCTCGAGTTTTCTTAAATCAGCTACCTCGCGCAATGTAAAGAATTGTTTGAGGAAATTTGCAGCGATCACTTCGCTAAAAGCGCCCATATCATAAAGTTGCCGCAGGCCTCGCTGGCGATTGTCCGGGGCCTGCACAACCCCAAGGGCTTGATACTTGTTTACCATCTGAGGAGTGGTATTTGTTTTGCGGCACAGGTCCCAGAAGGCGAGGAGGTCTTCCCGGTTTTGCTGGAGTGCACTCTTTGCTCTATTTGTAACTTTATGTGTAACCATTTGTGTATATATTACCACAACCTTTCAAACCTGTCAAGCCCTTTTAGTCTCTTCAAAAGCGAGGGTGAGCTTTGAGGCAGGTTTCGCGCAACGTGTTGTAATCGAGATTAAGGTAGCGTTGGGTCACAGCCAAGCTTTCATGTCCTAAGAGCATTTGCAGAGAACGTAGGTCCGCGCGGCCGGCCAAAAGATGCACCGCAAAAGAATGCCGCAGAAGATGCGGATAGGCCCGCCGGGTGATTCCTGCTTGAGTCGCATGGCGTTTGAAGCGCCGCCAGAAACCGCCCTTGCTGAGACGCGTTCCGGTCCTCGATAAAAAGACTGCGTCATTGTTGTTTGGAAAAATTTGGGAGCGCTTTTTAAGATAAGTTCGGGTAGCTTCCACGGCGCAGCGGCCAATTGGGACCACGCGATCCTTTGAACCCTTGCCCAGGACTTTCACATAGCCTTCATCCAGATGGACGCGCTCGATATCCAGCCCCATTGCCTCGGAAATACGAAGGCCGCAGTAAAGTAACTCCAGGATGGCTCGATCCCGGAGACCAATAAAGCCATTCCCGGGCGGAATTGACATCAAGCGTTCGATTTCGGCCCCTGATAGCGGCTCCACCATTCGGCTTTGGAGCGTGGGTAGGCGGATATTGGCCGTGGGATCAGCTGCGACCTCGCCGCGCTTTATTAGGAACCGATAAAAATTTCGAATGGCCATCACAGCGCAGAAGATGGATGCGGAACGCAGATTGCGAGCTTTAAGATGGGCGAGATAAGCGGCAATCGTTTCTTGGGAGGCCTCAGCCGTAGGGCAATCCTTTTTTTGCAGGAATTTGAGATAGCCGCCCACATGGTGGCCATAGGTATCGGCCGTGGAAGCCGCGAGCCATCGTTCTGTTTTTAGGAATGCCAGGAATTCGCTCAAAAGATCGTGTGCCACAGAGACCGGATACCTTCTTCTATGGGTTGAGTCAAGTGAAAAAATTTTTGACTCATGTGTCGTACTTTTGTACTATAAAACGATGTTGAGCAAAAAACAAGAAGTCGTACTGAAGGTTGTTAGTCGTTGTATTTCGGAGAAGGGCTTTCCGCCAACCCTAAGGGAAATTGCCGCTGAACTTGACCTTTCCGTCGCTACGGTTCAGTGGCACCTTAAAAAACTTGAAGAGAAAGGTTATCTTGACCGTGAGCGAGGCTCCGCCCGTTCTATGATTCCATCCCAAAAGACCAAAGGCATTCCCATCGCCGGCCGCATTGCCGCCGGCGGGCCCACTTTGGCTTTCGAGGATATTCAAGGCTATTTGCCAGCCTCGGAATTCTCTGGCAACATCAATAACCTTTTCGCCTTGCGGGTAAAAGGGGATTCCATGACTGGGGCGGGTATTTTGGATGGTGATATCGTTGTCTTGCGCAAGCAATCAACGGCGCAAGAT
>JACQPE010000104.1 GCA_016207685.1 Elusimicrobiota bacterium | reverse complement strand
TCGCTAAGAAGGCTGGAGTTCAGGCGAGCGAGATTAAGCGAATCAAGAAAATGCTTAGGTTTTTTTAAATGGTGGACCCGTGATGGGACAGAAGAGAAAATATCAGGCCACATTCATTTTTGGGAATGGAACATCGATACCATTCGGATCGCCAGTAGACTCGCGACTTCTCGACAGAGCCCTGGATGTTGTGCATTTATCGAGGGGCGGAAATTTGGCGAATACGCGGTATGCGATCGCAGACAGGAGCGCGAAGTCATTATCGGCACTCTTCAGGGAAAGGTCCATACCGGAAATGCTCCCGATGTCTTACGCTAAACAAACCCTCAAGGAACGGGTCTTGGACATTTTATCGAGAAAAGACGAATTTAAGGCGACTTTTATCCTCAACGACCCTTCCGAGTTCGGGGTTATCAAGGCTAAAAACGGTTGCAAGCGTTTCATTTTTGCCAATGAAGCCGAGGAAATCAGGCGGCGGCGCGGCCCCAAATCGCCTACCATTCAAAATCTTTTGCAAAAGGCCCTGGAATGGCGCACCCGCCTGCAGGCTGACCCTAATCTGACACAGACAAGATTGGCTGGGGAACTGGGCATCAGCCGGGTTCGGGTGACCCAAGTTCTCAACTTGTTGAAGCTCGCTCCAACAATCCAGGGTTGTATTTTGTCCATGCCGCCTACCCTCAGACAACGCGGTTTAATAACAGAACGACGCCTGAGACGGCTAGTTGGCCTATCTGATTGGTCCCGGCAGAAGAAAGAATTTGAACGACTCTCATCTGGAGCAGTAAAGCCGTAGACCCCCTTAGGCAAAACATTTTTCCTTGTTCCTTGGGCTGCGCGCAGAAAGACCAGTTTCCTTCCGGTATTGAGCAATGGATCTGCGGGAGAGCCGAGCTCTGCAAAGCAACCAAAGCTCAAAAGCCAGTTTTTTATCGGTCAAGCCTGGTTTAGCCTTGGCCAGACAATAAAGGAGTTCCTTGAGCGAGGATTTGGAGCTGGGCAACAATTCCTTTATCGGAATCTCTAGGCCCCAGGGCATTTGAATCGCTTTGTTGGAGATCAGACGGTTTAGGGCGGAAGTTTCAATATCGAGCTTCGCGGCCAGCGAGCGCTGGGTGAATGCTCTGCGTTTGGCAGGGTTCCCGCTGACAAGATACTCGGTCTGGATTTCAAGAAGCGTTTCAAGGACGCGGTACAGCGTGTTTTTTCTTTGATTAAAGAACTCAAGGCGGCTAAGGAGACGCTTGGTGCGTAGGGCTTCCCTGGGGGAAATGAAGACGAACCATCTTTCTTGCTTTTCTTTATTAATCCGGTAGCGTCCTTTCCAGATGTTTTGGTGGAAGAATCCCAGGATGGGACGCCCTCCCTCGATCTCAATGCCTGCCACGGCGCTAAAAACAGGCGCTGGCGCTGTCTGAGGAGACATAGAGGTCCCGCCTTCAAATTCGGTTTTGATATACAGACGATTGACGAGTTCAAGAAGCTTGCTGGCCTCGGATATGGAAATACCGCACAATCTGGAGCGCTCCTCAGTCGAGATAGCTTTGTCTCTGAGAAAACATTCCTCAAATCGCTCCTGGCCGATTCGTTGGATCAGTCCCACCAGTTCTCCTTGGCCGTTTAAGAGTTGAGATAAATCTGTGCTTGAGCGACGCAACTCAAAGCCGGTCAAACGGCGCATCATGAAGCGTGTCCTGCCATAGGGCTCGAGCATTACCACGCCAGCCTGATGAAGGCGGCGAAAAAGATCGCTCGATTCCATCTGTCGCAGGGTTTCCCCAAAATCCCGCTCAGGCATTTCAAGCAACTGAGCCAGCTTTAATCGTCCGTAAATACCGGGTTTGACTGAAAGCGTAGTCTGGAACATTGCAGGTTATTTCAAGTTGAGGCTGGCAGCTCCACCCAGGGTGACTCTTTGCCCAGAACGCCTCGGATGTGCTTCAAATGAGCAAACTTTTCTGGGTTTTCTCCTGTGGCCAAATAAATCTCTTTGAACCCAAGCTTGTAAATTTTCTGTGATTCCTCCTCCCCTTTGACCCCATTGCCCAGGCGGGAATCAATATAAATGGGGGCGTTGTGGTTGACGGACCCAGCCTTCTCGAAGAACTCCTCAACAGAAACAAAGGCCAGAAGATTCTTCCCTGCTCTTTTGGCCGCCATCTTCCAAGTCATGCGCACTAACGGGTCATCGTCAATCAAAACAGCGTCTTGGGATTGTCCGCCCTCTTTCTCGCGCTCCAATCCTCTTTCGCCTTCCACAATAGCTACCGGTACAAAACCCACCAGGTTCTTAGGGATAAGTCTCACCTCAAGGCGCAGACATTCTTTAAGGATTCGCTCTTCCTCATAGCGGCTGGTGACAAGAATAGCTTGAGGCCCAAGATTTAATTCCTCAACCAAGGACAGGCCTGTTTCCTTGAAACCCAGGAGTTCAAAATCCATGAGATAGATAGCCGTGGCCGAGGCTTGCGGGTTTGCCCTGACCCATTCGCGCAACTCATTGGGTGTTGAACAATGCCGCACGTTGATGCCCTGCTCAGCAACTCGCAGAAAGTCCAGCCTCCCCTGCCAAACCTGGTGGATAGTGGGGTCGTCGTCAAGGATAACAACCGGCGATTCCCCCAGCACCAACTCTGAGATAAACCAGGAGGGGGAAGGGGCCTTGGGGAGCTTTATCATTACCTCTGTTCCCAGGCCCACCTCAGACCCAATATCAAGACTGCCGCCCCAAGCCTCAAGGCTGGTTCTGGCATGGTAAAGGCCTAAGCCAGAACCCCCTGCCTTGCCGTGGGTTTGGCCTCGTTGGCCTAACTTGGCAAGTATTTCGTGGGGTATGCCTGGGCCGTTGTCCTGGACCTTGAGAAGGATTTGATTGTTTTCGCCGGCAAGGCTTAGGGTCGCCGCGCCCTTTCCCCTGAATGCCTCAACGCTGTTATTGATTAAATTGGATAAAACTCGCTTGAACTCCCTAGGTTCAACTTTGGCGAATAGCCCATACGATGAGGCGTCCAAATTAGCGCTGATGTCAATACCGGCCTGGGACCTAAACTGGAGGCGTTTTTCCGTGATCAAAGGCTCAATTAAGCTGGAGAGAAGAACCACGGCCCGGGGCTCGGCTTGAGGACTAGCATTAATGCCATCGTCTAGGGCTTTGCCCTGGCCCTGTTCCCTATTTTTTTCCAAAAGATGATTGGCAATATCCTTGATCCGGTTCACTGCGCCCCGGATAATCAGACGTTCGTCCTCAGGAAGCTTATTGACGCTCCCTGTCACGGCATCCAGAGCCGCCAAGGGGGAGCGGATGTCATGGGCGACCTGCTGGCTAACTTCTCCAAGGGCAGCCTGAACCGCGAGTTCCTTTTGTTTTCTGATCGATGCAACCAGAAGACGGGATGTTTCTTGTATGCGGGCAATGGCCCGGCGGCTTTCTAGCGTTGACAACCCTGGTTCAGCATCCGTTATTTCTGAATTCGGATTAATTTTGGCTAACGTCTGATCTATTGTTTCTATATCGAAAACGAGTCTCGCGGCAAGATTCCAGACAAGAAAAGCGAACGCCAGAAGAAGCGTAACGAGGGCGATGAGGTAAATGGCCCGCGCCCTGGCGTATGATGGCGAGGCAGCGGGAGGCGCAGGGTAGCCAACCAAACGCCATTTTGGCCCGCTGTCTTGGGATTGCCAAACAATTTCACTCGCGCCTTCTGACTTATTAGAAGAGGCGGCATGAGAATCGTAATCATCGGGCACCGACAACACGATTTCCCCGCTAGAGTCATTCTTGAGTTGCAGAGACCGTATGGCCCCAAGATTCATAACTTGGCGCAAATTTCTACGGACAGACCACAAATCGCCCAAATCGAGATCGGAGCGTATTGCCTTTGCGGAAGCTTCAAGCGATACATTGAAGTTGGCAAATTGTTCGCGCTTGGAAACATAACGAAGATAGACTTCAGCGGTAATAATTAAGATGCTGGCCAGGACTCCCATGACCAAAAGTATTCTGGAAAGCAAAAAGATCCTCAAGGGAAGCGGACGCGATCCATTAAGTTGAGCTAAAAATGATTTCATATGCTTAACGTCGGTTGATATTGACGAAACAGGCGCTCCTCATAGTGTGCCCGCAAGCAATACAAGCTTAAAGACAGAACAAATATGGGCAGATTGGCTAAGTCCAATAAAACCCACCCAAGTTCAGCAAGAACATAGCCAGAGTACATCGGGTGGCGAAAATAGGCATAGACTCCCGAGCGAATTCGAGCGCCCCGCACCGCAGGCGCAACACCTAAAAGCGTCCCTAGTTCAATAACCGCGAGAGTGGCAACCAGAAATCCGGTTAAGCTCATGCTGTTGATTGCAAAAATTACTGCATTGGAAGGTTGGCTGTTCGGTGCGGCCATATAGAAAAGAGGCAGGCCCGCGGAAATATAGGCTAAAAGCTCCACACCAAGACCGTGCCTCTCAATAGCGGCCTTCCGGCTGATCAAAAAAATTGCAAAGAGGAAATTTTTGAAAAAGAGAAGTAGAAAAAAAATACTTCCATTTTTCCACCAATGGGACATAGATAAAAAGGCAAAGCAGGCCATCGCCAGGGCTCCGGCTAAAGATTTGCCGAAACCCCGGCGATGAAGTTTCAATCTGACGTATTGCCAGTAATTATGGACCAGGACTGTTGTCCTGCAGTATGGTGATTCTTGAGTTACCATCCGATTTGCTGGCATACATCAACTGCGCCAGAGCGCCAATGATTAGTGTTACGGCGACGATTCGCAGCAATGTCTTCACGGCACCTCCTTTTTCCCATTAAGGAAATATTTTTCGAGAAGCCCGGCGAGGAAATTGGGATTCTCAAGAGTTGCAAAGTGACCAGAATTTGGAACCACGCGAAAAGGCAAAGATGCCAATTTGGCGTCTCGCTCAAGCTGATTGATAGGGAGCAGATGATCTTTCTCCGCTGCAACGAAAAGTTTTCCTCCATTAAAGTTTTCTATCAATTTCATGTTCCTTTTTGAAGCGGTTCTATTTTTTGCGAAATCCAAAATATTAAGAAATGACTGGCAGGATGTTCGATCGGTTAATAGAAGTTGGCACCCTCGTTTAGCAAAAGGCTCAGTAAAATACAGTGGCCCATAACTGGCAAGCATAGCGCGAAGATTATCGTTGGTAGGACTTGATTCCCATTTTGCCTCAGCATCAGCTAATGTGGGGCTTTGAGATTTATATTCTTCGTATCGCTTGCAACAAACAGCGTAAACATCTGGAGTCATCGGAGCGCTGAGCATTACCAGTCCAACAATTCCAAGGCTAGGGTCAGCTAAACATCGAGCTGCATAGTATCCACCGAAGGAATGGCCCACGAGAATTAGAGGTCGCTGAAGAGTCCTGAGTTCTTTGGCAAGTGAATAGACGACTTCCAAAAAAGTTGGATTCTGGACATCAGGAAGACCGCCGGTTCCCGGCGGATCAATAAAGGCTAGGTCAAAGGATCGGCTGACGATTTCTATCCCTGTCAATGTCTTTGAGCTTAGGCCAGGCCCCCCGGGAATAAAGCAAATAACGGGCCGCAAGGGGTTGCGCCGTTTACCGGCAATAGTGGTGATTTTTGACTGCAAGATTCGTCCGCAACCGCTCACTGGACACCAACCTTGCGCCCAGGAAGATTCGCCAGGCACAACTCATCTACGGAGACATTTTTGTAATTAATATACGTGTCGGCCAGAAGGTCGGGGTGAAAACCCTGAACGCAGGGATGAACCCAATAATGATCCTGAGGATGAAAAAGGTTGACGGTTACAGCCGCCTCTTTTAATAGCTTGACCAATTCAACATAGTACTTGTGCCTAATGGCTTTATCGGGGGTTGCTCGCGCCTTTCTGATCAAGTCGTCAACTTTTGAATCTTTCAACCCGCTAAAATTGTCGGGATTCGCTGACTCAAAATTGCGAACCAAAAACTCAGTGTCCGGGTAGTCGATGTTCATTGATACCAAAAACGCCTGCAACGATTTACCGTTATATCCTTTCATGAGGTTTTCCCATTTGGTCAGAACAACTTCCACCCTGAATCCTGCCTTATCCCAACTCTTCATCAGGTATTCGGCAATTTCCTGCCCCTTTGAAAGCTCAATGGGAATATAAACCTTGATTTTTTCCTTAACGCCGATAGACCCCGAGGGCAATCCAAGTGAAGATTTGCCGGGCTCTTCATAAGCCCATTGAAAACCAGGCAGGCCTGGAGGAATATACCCATTGGCAGGCAAGGCATTGGGATAAAAACGCTTTCGAAAGTCATCGGAATCGATGGCCGCGACAAAAGCCTTTCGTGTTTCGACCTTGTTAAATGGCGCAAGCCGGGTGTTGATGCCAACGATCCAGGTGGCCGCGACCGGCGTGCGAAAATGTTGGCCTTTCTGGAATACCGGCTCGTCTCCATTGAAATTAAAAGCATAATTGGCCAAATCATGGACTTGATAGGATTCGGCCAGCTTGATAGCTTCATTTCCGTACATTTCCCTCAAGATAAGCTTTGCGATTTTTGGAGAGCCTCCATAATAACCCTTAAACGCATAGCCGATAAGTTAATTTCTCAAAATCTATGGAATTTTCCATCATAAATAGCTCCAATCCAGCCAAGGGAGAAATGAGTAGAGGAGGGAGGGTTCTGTCCTATGG
>JACQPE010000111.1 GCA_016207685.1 Elusimicrobiota bacterium | reverse complement strand
GTTTATGCAAAATCAAAATTAAAAACGGGGCCTGGGAATTTGAGCTGGAAGGGCCGCAGGAATTCGTTAAAACCGAGGCTGACCGCCTATTGGATCTGGCCGCCAAGGAACCGGCCAAAATTGCCATTAGGGCTGCTCTAAATACTTTAGAAGAAAACCAAGTCAACAATGATATCGAGGCGGCGGCTCAAAAAATCATGCACCAGCATTTGCGGCACAAGGGTCTTTGGTGCCTTAAATATCCCGTTAAAAACGGCCCGGAAGCCATTGGCGACGCGGCTCTCGTCATTCTCTGGGGCCATGCGGCCATTGAACGCAAAAACCTGCTGACGTCGCTTGAGATGATGCGCTCCTTAAAAGCATCGGGTTTTCATCCGCAACGCCTGGATATTCACCTAAAAAACTACGTGCGCCTGGGATGGCTTGAAGCCTCCGGCTCAAGGCGCGCCCGCCGCTATACACTCACCAACTTGGGCGCGCAGGAAGCCGGGCGCCTGGTCAACACGCAGTATTTACGAAAAACCCCAGAACAATAGCATCCGCTTTGGTCATTCCGGCGGGGGCCTGTCCCGTGGTAAAATATAACTACCGCCGGACATGCTAAAACGCTTCAAAAATATAGGGTTGAGAATTCTCTCGGCCGTTTTTTTCGCCGGACTTACCGGGAGCGTTGCTTACTTAAGCGTTCTTCCGGATATCCGCGGCCTCAAAACTGAAAATCCTAAAGAAACCTCTTTCATGATAATCCGCCGGGGGCAGGCGGCGCGGCGACACCAATCCTTCGAACCTTTGCAACAATGGACCCCCTATGAGCTAACGTCGCCCTTTTTGCGCCATGCCATTATCGTCGCGGAAGACGGACGATTCTACGAACACGATGGGATAGACTTTGAAGAGCTCAAGGAGGCGGTTAAAAAAAATATCTCAAAGAAACGCTTGGCCTATGGGGCGAGCACCATTACCCAGCAGCTGGCCAAAAACCTTTATCTGTCTCCTTCAAAAAATCCTCTAAGAAAAATAAAAGAAGCGATTATCGCCCATCGGATGGAACAGGAGCTAAGCAAAAGGCGCATCTTAGAAATTTACCTAAACGTGATCGAATGGGGTCCCGCCGTCTATGGCGCCCAAGCCGCCTCTCAATACTACTTCCACAAAGGCGCGGATGAGCTGACCGCGGAGGAAGCGGCCACTCTTGCTTCCTATCTTCCCAACCCCATTCGTTACAGCAAGCCGAAATACGCCAAATACGTCAACAAAATGACAAAAAAAATTATTAGGAGAATGAAGGCCAGGGGCTATCTTCCTGACGAAAATCCAGCAGGCGCCTAGGGGGTAACCGTGAACCAGAGGCCGAAAATATGTCCGGTGTAGTTATAGGGAACGAAGGATTCGTATTTCATGTTTGAAGCGCTTGTGATGATGTAATAGGCCAAATTCCACGTTGAATAATCCGTCACTTTCCATTGCAATCCGCCGCCCGTCGAGCCCCAGGTGGTGTTTTGTTGCTCGCCGTATTGATATACACCCGAACTATTCCTCGGCGGCCGGCTGGTGTAGAGACGGTCCGTTAAATCCATGGCGCCAAAAATGGCTTTTGTTTTGGTCAGCCGCATAAAGAGCTTGGCGCCCATATTAAGCTCGTTGTAATTAAAATTTTGCGCTATAAAATCCGGACTTGTATCTCCTACGGATTCATAATAAAGATAATTTTGATTCGACCTCTTAAACCGGATGGCGCCGGCAGGGACAAGGCTGAAACGCCATAGGGAGCCTTCCCATTCGCCTCGAATCTCCGCTATGGAATCAACCTGCGGCTCATCCGAGTAGGTTCCGGCGGAAGTGACGACCTTTTCGTTTTTATACTCCTGGTTGGTCAAGCTGACGGCAACATTAAAAGGCCGCTTCGTCACGCTTAACGTGTAAGCAAGGGCCGTCTGGTCCATCAACCCGCCGGCTGCAATTTCAGAGGATTGACCGGACGTTTGAAATTCTCTCAATAAGTCGGTAAAATTCGGAAATTCCATATTCGTATAACGAATGGATGGGAAAAACGTAAATCCCAAAAATTTCCTGTCAAATCCAATGGAACCGCCTACGGCGGAGTAATCATAAAGGCCCTGGCCCCAAATTTCATTTGTGCCGCTGCGGCGTTTCTCATCAATCAAAAATCCCTTGAGGCGCAATGTGCCTAGAGAAAAATCATAAGAAGGCTCCGTCATGAATGAATGCCGGATGGCGCGCTCGCTAAAGAGGCGGCCTTCGGAACGCATTAAGCCGGGGCCTTCGTAAGTCAAATCATAAAGGCCGAATAAATGCGCCTTATCCGTTATATTCCACAAACTGCCCACCTGGGAACCCACTTCGTGGTTGGCAAAAAAATCTCCCTTTGATGGGATTGAGAGGCCCTCGCTAAATGTAAATTTATAATAGGGCATGACGGTCTGGACTTCGGCAAACAAATTCCGAGTTCCGAGTTCCGAGTTCCAAGTCAGGCATAAAAATAAAACAACAAAAAATCTTCCCTGCTTGAAACCTGGAACTTGAAATGCGGAACTATTCATGTTCATAAGCCGAACTTAAAGCCTAACGTTGGATAAATAACCAAGGCTCCCTCCGGAAACACAGTGAATCCCCAATCCCAGGCACGGCCCGAAAAAACAATGCGCGCCATAATTTTCGAGCTCTGGAGGCCGTAACCCATTTGAGTAAAAAGATAGTGGCGATCACCCCGAAAAAGCTCGGCGCCGACCAAAATAAACTGCTCCTCGATGTTGACGGCAATGCTGGAGATGGAAGAACCCGCAATGGCAAATGGCTCCGAAAAATTAGCGCCCACTTCCAAAGCGCTGATTTCATAAGCCAGTTGAACCCTGGCTTTAGGATGCGCCGACCAAGCCGTGCTGATGCCGTAATGGCGGCCTTTAATGAGGCCCGTGACGCTATTGTCTTCGATATCCGCGCCGTTGATGAGTCCCAAAACCTTGCGCCCGCTCAAATAATCCAATGCCAGCATCCGGTCCATGCCGCCGAAAACCTCGATTTGAGGCCAACCTCCGTGTTCTTTGGTGATATTAAACCGTCCCGAAAAACCTGCCATCGTGAATGGAAGGAAAGTCGGCAGCATTTGAACGCTAAACGTCGCGCGCCGTCCGGGACGCGTCGGAACCACTGTTTCATTAAGTTGGTGGATATCGTAGAGAAATCCGCCGGGATTGGTCGCGATTTCAAGGCCGATGGCCGCGCCTTTGGTGGTCCAGTTAAGATCAGCCTTAAGAGGCGCGCCGGATAGAGACAAAAGAAAAAGCGCCAGAGACATGCTGGCGCTTTTTTTAATGAATGTCGTCAATTCTTATTATGATCCTTTCGTTTTAAAGTCCGTCCGCCAATGAGGCGGCGTATTTCTGCACCAAGTCAACCATAAGATCAGGTATCACCACAAGGTCTATATTACCTCTTCTAAAGAGGTCTGTGCCGCCGCTGTTGGTGGATTTATTATAGCTGCCGTATCGAGCGGAAATAACAACTTGTCCGGCGACGCTCTTAAGAAAACTAAACGGATCAGTAATGTTGGCCGATTCGATGATATCCACATTGAGCAAACTTCCACTGGTGTCAATGCCGTAACCTTCAAATAACATCCACAGTTCCGGCGCTGAAGCGCCGCCGGCGGCTGTTATCAAGCCCAACGTGTCCTCATATTCAAGTTCCACATTGAGCGGGGTTTCGACTGCGGTGAACATATCCCCGGTGGCTTCGCCATCCACCGTTTGTTCGGTGTCATTGCAATTTGATGAATTACAATCCGTCACGCGCCATTTTCCGGAATTAGATCCATCAACGAAACCAATGATCGTTTCCACGAAGCACGCGCTGCCCAGCGCTGCAGAGCCCGTGCATTCGGTGCTTCCCAGTTCGTCCTTAGCCGAATCATAACGCGCCTCAAAGGTCATGTAATCCCTCTTCGAGTTGCCCTTAACGGCATTGGTCACTTCGGTTTTCATGCTCTGGACCTTGATTGTGTCGGAATTATCCACAAAAAAGCTCGGCCATTCGGCCAAGCTGTCAGGGAGCGATTTATTGAAAGCAATCGTTGTCTCCAGATAATCATACCGCGCTCCCGATGCCAACGTTGCCGGGGTAAAATAACCGCTGTAAGTATACTGGTCGCGTTTGACCAAATTAATAAATTGAATCTCACTGCCTGAAGGCCGCAGCAGCATTTGCTGGACCTGCGCGATATTGCCAAAACGATCGCGCAGCACGCGTCCGCTTTCGATGCCGTCTTCTTGAACCGTTGTTACGATATCATTAACGGCTTCAGCCTCGTTGGAGGCAAAATCATCGGCTTTTTGCAGCGTTTGCTCGCGAGCCTCGGTATAAGATTCGAACCCCTCGATACCGCCAAAAGCCTCGGCAAATGATTCCGCCGATATATCGCCTTTTTCAACATTGTCTGATCCAAGAAATTCAACGCCGCCGCGATCCCCCTCCTCATCGCCGCCGGCTCCCGCGCCATCGGAAGAAACTGTTTGATCGCCGCTCTCTCCTTGATCTTGGCCGGCCTGCTCATCCCCTTCTTGGCCTTGCTCATCGCCGCCTTCTTTATCCTCGCCCTGACCATCCTTGTCCTTGTCTTCCCCGCCGTCCTTATCCTTCCCTTTATCAGATGAGCCGGCTCCCTTGCCCTCCTTTGAGCCCTGGCCCGCATTGCTGCCGGATGAGGAATCATCGCGTTTGGCCGTCGCTTTCATGGTGCCGCTTTCACCCTGGATAAAATTATCCCTAGTCTTTCCCGTATTAGGATCAACCAAATCCACGCGGCCGTACAAAACATCCACGCGAGTATTTCCGGATTGGTCACAATTGAG
Source organism: Elusimicrobiota bacterium (assembly GCA_016207685.1). GTDB lineage: Bacteria > Elusimicrobiota > Elusimicrobia > JACQPE01 > JACQPE01 > JACQPE01. The sequence continues at coordinate 9,977 of JACQPE010000111.1, read as the reverse complement.
CACAAATTCCGTTCCACGCACCGCCATCACGCCCACGGGGGTGACAACGGAAACATCGCGGCGCTTAAAAAGGCCGCCGCCGACCTTCGCCTTAAACGCGCCGATAAAAAGCTGAAACCGTGATCCGCGCTGGGTGATTTGATCCACCATGACACGGCTGCGCTCGCGCACATCGAAGGTGTCTTTATTTCCGTATTGCAAACGCGCCATGGCTCCGGCCGCGGTTTTGACAGTCTCGCCCTCTTTTAATATGCGGCCGACTTCAGCCGGGGCGCACGCCCGGGATTGATCGCAAATCTGAACATCGCCGCGAACCAGAGAAACACGAATTTGATCAATGGCATAGGGTGAGGCCCACGCCTGGGTGGCGCCCAAGGTGTTGGAAACAAGCACGCTTAACGCGATGGCTAAAAACTTCTTAAACATCTTAACCCCCTTTTACTACTATTTAAAGTATAAATGCAAGCCCCCCCGATTACCAGGTGCAACTAATCACCACTGCATGTGCGCCTAATCACCCATTATAAGTCTACTATTGACAGTTTACTCTAAACCAGCTAGGAATATCAGTAAGGTAGGAGGGGGATTGAAAAAACTGTTTCTTTCGGAGCTGCCCTATGGCATCTTATTGAGCCTGCTCTGCGTATTCCTTTATTTTCAACCGGCTTCATTCTTGGAAACTCTGGAGCTTAAATTTTACGATCTGCGAAGCCGGTGGCGCACTCCGAATGATCCTTCAAAAAATATCGCCATGATCGCGATTGATGAAGACAGCATTGCCAAAATAGGCCGCTGGCCCTGGCCGCGCTCAAAAATCGCCGAACTTCTGACGCTCCTTAATAAAGAAGATTCCAGGCCCAGAACAATCGGCCTTGATATTTTATTTTCCGAGCCTGAACAAAATCAAGGGCTCGTCCAGATTGACGGCCTGCGCCATGATTTCCGGCAATCCCTGGAGGCCAAAATTGAAGAGACCGGCAAGATTAAGCCTAAATTCTCCAACGCTCCAGCAGGCGTCAAGCAAGCCTTTTCTTGGTGGCAAAAAACATTAGAGACTGACCGGCAAATTTTAGATAACATGGATGCCGCTTATGTGGCGCTCGATAACGACACCAAGCTCGAAGCCGCCATCTCCACCGCCTCCAACGTGATCGTGCCTCTCTTTTTTATCACAGGAACAGAGGGCAAGCCCGAGCCTCCATCGGATGCCATGCTTAAATCAGCCATTGTCACCCAGCAAGCCCTCTCGGGACCAGGAACGCCGCAGGAATCTTTCTTGCTCCAAAGCGCCCAGGCAATATTTCCTTTGGAGAGATTTCTAACCGGAGCTCAAGGGATCGGTCACGTCAACATTGAACCCGACAGCGACGGCTCGATGCGCCGGGAAACCGTAAGCATCGGTTATGCAGAGCACACATTCGCCTCATTCGCGGTTCAGTTGGTGCGCCATTATCTGGGTCTAGCCTCCGAAGACGTCCTGCTTGATCCAGGACGATCCTTGATGCTGGGCTCCACGGCCGTCTTGCTGGATGGTCGAAACAGTTTCGCCCTAACCTTCAACAAACCGTTTGATGCTTTTCAAACATACTCATTCTTTGATGTGCTAAACGGTAAAATCTCCTCCGAAGCCTTCAAAGATAAAATCATCATCGTGGGACCCACGGCAGCCGGGATCGGCAATTCCTACGTCACCCCGGTAGGGCCCAATCTTCCGGGCGTCGAAGTTGTGGCCAATACCGTTGACAATTTGATTCAAAAACGATTCTTGACGCGCCCCGATTGGGCCGTAGCGGCCGAACTGGCGGCCCTGGCGCTTTTTGGACTTTTCATCAGTTTTTTATTGCCGCGCCTGAAGGCGCTCCCCGGGGCTCTCGTGTCTTTAACCGCCTTGAGCGTCATGCTGGCCGCCGGCGTCATTCTTTTCGTGAATTATGGGCAATGGCTTAAGGTGATCTATCCATCCTTCGTATTAACCGCGGGATACGTTATTGTCATCTCTAAACGATTTCTCACCACGGAGCGCAAAAAGGAACACATCGAAGGCGAGTCCATCGAAACCAACAAAATGTTGGGGCTCTCATTCCAGGGGCAAGGCATGCTGGATCTCGCTTTCGAAAAATTCCGCAAGTGCCCCGTGGATGAAAGCATGAAGGAGCTGCTCTATAATCTAGGACTCGATTTTGAACGCAAGCGGCAATTCAATAAAGCCGCCGCCGTCTATGAACACATCGCCAAAGTTGACGCCAAATATAAAGATGTCCCGCAAAAAATGGATACGCTGAAAAAAATCTCCGAAGGCGCCATAATCGGAGGCCCTGCCGCGCGCAAAAGCGAAGGAACCATGGTTCTAGAGGGCTCATCAGCCAAGCCCACACTCGGCCGCTACGAACTGGTCAAAGAACTCGGCAAAGGCGCCATGGGAATCGTCTACCTAGGGCGCGATCCCAAAATCAATAGGCAGGTGGCCATTAAAACCATGCGTTTTGAAGATGACGTGAATGCCGCCGCCATGAAAGAAATTAAAGAGCGATTCTTCCGCGAGGCGGAATCTGCCGGCAACTTGTCGCATCCCAACATTCTCAAGATCTATGACGCCGGTGAGGAGCAGGATATCTGTTACATCGCCATGGAGCTCTTGGAAGGGGAAGATCTCAAAAAATACACCGAGAAGTCCGCTTTGCTTCCTATTAAGAAGGTAGTTGAACTAACCGCTTCTGCGGCGGAGGCTCTTGATTACGCGCATCAACAAGGCGTGGTGCACCGCGATATTAAACCGGCCAATTTGATGATTCTTAAAGACAGAACCTTGCGTTTGACTGACTTTGGCATCGCCCGCATCACAGCCTCTTCGCGCACGGCTACGGGCACCGTGCTCGGCACGCCCTCTTACATGAGCCCGGAGCAAATCGCCGGAAAAAAGGTGGATGGCCGCTCTGATTTGTTTTCCCTGGGGGTTATGCTTTTTGAGCTCCTGACCGGGGAAAAGCCCTGGAAAGGCGGGGATTCGATCGGCAGCATACTATTCCAAATCGCCAACGATCCCCATCCTGACCCTCAAAAAATTCGGTCCGAAATTCCAGAGGCGCTATCCAACATCATCGCCAGGGCGCTCGCAAAAAAACCGGAAGAACGCTACCAGCGAGGCGGGGATATGGCCAAAGATTTAAGATCGTTTCTTGAGGGCAAACCCTTGACCGCAAAAACTTCGGCGCCGGCAACGGGCATCCTTCCTGCCCGACAAACAGGAATTTCAACGGCGTCAACAAAAGAACCGAACATCGCGGCAAACGCGCCTTCAGCGCCTCAAGAACCGTCAAAAGGGAAAACCTCGGAGCCGGCCCGGGTTCCGGAGGGGCCCAGGGCGCCAGCACCCGCCGCAAAAATCCAGGCCGATCAACCCCCTGGGGTCAAAATGCCTTCTGTTCCCGGCAGCACCCAAAAAATAACAGCGGCGCCCTCAACTTCAATTCCTCAAATGCCGCAGGCCCAAGCAAAGCCTTTTGTCCCTGCCATGACCAAAGCTTCATTAACGGAGACAACGTCTCCCTTGCTTAAGAAAGAGCCGACAGCGCCGCCCGCTGCGCCGTCGGCCGGCTCTTCTGCTGGTATACAGAAACCGCCTTCAATGACATCGTCTCTCCAGCCGGACAATAAACCAAAGACGGCTGCCGGGGACCCGCCTCCGGTGGGGCAGACGTCCCCCGAAGCTGAGCGCAGGGGGGCTGATCCGGCAAAAACTTCGGCGCCGCCGATGGCGCCGCAATCGGACAAGGCTCCGTTAGACCCCGGCAACTTGAACAAACCAACATCCAAGCCCCTGGCGTCGACGCCTCTTCCTCCAAAAACGTCAACAACACCGACTCCATCCGGCTTTTTGGGAAAATCATTCAAGACTCGAGCCGATGATAAAAAAGATTCAACCACCCCTCTTCTGGATGATGAAATTAAAAAGAAACTGGAAATGCTCGAAAAAACTCTGCCTATTATCACCGCGCCGCCTACAGCGGACCCAACAAAACAACCGGCCACCGGTGAGCCGCCAAGCGCAGGAGGAGCCGCCCCGCCTAAAGGAGAAAGCCCTGCATGAAAAAACTTAAATGGACCATCGCCGGCAAAAGCGATCCGGGCCGCGTCAGAGGCAACAACGAAGACAACTGGCTCATTGATGACCAACTGCAATTGGCCGCCGTAGCTGACGGCATGGGTGGGCACCAAGCCGGAGAAGTGGCCAGCCGCATGGCTGTTGAGCTTCTTAAGGAAAATTTGCGCAAACTGCGGCTCGCCAACTCCATTCCGGAACCCAATAATCCGAAACTATCCCTTTTGTCGAATCAACTCCTATTCTGCGCCAAACTGGCGAATCGAGCGATCAACGAAGCCTCGCGCAGTATTCCCCAAGATAGCGGCATGGGCACCACGTTAACGGCGCTGGCCATTGAGCAAAATGGCTTGGGTTCAATCGTTCACATCGGTGACAGCCGCCTCTATCTATGGCGACGCGACAAATTCGAACAAATCACCAAGGACCATTCTCTGGTGATGGATCAAGTCCGCCAAGGCCTGCTTACAAAGGAAGAAGCCAGCCATTCACGCTACCAAAATATCCTAAGCCGGGCCCTGGGTATCGAACCGATCGCCGACATCGACGCGCAAGAATTCGAATTTACCGATGGTGATATGGCGATCTTGTGCTCCGATGGTCTTAGCCGCATGGTCAACGATGATGAAATCGTCTCCATCATCCGCGCCATCGGACGGTCTCCCGCAAGGCTCTGCAACAATCTTACTGAAGCGGCCAATGCCGCCGGGGGCAAGGATAATATCACCGTTATTGTCGCTTATTTAGAAAAAGCCGGTATCCTAAGCAACCTGATTCCAGGACACGACAAAAGGATTTAGCCGATGCCCAAATTATTACTCAAATTTAACGCCGCGGTCTTAAAGGAAATAACGCTCACTCAGCCGATTATAACCGTAGGGCGAAAAGCGGATAACGACATCGTCATTGACCATCCCGCCGTATCGGGACACCACTGCAAAATCTACAAACAAGGCGACGCATACTGGGTTGAGGACTTGGACTCCACCAACGGCACTTTTCATAATGATAAAAAAATGATCCGAGCCGGACTCCACAACAATGATACTATCGGTATCGTCAAACATATTCTTCTTTACATTGAAGATGACGCCACAACGCCCGCGCCCAGCGCCGCCTCCTCATCAACCGCGGCTTCAAGCAACTTGGCGCAAGCAAGCGAACAAATCGCGCAGCAAGCCTCCGCCACGGTGACGCGCCTTAAGGCCCAGCAGCAAAAAATAGCGCTCCTGACCGTAGTCGAGGGCGTTATCGATAAAACTGAATATGAACTCGCCGCCAACTCCAGCTATATTGGAAAATCGAAAGATGTTCAAATACCGATCAAGGGACTTTTTGCGCCGGATGTGGCCGCCATGATCGCCCGGCGGCCGGAGGGCTATTTTCTAATCGCCCTTAAACCCGGCAGCGCCAAACTCAACGGCCAAGCTGTTCAAGAGCGAGCGCCCTTAAACGACGCCGACCTCATTGAAGTGGGCGGCACCACCTTCCGTTTTGGTTTTAAAGGATAGCTCTGCAAGGGGTTTCCAGGGCCAAGGGGTTGGTTGAATTTGATTGGTCTTGGCGCTATTCTTATGCAATGAGAAGCCCGAGTCTCGCAGCGTTAGGTGTAATCATTTTTTTAAAACTCTCACCGGCCGCGGCCTCTCCGCTCATCGATTTTATCGATGAGCCTGCCGATTCTGCGCTGCCTGTTTGCCCGCCCGGCATCGAGGGGGAAATTCCCATCCTGCCCGACTATCATACGGCCGAAGGCCGCCAGGCCCTCATCGGCGCCATCGCCAAAGTTTATGACTCTCTCGAAACCGTTCCCGATGACGCAAAGGCGCTTCTCAAAAGCGGAAAAATTAAAATTGAGATAGACTCCGAAGAAGATTCCAGAGGGAACTCCATGGCCTCCTACTCCGCAACTGAAAAAACAATTTTTATCAATGCGGACCACCTCGACAGCGCAGCCCGTGATATTAAAGACGCAATCCCGCAGGGGCACCTCGGCTACTACCTAGGTCTCTTAACCCTCCCTTGGTTCAGCCATGAAATTCAGCATGCCCTCAACGACCACTACGGCGCAGGCATTCCAATTAAAGAAAATGAGTTTAGCGCTTATGCGGCGGGATATGCCGCAACATCGGAATTGGCCGCGTTATACCCCGAGCTTTTTGATCTCTATTATGAAGCCGCGGAGGGCCGCGAACATGGCTCGTTGAGTCTTTTTGGAGAATTCCTTGAGGTTGGACCCCAAGCCATCTGGAGGCATATAATCTGGAATTACGTTGAAATGCCACGGTTGGATCAAGAAGAGGATAAGATGGCCCATGGCAAGTTGGATCAATGGAAAAAAAATTTGGAATTCCTCAAGGAGTATAAGCTCCGTTGCGAAAAAATAATCCAAAGCGCTTCTTGCGCCGAACTTTTTCAGGCGCATAACGCCGCACGGATGGACGGAAGCCTTGACACTATTTTAATCAATGGTCCATTCCCCCTGCACTTTGGGGTAAACGAGGTTGATGAATCCATCAAGGCGGTGGAATGGGCTATCGCTTTCTGGTCCAATCCCGAAACCATCGAAGCTGCGCGCAACTACTATGACAACGAGTCCGTGCGCGCGCAAAAAATGTGGGAGCAATTGACCACGCTTCATGATGAGTGCGGCGACGATCTGATCGCGCCTCCAGGCCATATTTCCGAACGCATCGTCCGGTAAAAATTTTCATTCATTGGTGAAATTTTTTCGGGTCTTCTCCCAATCGAAAAAAGGTGGACCCGCTGCCCTGATATAATTCTATCGTGGCATCCAAAAATTTGAGCCCCGATCCTGTTTTCCTGGCCGCATGCCGCAGAAAAAAAACGCAGCGAACGCCCGTTTGGTTCATGCGCCAAGCAGGGCGCTACATGGCCGAATACCGCAAGCTGCGCGAAAAATGGAGCATCAAGGAACTTTCCAAAACCCCGGAGCTCGCCGCGGAAGTCACCATGCAGCCCGTTCGCGCGCTTGGAGTTGACGCCGCGATTTTATTCTCCGACATTTTGCTCATTGCCGAGCCCATGGGCTTTGATCTAAATTACACCAAAGGGGAGGGTCCCAGTTTCAGCAATCCCATTAAAAACGCCACGGACATTAAACGGATGAAGCCTGTCAACGCCGGCGAAGACCTGGCCTTTGCGGCGCAAGCCATTAAGCTCATCCGGGGCCAGCTTGATTCTGGTGTCGCCTTGATCGGATTCGCAGGAGCTCCCTTTACTCTGGCTAGTTATTTAATTGAAGGCGGGTCATCACGGGACTACCTGCGCACCAAGTCCCTGATGAGCAGCGCTCCCAAATCCTGGAATTGGCTCATGCAAAAATTGACCTTGGCCACGGCGGATTATCTCAAACTCCAAATTGAATCCGGCGCGCAGGCCGTTCAAATTTTTGATTCCTGGGTGGGATGCCTGTCGCCGCAGGATTTTAATCATTTTGTCCTGCCTTACAACAAATTTCTTGTCCAAAAGCTCAAGCCCCTGGGCGCTCCCATTATTTATTTTGGAACGGGAACTGCAGGATTCCTAGGGGAGATCAAAAAAATTGGCGCCGATGTCTTCAGTGTGGATTGGCGTGTTTCACTGGATCGAGCTTGGCGCGATCTTGGGGATAATACCGCCATTCAAGGAAATCTCGATCCGTCAGCCCTTTTCAGCCCCAAAGCAATTCTAAAAAAACAGGTTCAGATGATCCTTAATGCGGCCCAAGGGCGCGCCGGCCATATCTTTAACCTCGGACACGGCATTTTGCCTAAAACGCCAGTGGACCATGTCCGGGCTGTTGTGCAATGGATAAAAAGGCATAATAGCCAATGGGTTTGTTAACCCAAAACTCTTTGTTTGGGAGAGATAGCCATCATGGGACATGAAGATACGTTGTTTCTGAAACAGCAAGTTGATGTGCTGGGCTTTTTTGAAGTGGAACAGCTTCGCCGGATCACGCCCAATATCGTTCACACCGTTTATAAAAATGGGCAAATCGTCACCCTGAAAGGGGAATTTACAGCCAATTTTTTCATCGTCAAAAAAGGCAGTATTAATATTTTCACGCCCAATGAACCCAAAACTCCGGCTGCCAAGCTTCAAAAGGGGGATTTTTTCGGCGTGATGTCTCTTTTTTCCAGCCTTCCCTCAAACGTTACGATTAAATCAGCGGCGGATGGGACCGAAATTATTGAAATTCCCAATGCCGAATTTCAAAAACTTCTTGAAATGCAGCCCCTGCTTAAGAACTCTCTTATCCAAAAGGTCGAAGACCGAATGAAAAAATATACCCAGATTCCTACCCCGGAAAATCTCCCAAAAACATAGTCTGATATCGGAAACAGACGACTTGCTCCGCCCTTCATGCCCCTAAATGAAAATTTATTTTTAACCGGATTGCGCTGCCCCAGGGCCCTTTGGCTGGAGGTAAAAACAAACGCTAAAAAATCAAATTTCAAGACCGTTTCTCTAAATGACACCGAAGAAAAAAAATTCATCGCTAAAGCTGCGCAAAAATTGTTTCCCAATGGATTATCCTGTAGAATTGGAGAAAATTTTGAACTAAATGCCATAGAAACCCAGCAGCAAATCCACGGCTGCCCAAAGCAACCCATCTTTGATGCCTTTGTTCAATTTAATGGAACCGAGGCATTTTGCGATATTTTATTTCCAGACCCCTGCAAAACTGACTTTTGGCACATGATCAAGGTTATGGCCGCGGCAAGACTCATGCGCCGCCATATCAACGATCTGGCCATGACATGGCATATTTTCAATAGCTCCGGCATCAACATCAGCCGGTCTATGTTGGCTTTTGTTGACACTTCTTACACCAGGAACGGTGATCTTGACCCGGAAAAACTCTTCAAGCTCCTGGATGTCACGCCTCAAGTTTGGGCAACCTTGCCCCGCGTGCCGCAAATATTAGAAACTCAACAAGATGTGCTCTTGAGCCCCAACGAACCATTAATATTCCCAGGCGCCCATTGCCTTAAACCATCGCCCTGCTCATTCGTTGACTCTTGCTGGACGGCCCTAACGCCGCAAGATCGTTCCAAAGCCGTTCAGGGCGTGGGCTGGAGGGATGTCAAACCATTGATCCAAGAGGGGTATTTGGATTTAACCCTTTTGTCGGAAATTAGCGGCATTAGAATACCCAAAGCATCCTTGCTTGAAGCTGCGGCCACCAAGACCCCTATTATTAATAAGGAAGCCATCAAGAAACATTTAGATAAACTCGTTTATCCTTTGCATTTTCTAGACTTTGAAACAATCGCGCCGGCAGCGCCGATTTTTTCAGGTACCTCGCCTTTTGAAACGATCCCGGCGCAAGCGTCATTGCACATCGTCAAGACGCCCGGAGATTGGAGCGAACCGCTGCATTTCGAATTTATCACCTCAGGAAACACTGATCCGAGGCCCGAAATAGCTCAATTTCTCACTAGTTTTGTGAAGGCCGAAGGCTCCATCGTGGCTTACAATGCCAAATTTGAATATTCCGTCTTGGCTGGCCTGGCTGTTCATTTACCAATGCTTCGAGAAGCCTTGCGCGGCATGATGGCCAGGCTATGGGACCTTTACACGCCTTTTCAAAAAGGGCATTTCATCCATCCTGATTTTAGAGCCGGTTTTTCTCTAAAAGCCATTGCCCCGATTTTGGCTCCGGAAATAAATTATCGGAACTTAAAAATCCAAGATGGCCTAAAAGCATCAATAGCACTTTTCAAGCTTTTTATTAACCATGACGACCAATCCAAGAAAAACCAATTGATGAAGGATTTAAAAACTTACTGCGCCATGGACACCTTGGCCCTGGTCCAAATTACAAAGCGTCTAAAAAATACCTTCCAGCAAGCCTAGATTAGATTTATTC
>JACQPE010000107.1 GCA_016207685.1 Elusimicrobiota bacterium | reverse complement strand
CCGCCAGTTCGACGGCAACGGACGCAACGGAAAGCCTACCCAAAGAAAGCCTCGTTTCCGAACGAACCCTTTTGCCCACACAAAGCGCTCGCTGGAACATCGTATTAAGAACCCCTTTGGTAAATCCCGCTTCCCGCGCGGCTTCGTAGGCGCTTTTCATCTGGCCTAAAATTTCCGTTTCTCCAATCACCATGGAATCAAGTCCGCTCGCGACCCAAAAGGCATGACGCAAAGTCTCGTTTGTGGGCAGCGCATAAACGCCGGCAGGGCCGGCGCCGGGGAGGCTCGACATGAGCATCTCTTTAAGCCGCGCCGTAGAATCCAAGGAGCCGACACCGTATATCTCTAAACGATTACACGTTGACAAAAGACAAAGCTCCCGGGCCGAGCCCCTCGTGGCTTGGGAGATTTCAAGAAGCGCTTCTTTCATGTTGCCCATCCATTTTCTGGCCAATAATTCCAGCATGCTCAATGAAACGCTCTTGTGACTGGCGCCCACGGCAAACAACAGGTGGTCCGTCATCATAAATAACCATGCCATCGGGAGAACATATTGACCCCTAAAAATGTCAAAACAACGCTCGCAAATCCAAACATTTGCAAATAGGCGGCGCTTCGGCCTCGAAGCCGGAAAAACCGGCGCCAAAAAAACAAAATCGCGTAAATCGCCCATGTGACGGCGGCTCCGATCACCTTAGCGTCCCATCCCCACAAAGCTCCGGTCCAGGCATGCCTTGCCCAGAAACTTCCCATAATCAATCCAATCGTAAACACGGGCAACACCATGACCGTCAGATGGGAATTAAGCCGGTCCAGAACCTCAAGCGCCGGAATTTGCCAGGCAAATTCCTTGGGCTTCCTTGAGCGAATTTGACCCTCCTGAATTAAAAATGCCGCGGCAACACCGAAGGAATTGGCCAGGGCGCCATAGCTGGCCATTAAGATCAAAGGGTGGAGATTCATCCAAACGCTGCGCAAGTCGGCAGCAAGCGCCGTCATGGCCGGGTCAGCCCAGAGCCAGGCATTCGTTTGCGTGAGAAGCGAAACCGGCAGAACAAAGACGCCCAGCACGCCAATTCGGTAGCGCCAGGCAAAAATCAAACAAAGGGCATTGGTCATGAGGGCCAGCATGGTCAAACCGGCAAAATAGGAGTTGATCGGCAAATAAAACCGGCTCTCCGGAAACGCCTGCCAAAAATTATAAATTCGGACCAGAAAACTCACCCAATGCAATAAGGTCCCCGCGCCCAATAGATAAACCCAGGCCCGCTCAAAAAAAGGCCTTCGGTCAAATAGGTAAACAAAATTCGCGGCTAGGGCCAAGACGCAAAACGCCAGGGAAAGTTGAAACAGAAATAACTCCATAAATGAAGTCTAAATTATAGCTTTCGAGGGGAAGCGGCGGCAATCCAAACAATGCCGAGCGGCAGGCAAATCCATGCCATCAAATTCTGCGTGAATGTCAAGCCCAAAAACGACGGCTCTAAAGCCGCGTCGGCGCGCCAAAATTCAAGGGTAAAGCGTAAGATCGCATAGCTCAAGCCATAAACGCCAACCATGCGTCCAGGCCAGCGGCGCTTGAGAGTCTTGACCAAAAAAGCAATGGCCAAGAGACCCAAGGATTCGTAAAGCGCCACCGGATGAAGCCTGACGCCCAAAAGCTCCACGGGCACCATGCACCGCGGATCGTGAAAGCTGATGCCAAAAAATTCGCCGGATGGCGTGCCCCAGCAACAGCCCACAGCCAGGCACCCGAGCCGGCCGATCGCGTGCGCCACCGGAAGCGCCACGGCAAAAGCATCCGTCACGGCCAAAACCGGCAGCTTGGCTTTCCGGAGATAAAAAAATACCGCGCCGCCGGCGGCCAACAAGCCGCCTGTAAATGAAAGGCCGCCTTCCCAAAGTTTAAAAAAATCACCCCATTCAAAAGGATTACTTAACGCGTAAAGAAGACGGGACCCCAAAATCCCAAAACCGAATGCCAGCCAAAAAAGCCGATCCACATGGCGCTCCTCAATGCCCTCGTTAAGAAGCGCTCGCCTCAAAATCCCCAATCCCGCCAAGAATCCCAACGCCACCATCAAACCGTAAGTCCTCAAAGTCAGTGGTCCGATGGAAAATAGTTCAGGAAACATGCCTGCAATCCACAACCTACACCCTGGCCCTAGATCGCTTCCAGGCTGATAAAGAAGACGCCAGGTAGCAACCAACGCCAATTGAAATTAACGAATCCGCAAGATTAAACACCGGCCACACCTTAAAATCAACGAAATCCACCACATAGCCGTAATGCAAACGGTCAAAAATATTACCCAATGCGCCCGCCAAAATGAGCGCCAGACCCCACGTTTCCAAAACATGAAACGTCCCTGCGCGCATTCGCCGGCGCCAATAAACATAAATCGCCGCGGTCGCCGCCAAATTGACGATCAAGAGCCATTTATTGCCCGCGTCCTGCATCAGACCAAAAGAAACGCCCGGATTCTCCACATACGTCAAGGACAAAAACGGCAGCAACTCAATCATCCCCACGGGCTCCAAAAACCTTTTGACAAGAATCTTAATCGCCTGATCCGCCAAGATTAACGCCCCCACCGCGCCCAACATCTTATAAGGTCTCATGCGCCAAACTGCACGCCTTTCGCTATCATCACTATCGTGCGGCTAGCGACCGCGGCTAACGGGCTAACGCGAGCGGCCAACGCGGCCAACGTGTCAGGTCTTGACTCTAGACTTATCAACAAATTCCACCACTTCTTTCATCTGATTCTGCCATCTGTCTTGCGGGCCGGACTTCTTTTTTAGGCGTGCTATCGCTTTGGATACTCCTGCGTAGGACAGATTAAGCTTTTGCGCTGTGGCGGTCAAAGAAAGTCCACCTTTCTCCCTAAGCAAATACATTGATAAGCTCCGCGCCTCGAGTCGATGATACCTCCCCCCTGTTAAATCTTCCAGCATGATTCCATAAGCCTGACAGACAGACTTCAAAATAAAATCTGGATCGCACCAGCACGCAAGCTGTTGACGTCTGGAATACTCCGTGTCTTGGGATATTTTGCCTTGAACCCTGGCTTTCATTTTGTCGATAAAATCGGCTGTGCCCAAGATAAGTCCTGCCGTCGCCTGGGTCCAAGGGTTTAGTTCCTGTCTTTCAGATACAAAATCCGCATAGCTTAAATTTCCATCACTGTGAATGGACTCAAAAAAAACCAATGTGTCTTCAAGAAAAAGCCAAGACGGGGCTTGAGCCAGGCCCGCGTAAACACGGTAACTGCTCCATGGATAATCCTCCAGACGACGAACCAGCTTGGCTTTGAGAGGATTCTGATGAATATATCGGGTTAAAGTTAAAAGATAGGAATCTTTGTCTACCAAGAGAGACTTAAATCTCGATTGGAACAAATGCCCGGAACGTTTCCAGCGCCAATTGTAATATCGGGTATAAACCCCATTAATTTGACGCATGGCCAGGGAAAGATTGGCATGAGGAGTTTCTAAAAGGAAATGATAATGATTGGTCATCAAAACATACGCATGGATGATCAACCCGTAAGTCTTCTGGGCATCGCCCAAAATTTCTAGAAACTTATTTCTGTCCTGATCATCCCTAAAGATAGGTTTTCTTTCGTTACCACGGGACATGGCATGATACAACGCTCCTTCAAACTGCAGGCGCAGGGGGCGGCTCATGATTGGATATTAGAAAAGACAAAGTCCAGAGTCAAGACCTGACACTATTTCCTTGACTATTTCCTTATTTGGGCGCTAGGGCGCTAAAAGACGACTTGGGCGCAGCGGGAGCAGAGGTCAGGGGCTTGGGAATTTTGGCCAACGGATTCCCGGTAGGTCCAGCAGCGGGCGCATTTGGCGCCGGGGGCTTTGGAGATTTCGATATGCCAATGACCATTTGAAGTCGCGGCGGAAACGACTTCGGCTTGGGAGACGACCAAAAAAGAAGCGAGCCAAGGTTTCCAAGGCTCGATCAATTTTAATTTTTCTGGGGATACTTGGACTTTAACTGCGGCTTCAAGAGAGCTTCCCAGGGTGCCATTTTTGCGTAGGCCGTCCATTTGCTTGTGGACTTCTTCACGCAGTTCAAGCAAGGCCGGGGCTTGTGTGCTTAAAAGGTCGTTTTGAGCCCAATCGGCGCAAGCCATGGGGAATTTTGTTTCCTGGCAAAATATTGGAAATTCTAAATTGACATTGGCGGCCATGACTGGCTCGCGCGAGCCCAGCTTTTTCCCTAATTCTTCCCAGCCTTCTTCGGCTGTAAAAGGTAAAACGGGGGCGAGCATGGTCAGCAGATAATGCAAATTGACAAAAAGAACTGTTTGAGTGGCGCGCCTGGCCGGATCATCGGCTTTGGCGGTATAGAGACGGTCTTTGGAAATATCGAAATAAAAATTCGACAAATCATGAATCGTAAATTTGACTACAGTGCGCAAAACCGCCGGAAAATCATAGTTTTCATAGTGCTTTCGACAGGCATCAACGGCTTGCGCCAGATTCGCCAATGCCCAGCGCTCCAAGGGTTCCATGTCTTTGACATCCGCGACCGCGTCTTTCTGCGGATTAAATCCATAAAGATTTCCGAGCATGTAACGCAGGGTGTTTCGAAGCTTCTTGTAAGTTTCCCCGTGAAGTTCCATCAGACGCTCGGAAATGCGCACATCCTCGGTGCTGGAGGCGGACGCGGCCCAAAGACGCAACACATCCGCGCCCCATTTGGCGATAATTTGCTGGGGGCTCACGACATTACCCAAAGACTTGTGCATGGCCCGGCCTTGGTCATCTAAAACCCAGCCATTGGTGTAAACCGTTTTATAAGGAGCCTGCCCTGTCAATGCCACGGCTGTGATGATCGAAGTTTGAAACCATCCCCGGTGCTGGTCCGAGCCTTCCAAATAAACATCGCTGGGATAGGAAAGTTCCGGGTTTGTTTTAAGAACAGCGTACCAGGAAACGCCGGAATCCATCCAAACATCAAGGATGTTAGGATCGCGGACAAAATCTGTTTTACCGCATTTCTGGCAAGGAAATTTCTTTCCAAGCTCTCCCATAAAAACGCTTTCAGGATCGAACCAAAAATCCTCCCCCTCGGCATGAATTTTCTCAACGATGGCTCGAAATAAATCCGAATGGCGGTTCACCTCTCCACAGGAACGGCATTCTAAAATCGCGATGGGCGCGCCCCAAATCCTTTGCCTGGACAAGCACCAATCCGGCCTTTGCTCAACCATGGAGCGAATACGGCCCCTGGAAACTTCAGGCAGCCAGGAAGTTTCATCAATGGCATTCACAATGCGCTCCCGCAGCCCCTCATGTTCTATATTTAAAAACCACTGCTCCGTTGCCCTAAAAATTACGGGGTTTTTGCATCGCCAGCAATGCGCATAGGAGTGCCTAATATCTGCGCGTTCTAACAATTGATGGCCCAATAACCGCAAAAGCTCTTTTGTGGTTTCAGGATCGTCAACTCTTTTTCCTTGCAACTCGGCCCACGGAGCCTCATCCGTAAAACGCCCCGACGCGTCGACCGGGCTCGCCACTTTGATCCCATGCTTTCGTCCCCAAATAAAGTCAATGTCGCCGTGCCCAGGCGCGCTATGCACCAAGCCGGAACCGTCTGTCGCGGAAACCTCTGCTTCGGCGTAGACTCCAACTTCTTGTTTGGCTAAAGGACTCTGAACTTTCCACTGGGTCATTTCTTGAGCGCTCCATCTTTCCGAAGTGACCTTACCCTTCCAACGTTGGGCCAAACCAGCAGCCAAGGCTTCAGCCGAGATCACCTTGCGTCCGTCAGAAAGCTCGATCGCGGCATAAAAAATTTCAGGATTAACCATGACCATGCGATTGGCCGGCAGGGTCCATGGCGTGGTCGTCCACACTGTCAATGAATACCCCTTCTTGCCCACAATAGGAAAAACCACAAAAATGCTCGATGATGTTTTCTCTTGATACTCCAATTCGGCCGCAGCCAGGGCAGTCTCGCAATAAAGGCACCACTGAACGGTTTTTAAACCCTGATAAATGTATCCCTTTTGAAAAAGCTCGATAAAGGCCTCCACAATGCGCGCGGTATAAGGCGCCTCCTGCGTCACATAAGGCTTAAACCAATCTCCCAAAACGCCCAAGCGGATAAAATCCGTTCTCTGCAATTCAAGCATCCGATGAACAAAATCCCGGCATTGTTGCCTAAACCAGACAGGTTTGGCCATGGCTTCTTTTTTGGAAATCCTGAGCTCCTTCAAAAGCGCTTGCTCAATAGGCAAACCATGGCAATCCCACCCTGGAACATACGGCGCGCGAAATCCGGCATGTGTTTTGTAACGGACAACCATGTCTTTAAGAATCTTGTTTAAGGCATGTCCCATGTGAATGGGGCCATTGGCATAGGGCGGTCCGTCATGAAGCATAAAAATGGGACGTTTCGAGCGCGCCTCTTGCAAATGCTCGTAAAGACAGCTTTCTTGCCAAGCCTTCAAACGCAAAGGCTCCTTCTTGGCCAAATCGGCCTTCATGGAAAATGGGGTCTGGGGGAGATTAACGGGATAACTCATAAAGAGTTACGGGTTGCGGGTTGCGGGTTGCGGGTTTCAGAAACAAAATCAGGACGCCAGATAGTTTTTTCGGTAATGATGGCGGTGATCAAGGAATGGGGGGTCACGTCGAATGCGGGGTGCCAGGCTTTGGTGCCCGCAGGAGCCAAGCGTTTCCCCGCGATCACGGTAACCTCATCATGCGATCGTTCTTCGATCGGGATTTTGGAACCTTCCGATAAACTTCGGTCAATGGTTTCCTCCGGAGCCACCACATAAAAAGGCACGCTGAAATGCTTAGCCAGAATAGCCAACGAGAGTGTGCCGATTTTATTCGCGGTGTCGCCATTGGCCGTGATGCGATCGGCGCCGGTCAAAATCGCATCCACCTTGCCTTGAGACATCAAAAAAGCGGCCATGCTGTCGGTAATGAGCGTGCCTGGAATTTTAAGTTGTTTAAGTTCCCACATGGTTAAACGCAAGCCTTGCAAATACGGTCTCGTTTCGCAGGCGTAGACATGGACCAGTTTGCCTTGCAAATGCGCTTCTTCAATCGCAGCCAAGGCCGTACCGCGGCCCAACGTGGCCAAGCGACCCGTATTGCAAATCGTCAGCGCGCGGCATCCCCGTTTTAAAACCGACGCGCCATGGCGGGCCATACCATTGGTGATCGCCTGCCATTCGCTCTCCTGATCCTTGAGAAATTTTTTGAGCGCCCCTAAGCGGTCGCGGCAAGGCCCCGGGCCCTCATAAAATCGCTTTTTTAAAAACTCCAACCGCGCCATTAAATTGCGCGCTGTCGGCCGGGCGCGCCCAAGCGCCTGATACGCGGCGCCAAATCGCCGCTTCCATTCTCTCTCGTTAAGAGTCCCGGCCAAATCGAGATAAAGCCCCCAAGCCGCCACCTGGCCCAATAAAGGCGCGCCGCGAACAGTCATTTCTTGAATGGCCCGGGCCGCCTCTTGAGCGCTGTGACAAACCACGTATCGCTTTTGAGCGGGCAGCGCCTTTTGATCCAGGAGCCAAAGCTTCCCCTGTTTAAACTGAAGCGGCGTGTAATTCATAAATTCGTGCTCTCCTGAAACTACAAAGGCGGCAATCACGCAGAGCGCGATTGCCGCCTTTGTCAGCGGCGCGTTACGGAATGGACTCTAAAACGTAGCGGAGATCCTCCTCAGTTCTACCGGAAATCTCCACCGTCTTTTCCTTCCCCTTGGCTCCGCGCAAAATGTTAACGGTATTTGATCGAACGTCAAAAAACTCCGCCAAATAACGCCTCAAAGCGCTATTGACTTTTTCGTCATCCTTGGACGCTGTTGCCACGCGCACGCGCAGGACACTGCCAATACGGCTGACAACTTCGTTGTCATCGGAGTTCGGAATGACTCGCACTTTAATTAACATTAGTTACGGCCTCCTCACCTTGAAGTTCGATCACCAAAAATGCTTCTACCGAGACGCACCATGGTTGATCCTTCCTCAACAGCAACCTCAAAATCCTGGCTCGTTCCCAGGGAACAAATCCGAAATTCCTCAATCTCTCGCCCAATATCTCGCATTAACCGCGCCGCCTCCTGATAATAAGGCCGCGATTCTTCAGGATTGCTCTTCAAGGGGACGACCCCCATTAATCCTCGCAGCAAGAGATTCGGGAATTTCGCCAAGGCCACAGCCGCCTGAGCGGTCTGATGAGGCAAAAACCCGTATTTTTGCGGCTCTTGTCCCAGATTAATTTCCATCAAAATGCCTTGTTTTAGGCCTCGAGTCGAGCACATTCGATCTAAACGCCCGGCCAATTCCACCGTGTCCACCGATTGAACAACCTCACACTTAAGCTCCACCGCTCGGGCCGCTTTATTTCCTTGTAAGTGGCCGATCAAATGCCACCGCAGCGCGCAAGGCAAAAGCGGCTTTTTTTCCAGCAGCTCCTGAACCCTGTTTTCGCCGGCATCACGCAAACCCGCTTTAAACGCCGCCTCAATGACTTCAGCCGGCATGGTTTTGGTCACGCCCAGCAACGTCACCTCTTGCGGCTTGCGTCCGCTCCGGTGGCAAGCATTGTCAATACGGTTTTTCACCGATACCCAATTGTCAAAGATCGCTTTCTCTGAAATCATTATACTACAATGTTGTTCTGTATAATTTTTGAGACAGTGAAACAAAATTTTCCGGAGGCACTTCCTGGGCGCGTTTATCGTCGGGAATTCCCGAATCGCGCATCGCCGAAAGAATCTGTTCTTTAGAAATTTTCGGAAACCGCCGGGCCAACGCATTGGTCATTTTTTGCCTCCGCGCGGAAAATGCCGCCTTGACCACCGCTATAAACCAAGAGGGATCTCGGTCAACGCTAATTTCCCCATCGAGTCTAGGTTCTATCAAAATAACCGCCGACTGAACCTTCGGCGGCGGACGAAATTCTTTTTTTTCAACTATAAAAAGCAGCCGGCCGCGGGCGCGCCGCTGAAATAACACGGACATCAATCCATAATCGCTCGTCGCCGGCGCCGCCGCCAAACGACGCGCCACTTCTTCCTGAAGCATCAGCACCGCCCGTTTAAATCCGCCCCACTCAATTAATTTCATCACCAACGGCTTAGACGCATAATAGGGCAGATTACCCAAAACCATGGGCGGCTTTAGCCATCCCAAGGCGGCCCAGTCAACTTCGAGGGCATCCGCCTGAATAATAGCCATGCGCTCATCGGGCAAGGCCCAGCGTTGCCGCAAGCGCCCTGCTAGCGCAGGGTCAATCTCCAACAAAACGCTTTTTTGAACCTTCTCAATATAATGAGTGGTCAGCTCGCCATGACCTGGTCCGATCTCCAAGATTTGGTCGCTTGCCGCGATTTGCGCCGCCTCAACAATGCGGCGGCTAATATCGGCATTAGAAAGAAAATGCTGACCCCACTTCCGAGCCATGAAAAACTAGAAGTTCCAAGTTCCAAGTTCCAAGTTCCAAGTTAAGAAAAATTAAGGATTTTTTTTTAGTCCATTTTGTTCTATTCCTGACTGGAAACTTGGAACTTGGAACCTGGAACTCATCCTAGATCAATAATCCCGCCACTGTCGCCGTTGTGAAGGTAGCCAGCGCGCCCACGGCCATGGCTTTAAGCCCCAGGCGCGCCAAGTCATGCCGGCGTCCCGGCGCGATCGCGGAGATGCCGCCGATTTGAATGGCAATAGAAGAAAAATTGGCAAATCCCGAAAGCGCGTAAGTGGCGATGATTACGGAACGATACTGCAAGGGCGAACCATTTTTAAGCAGATCAGCCAACTGCAAATAAGCGACGAACTCATTGACCACGGTTTTAACGCCGATTAACTGCCCCACGACATGGCAATCCTGCGTGGGCACGCCCATAATCCAGGCAAGCGGCCAAAAAAGATAGCCGCAGATTTTCTCCAGCGAAACGCCTGGAAAACCTGCCGCGTTTCCTGCCCAATGAAGCAAAGAATTCGCCATCGCAATAAGCGCTATAAAAGCCAACAACATAGCGCCCACGTTGAATGCCAGATGCAATCCCTCGGAAGCGCCACGCGACGCCGCATCCACCACATTGGCGTCAATTTTCTCAATATCCAAATTCATCGTATCGCGCGTTTCCGGCTCCTCAAGCTCCGGCATGGCGAGTTTGGCGCATGCCAAAGCGGCCGGCGCGGACATCACGGACTGCGCGATCAAATGCCCGGCAATGTCCGGAAAATAATCCCGCAGCATCCCCACATAGGCAGCCAGCACTCCGCCTGCGGTATTGGCAAAACCGCCCACCATCACGGCAAAGAGCTCGCTTTTTGTCATACGGCCCACATAGGGCTTAATCACCAAGGGCGCCTCGGTCTGCCCGACGAAAATGTTAGCCGATGTTGAAAGAGTTTCCGCGCCGGATGTTTTCATCGTCGCCTTCATGGCAATGGCGAAAATCTTGACGATCCACTGCATGACGCCCATGTGGTACAGCACGGTCATGAGCGATGAAAAGAAAATGATCGTGGGCAGCACATTGAAGGTAAAATTGACGAACGAACCCTCCACCTTGCCCGTCACAAATGACCGGAAGAGAAAATTCGACCCCTCTTGGGTGAATCCCAGCAAGGCATTGACCATGTCATTCATTTTTTGGAATAGCCAAAGCCCGGTATCGGTTTTGAGCACAAACAGAGCAAAAACAATCTGAAGCCCCGTGCCCCAAAGAACCACGCGCCAAGGAATCACGCTGCGCTTGGTGGACATGGCCCAGCACAAAGCCATAATCGCCGCCAAACCCAAAAGCGAAATAAGGCGCTGCCGGGCATCAAGAGGAGTGTGTTCTTTCTTAATTTGTCGAATGCGTTGGGAAATCTCTTGGGCCGATCCGGAGGGCGCGGCATCCGCTTGAGAAGACGGCGTCTCAACGGCAGGGACCGGCTTATCGGCGCCGGAGGGCTTTTGCGCCCAAGACAAAACACCCACGCTCACGGCCCCCATAACGCCGCACAGAACGTAAACGCCCCACACTCGAGTCAACCGCGATTGTTTAAGAAGTGATAAAAAATTTCCACTCATGGGCCGCTCCTAAAAATTTTTAAACGAATAACTCAAGGTGAGCGGATTTTTCAATTTTTTCCTCTCCCTGGAGGAGGGGAGAAAAATGGCAACAGAGCCGCTCATCCCAAGGAACAACAAACGTGATCATTATACTTCTAGGGCTCATCGCCGCTAAGATAACTTTAAGTTTTACCCAAGCGCGCGCGGTTTCGCAACGTCATGCCGGGCGCCAAGGACTTGGCTCCCGGGGGGCAGCCCTCCAAAAACAATAGCGGAAGGGGGACCCGTCCGCGGGACGGGGGAAACCGTCGGGACTGGTTTCGAGTTTT
>JACQPE010000106.1 GCA_016207685.1 Elusimicrobiota bacterium | reverse complement strand
TTGAAATTTAATTTCATATAGTCGGCAAAAAAATTGAATTTTCATGCTTTTTTTGACAAACATTCCCGGCACCGGCCGAAAATTTCATGCCGGTGCCACATGGGCTCGAACCCATAAGAACGGCATGTTTGATCCTGGACCCTTTCGACCTGTGGCCAGCGCACCTCTAAAATGGAGCCGCATTGGACGCAAATCATGTGATCATGATGCGGCCGCTCGCGGTTGATTTCGTAACGCGGCGTTCCGCTGGCCGCGTGAACCCGATCCAGCAAGCGGGCCTCCTCAAGCATTTTAAGCGCGCGAAAAACCGTCACCCGGCCGATGCCTCGATACTTGAGCGCTTGATAAATTTCCTCCTGGCTGACATGGCGCTGCGCCGAAAGCAAAAACTCCAAAATTTGCCGGCGCTGGCGCGTGTCTTTAAGTCCTCGTTTATTAAGAAGCTCCTCGAAAAGCTCTCGAATGCGCTCGGCATAACCCTGGCGCCCGGCCATCCATGAGGGAAAATAAACAAGCTCCTTTTTCATTTGAAATTATATTTCAATATTAATAGAACCTTGTCAATACCTCGCTGATAGCGTCAGCCCCAGAAGCGCGGCCCAATAAGGGTCTGCATGGGGTCACATCTCTACATTTTACATTTTAAAAAGGAGGACCAAAAATGAACATTTTTCTGACACTGACAGAAATGTAAAAGGCCGACAGCGACCTCTTTCACTGCCAGGGCATCCTTTCCAAGATCGTTAAGAGCGGCGCGTCGCCTGGGCTCTCTTCGATCCGGGCCAAAACACGCGCCGGCGCCCCGCCATGGTCCGGAAACAGGGTGACCCCGCTCGATAAGCCGGCGATCTCCAGTTTGTTGGCGGGATTCGCCGCTTCAAAATAAATGCCGTGATTGTCAATTCCAATGGACCAAATAACGGCTTTCCCTGAATATGCGGCCGGAGAGACGAGAACCTCATCGTACGACAGCGGATGATGCCGCGCCCAAAGCCGGTACGGCTCAAGACCTATTTTGGAGCTCTCGGATTCCAAACGCGCTTCAATCCAGGATTTTACCACAGGGGCTTCAATGCCGTAATTCATCAGAGATGCGGCCAGCAGCACCAAAAGAAAAAACCGCCGCCAATGATGCGCTTGATTCGGCGCCAGTGCCCATGGCGCCGAATCTGGGACGATTTCCTTAAATCCATCGGTCGTCAACTCATAGGAAGGGATCGGGTTCGGCTCTTGAGGTATCAAGGGTTGCTTCAACCCTTTTGGCGAGCCATCGCTCATGCCAAAGGTTTTTTCAAGGCGACCGTCTGGGGGCCGCGCTGAAAATACGTTGTCTCAAAAGCGTAACGAAACCAACGCCAGTAGGTCGGCAGCCATTTAAAAAGGCGGAATCGGCTATTGCCTTTCGTGCGCTCGTACCACAACGCAGGAACCTCATCAATGCGCCAACCAAGGCGATGCGTTTTGACAAGAAGCTCAATGCTGAAGGCAAAACCTTGGTCCGACTCTACGGGAATCGTTTCCAAGACCCGTCTCGAAAAAAGACGCAAGCCATTGCTGGGATCGCGCGTCGGCAAACGCCCGGCATTATAAAGCGCAAAAGCCGAAACTCGAACCAAAACATACTTCAACCAGGGACAGCCCTCCATGCAGCCGCCCGGCATAAAACGGCTGGCGCAGACAATGTCCGCGCCGTCATGGAATTTCTTCATCATCGAATCGTAAATGCCCGCGTTAAAATCATCATCCGCAGGCAGCACCATCACCGCCCGGGCCCGGCTTTCCTCAAATCCCGACATGATCGCGCCGTGAACGCCCCGGCCTTTGTTTTTGACAAGCCTGATGGGAAAACCGGCTTGGTAGGATTTTAATGCCGCCAACGTGTTATCATCATCATGGTCATAACAAATAAAAATCTCGATCGAAGTTTTAACCTGACGACGCAAGGCTTCGAGAACCCCGATAATATTACCGCCCTCGTGATAAACAGGGATAACAATTTCAAGTTCCGCGGGCACTAAATTCCCCCAAGAACGATCTGCGATTTGATCCAGGGAATAATTTCATCGAGGGCCGTCTCCAGGCCGGTGGTCGCCTCAAAACCCAGCATTTTCTTGGCCTTCTCAACGCTGGGGATGCGCTTCTGAACGTCATATTTGAAACCTTGGTCGCTCACATAACGCCAGGGTTTTGTTCCATTGATTTTGCTCCAGATCATTTGGGCCAAATCAAGCACAGTCGTGGAGACTCCCGTGGATAAATTGAAATCCTCATTCAGAGCCTCGGGCCGCTCCATGCAAAGGCGAATCCCAACCGCCAAGTCGCCGCCATAGGTGTAATGCCTGATTTGCCGGCCATCGCCCAAAATATGAAGCGGGTCTTGACCCTTCAAAACTTTTTGCACCAAATCAGGGACCACATGGCTCATGGCCAGTTTGACGTTGCCGGAAGCGATTTCCTTATCCGCCAACGCCCGGCGTTCGCCGATGCCGATGCAATTAAACGGCCGCATAATAGTATAAGGCAGCTGATACTGCTCCCAGGCGCCTTGAGCAAAATACTCACAAGCGAGCTTTTGGAATCCGTAAGTTGAATGCGGCGGCGGCGAGCGGCGCTCCTCGCCTTCGGGCGTTGGAAATACCGTGGTGCTTTCATATACCATGGATGAAGAAATGACGTTGATTTTCTTAAGCCTTCCCCTGGCGAATGCCCAAATGGCCGCGTCAAATGCGGCGGCCATCAGACGCTCATTTTCCGCCATCAAATCATAGGCGTACTCGTGGAACAGCGAAATGCCTCCGATCACCGCCGCGCCCGCCACCATCTGATCGCAATCGGGCACCAATTCTTTTAATAGGTTGACATCTTTGGCATCGCCGCGGACAAATTGATAACGAGGATTGTTGTCATAGCTTTTTTCAACCGGTCCGTATTTCGACCAATTATCAACGCCAACGACTGCATGGCCATGGCGCAACAATTCCTCAACAAGGTAACCGGAAATAAACCCCGAGGAGCCGGTGACCAGGATTTTCATCGAGACGCAAAACGAGAAGTCCAATGTCCAGGGTCCAATGTCCAGGGTCGGGAAATAAAAACAAACGCATCATTTTTTAGACTTTGGGCTTTGGGCCGTTCGCAGAGCTCTCGGCGCCTGATGCGCCAGAGGCGCTGTTGCGACTTTGGTCTTTGGACTCCCATCTTGCTAAATGATCGCGCCCTTGCCGTAGGCGTTCCAAATATCCACAACAGGCCTGCCCTTAAAATCCAAATCTTTATACTGCGGATGCGGGGCGCATAAAATAAATAAATCAGAATGCTCGAGGACCTCGCTTAAGGGCTTCAAGTCGGTATCCCCGCGGACAAAGGGGTCTGTCGTTAAAACTTCTTTGGCCTTAAATGTGAGAACTTTCTTAAGTTTATAACTCAACGACGATCGTGGATCATCGCTATTGGCCTTAAAGGCCATGCCCATAAGCCCTACTCTTAAATTAGGCAAATCATATTGATGCGCCAAGCGATCCGTCAAATAAAGCGGCAGCCCCTCATTAACGAGCATGGCCGTATAACCCAGACTAAACTCGTTGTTATAAAACGCAGTCAGCTGCATGGTGTCCTTCAATAGACAGGGTCCCGCGGAGAAACCCGCTGCCGGCATTCCCTGCATTCGGGGGTAATCCTTTTTCATGGCTTGGAAAATCCGGTAGAAATCCAAACCCGCGGAATTGGCCATCATGTAAAACTGATTAGCCATGGCAAATTGAATATAGCGGAATGAGTTGCAAAAAAGCTTGGCAAATTCGGCCTCCATGGGTTTGAGGCGAATGACTTCCGGAGCTATTTTCAAAAAAAACCCGGCGGCCCTTTCCAATGCTTCCGGCGTCGTAGCGCTGATGATTTGAGGAAACTTTTGCAATTCCTCAATAGCATAGCCTTCCATGATACGTTCCGGACAGAATGCCAGTAGCGGGTGTTTGCCATGCGCCTCCATATAAGACCCAAGCCAATCCGTGGTCCCCGGATACACGGTGGAGCGCAAAATAACCAGTTGTTCATTGGAAATAAACGGCAAGAGCGCGTCGAAACAATCCCTCATTCCCTGGAGATTAGGATTCATGAATTCATCAATCGGGGTCCCGATCGTGACGATCATGATGGGAACTTGCGATAGGGCGCTTTGATTAGCGGTGAAATGAAGGCGGCCTTGGGCCAAAACCTTTTGCAGCAAAGGCGCGGCGCCGCGCTCCATAAAAGGCATTTTGCCCTGTTTAATCAAAGGAAACGCTTGATCATTGATATCATAAACCAAAACGTTCAATCCCTTGCCGGCAAAAACCAAAGCCAAAGGAAGGCCCACGTGACCGGCGCCGCCGACAATCACCAAATCGGCGGCCGTTGTTTTTTGAGTCCGACGGGTGCTGGGTTTAGACATGGCCTTCATCTAAAAAACTTTAGCAAATCAAAGACTGGCGCTTTTCCCATTTACCGGCGAAGCGCATGGTATTTAAAATCCTGACGCAAACGGCGGATGCCGGCTATAATCTTGATCAAACGCTCGTCAAATTCGACTAAGTCAAGATTCCGTGGAAACAACGAGAAGGAACCGTCGGTCAACACGCCCAGCCAAAGGTCGTTTGTTCGCGGTCGTGAACGAAATTTCCATCGGCCGGCGCCGCGGCGCTCCAACAAGATCGGTTCACCGTGGTCACCGGCGAACATAATCCCGCCCGAAGTCAAAAATTTCGGTTTTAAATCCTCGATAAAAACCTGCATCGTGATAAATTCATCATCCGTCTTGCGCGGGCTGGCAATAATCAAATCACGATTCTTGAAATTTCCCACAACGTTGACCGGCCAGGCCGTAGGCGGATAGCGGACCCATTGGGAATGGGCATATTCGATGGAGGGCGTCATCTGCGTCGCAAATGTGGCCCAACTGGAACCCCCTTCCAAAAGAATTAAGCGATCGCCCGGTGCTTGGCGTTCGCGGATCCATGTGCCCAGGCTCACCCACATCGGATCCGACATATAAGGCCCCAGCATCCAAACAATCTTATCCACGGCCAAAATCGCGACATACCCCGAGATCGCAATAGCCGCCGTCAGCCGCAACGCGCGCGCCCGAATTGGTCCCCAGTCAGGAATCAAGCTCACCCCATAAGCGATCAAAGCCGACAACGGCACCATAAACTGCGGCACATAACGCTTGGTTTTCGTGCCATAGATGAAAAGACTCACGACATAGATCGTCAACCACAAGGCATTGGCCCGGACCAGGGGAGGCCCGGACCAGGCCGCGGCCAAACCCAGGGCCAGCGCCGCCAACGCCGGCCAGCCGAAATAATCCCTGATGATAAAAATATACTCCCACGGCGGTTGGCGCGACCCGGGGGCGATTTGAGCGTCCTTGTAATAGAGAATAAATTCCCTAAAAATTCTCATCGGGTCCGAGGTGTGCAGCGGTGGGTGGGCGGTCCAAAGAAATATCTGGACGGCGACGCTGACGCCAAAACCAACGGCGGCATAAGGAATGAGCCGTTTGAAACGCGCCAACCGCTCTTCATGAACCGACTCCAGCCATTCCAAAGCCATGCCCACCAAAGCCACGCTCCACATTTGATATTTAAAAGGAACAGCCAAACCAAAAATAACAGCGGCCAAAATCCGCCATTCCAATGAATTTTCTCGAGCCGCCCGAATGGCCGCAATCACGCCGGCCGTGCCCAAAAACATCGCGATAAAATCAGTGAGCGGCGTTGCCGCGTATTCGACCACAATGGCGTTAAGCGTCATGATCGCGGCCGCGAAAACCCAAAACCATGGCTGGCGCTGAAATGTCAAACGCAGCCACCACATCCCCGTCCCCAACGCGGCGATCGTCCACGCGGCATTCAAATAACAAGCCCAGCGCAGTTCCAGAGAAAAATTGTTCCAATGCCGGCTTATTTTAAGCAACCAGGAATACATAAAAGGACAGATGGGATGAGCATAGGCGTTAAGCCAGGCTCCCTTCCAGCCAAGCATGGTCCTGGCGCCATTTAAAAACATGTAACTATCCCAATCAAGAAATGTCTGATGCAGAGCCACGGCCGTAACCGCAATAAGGCCGAAAGCGGCGATGCCGGCTCCTAAAATTTTGACCGGCAAGGGCCATGGGGGTTCGGGCGGCGCCAAAAGTTCAGCCTTGGGCGGCTTGGCGATTGCGGCAACGGCGCGCGGTAATTTGATTTTCTTTGAAAGATGGCTAGGGCTCATAGGGCCCTTTAATGCTTGCGGCCGCCGGGATTTTGAACGCCCTGTTCCCACAGCTTGACGAATTCATTCCAGGAATGCTGGCTGTGAAGCATGGAAAATCGCGCCACTTGAACTCCAAGCTGCTCGAGCCTTTTAACCAATAAGGGGTCCCTCGGGTTTCCCTCATGATTTAATGTTTCGGCGGAATTGCTGATGGAGACCTGCTCCGGAACAACCCACGCATGAAGCTGCCGGCAAACGGCGCGCAAATGGCTTAAAGCGCCCAAGGCTCCCATGGAGCCTCCGGCGACGCCGATTAAACCGATCATTTTGCCCTCAAATTCCTCAAATCCCATCCAATCAAGAACGCTCTTTAGGGCCCCCGTGAAACTGCCGTGATATTCAGGCGTGGCCATAATAATGCCGCTCGCTTTGCGGCAAAGACCCTTAAGCTTCCGGAGGTGACCGGGTGAACGCCGCGTCTGAAACGGTGAATTGAGCTGTCCGATTTCAAAATCCCTTAAATTGGCCAGGTTCGTTTCAGCGCCTTCGCGCGCCGCGGCCTGGAGCGCCAGTTCCAGAACGCGCAACGTCCGGCTGTTGGATTCTAAACTCGCGCAAATCCCTAAAATAGTAATCGCCGGTTCCTTCCTCATCATTTCAATTTAATAAAAATCAACGCTCTACGCTCGATCTTGCCCAGATCTTCCCCATTAGATAATTTCTCCACTCCCAACCCGCCGCCCTGGGTTCTAAATTAAAGAAGAAGGTAAAGCCCTCGGCTTTTCTTCCCCCTTGCCAAAGAGGCCCTCTCCGTCG
>JACQPE010000105.1 GCA_016207685.1 Elusimicrobiota bacterium | reverse complement strand
TTGAAGAGCGGCCTGTGCCGGCCATTAAACCTAATGAACTGCTCATTAAAATTATCTCCAGCGGCATCTGCGGAAGCGACCTCATGGAATGGTATCGGGTCAAAACCGCACCCAGAGTTCTGGGGCATGAAATTGCCGGCGTCATCGAAAAACTCGGCGATGACGTCAAGGGGTGGAACAAGGGCGACCGGGTTTTTGTCACGCATCATGTTCCCTGCAACGCGTGCCACCTCTGCCTCAAGGGCCATCACACGGCCTGCGATCTGCTCCACAAGACCAACTTCGACCCCGGCGGCTTTGCCGAATATGTCCGCGTTCCCGCGATCAACATTGATCGAGGGATGCTTAAGCTCCCTGACAGCGTTACTTTTGACGAAGGAACCTTCATCGAGCCCCTAGCTTGCGTCATTCGGGGATTTAGAATCGCGGATTTCAAGCCTCCTGAGAGCGTTCTCGTTTTAGGCAGCGGCGCGGCCGGGGTTTTATGCATCGCCTTAGCTAAAAGCCTGGGCGCCGGACTCATTGCAGCCACGGACAGCAATCCCTACCGGCTCAAGCAAGCCCAAAAGTTCGGCGCCCAATACGCCTTTGATGCTAAAGAAAATCTTGTAGAAAAAATTCTTCCAATCAACAGAAACCGCCTGATGGATTTCGTCATTGTGGCGACCGGAGCGCCCCAAGCATTTAAGCAAGCTTTAGCTGCCGCTGAAAAAGGCGGCAAAATTCTTTTTTTCGCTCCCGCGCAGCCCGGCGCCACCATGACATTGTCGCTTTTTGATTTTTGGGATAGAGGACTGACCTTGACGTCGTCTTATGGAGCAGCCGGCCGGGATTTAACCGAATCTCTTGAGCTTATCGAATACAAACGCATTCCCGTCCAGGAAATGATCACGCACCGTCTCAACCTCGACGAGGCCCAAGAAGGCTTCAACCTGGTCTCCCAAGCACAAGACTCGCTCAAAGTAATCCTTCGCCCTCATACAAAATAACATCGACATTTAACAACTATATGTTAATTCTTCTTACACGGCCCGAGGCTTTTGAGGCTGCTTAAAGACTTGTTTTTCTTGGCCTGTTCTTTCCCGGATGCGGTCGCGGTATTCTTGGGTTTCGACCGTGACGCGGATCGTGTCCCCTTCACGGACGAATTGAGGGACCAAAATGGTCAAACCATTTTCAAGAACAGCCTCTTTAAATGTCGCGTCTCCGCGCAATCCCTCTCCGGTTGAGGCCACCCTAAGCTCGACTTCTTCGGGGAATTCAACGGCGATAGGGGCGCCTTCGTGCAATTGAACAGGCAGCACTGACTCTTCCTTGAGAAACGCTCGCGCCGCGCCAATAGCCGCTCGCTTTAAAGAAACCTGTTCGTAACTCTCCTGATTCATAAAAACAAGGTTATCCCCTTCTTCATATAGAAACTGCATTTTGACGCGATCAATAGCCATTTTTTCAATCCGGTCCGTTGGATTAAAGCGCCGCTCAATGAGATGCCCATTGTCTAAATTGCGCAGCTTGGCATGAAGCATGGAGCCCGATTTGCCGGCGCCCGCATGCAAATTCATGAAAACCGCCTTATAAAGAACACCTTCCAAACGGACAACATCATCTGTTTTGACTTCAGTGACGGGTGTCGTCATTATCTCATCTCCCGCCGGATGACACGCAACAAATGATGGTCACCGGGGTAAGCCAATTGTTTTTCGGCTTTGTCATAATTCATCCAGGAGGCTTTTCGCACTTCATCCTTGGTTTTAATCTCGGTTTTTTCTTTAGGCCGCATTAAAAACCAGCGCACGGTCTTGCGCACCAAAACACCGCCTCTCATAAAATGATAGCTGATGCGCGGCAATTCCCGGATTATTTCAGAAACATAGCCCGTCTCCTCTTCAACCTCCCGCAAAGCCGCCATGCGCGCGTCTTCCCCTGTTTCGATGTGCCCCTTGGGAAATGTCCAAACGATTTTGCCCTGGAGATTTTCCACTTCGATCAATAGAATCTGGCTTTGATCATAGAGAACCCCTCCCGCGGAATACTCGAAGTTCATGCCCTTTTTTTTCTTGACCATCACTTGACTCCTTTGGGATCGCTAAAATACTGCCTGGATGTCCACTGCTCAAACTGCCCGGCCGCGGCCAAAACCTTGCGGTCGCTGCCGCGAGGGCCCAAAATCTGCAAACCAATCGGCAGCCCGCTCGATGAAAAACCGCAAGGCACGCTCACGCCCGCTATACCCGCCAAATTCACTGGGATCGTATAAATGTCGGATAAATACATGGCCACGGGATCATTGGCCTTTTCGCCGATGCGAAATGCGGCCGTGGGCGCCGTGGGCGCCAAGATAAAATCCACCCCTTGAAAAGCCCTGTCAAAATCCTGCGCAATGGCTAAACGCGCGGCCTGCGCCTTCCCATAGTAGGCCTCATAATACCCATGCGATAAAGCGAACGTGCCGAGCAAAATACGCCGCTGCACCTCCGCCCCAAAGCCCTCGGTTCTGCTGCGCCTATAGAGTTCAACCAATTCGCTCTCCTCTTGTTGACTTTGGACTTTGGACCCCGTGTCGTGGCGCGGGGCAGGCTTTAAACTTTGGACTCGTCTCCCATAGCGGATTCCATCAAAGCGGGCCAAATTAGCGCTCGCCTCCGATGGGGCGATAATGTAATAGGCGGCCAGGGCCAGGCGCGTATTCGGAAGCGTGATATTCTTAATCACGGCTCCTTGTTTCTTAAAAACATTCACGGCATTTTGAACGGCGCCCAAAATGTCAGGAGAGGCTCCTTCGTGGCTTAAATACTCCTTTGGCAAGCCGATTCTCATGGGCCGGGAAGCGCCGTTTGGTGAAATTGTTCCTCCTGGAATGCCGCCGACTTGGCATGTGGAGTCTTGGGGATCAGCCTGGGACAACACGTCAAACAAAAGCGCCGCGTCCGCGGCGCTTTGCGCAAAAGGGCCGATCTGATCCAGGCTAGAAGCAAAGGCAACCAGCCCGAAACGGGAAACCGCCCCATACGTCGGCTTAAATCCCACGACGCCGCAAAAAGACGCGGGCTGGCGAATGGACCCGCCCGTGTCCGAACCCAAGGCCGCCGCCGCCATGCCGCAGGCTACGGCTGCGGCCGAGCCGCCCGAAGAACCGCCAGGGACGCAGTCGGGATTCCAAGGATTTTTCGTCGGTCCATAAGCGGAATTTTCGGTTGAAGAGCCCATGGCAAACTCATCAAGATTCGTTTTGCCCAAAATGACCGCGTCTTCGGCTTCAAGAAGTTTGACTGCCGTCGCCGTATAAGTGGAGCGGTAGCCTTCAAGAATTTTCGAGCCGCAAGTCGTAGCCTCGCCTTCAAGAGTCATATTGTCCTTAATGGCGATAGGAACACCTGCTAAACGGCCCACCGGTTCGCCGCGACGACGTTTTTCATCAATGCGCTCGGCAGCGCTAAGTGCGCGGTCCTTTAAAACTTGCAAGTAGGCATGAATGCGCCCATCAAGGGCATCGATGCGTCCCAGATATTCCTGCGCCATTTGCACGGCGGAGGTTTCACCGGTTTTGACTCTGCGGACGATTTCCTGAATCAAACTCATTCGATCACCTTGGGCACCTTAAGCAAGGAACCTTCGCTCTGCGGAAAATTCTCAACCAAAGCCTTAACCGATATCGAGGGCTTTGCGACGTCTTCTCTCAATGGCGCCGCCGAATGATCGCTTCCGGCATCGCTCAAGTCAGGCGCTTCCGAAAGCACCTTAAATAATTCCAAAATCCGGGTGAAATCTCCGGCTAAACGCCCATGTTGTCTCTCTTCATAAGGCCCCAGCCGGGCCAAAATTGATATTCGGTCAAAAATTTCTTTGGCGTTTTCCATCACTCAAAAAACCTCAAGCGGCGCCGCGCTCACTAAAAATTTTCTTGTCGCGCCATTGGAAAAATGAACCGTAACCTTGGCGTTTCGATCACTGCCGGTCATGGCGACAATGCGGCCTTCTCCGAAAAGGGGGTGCTTCACGCGCGCCCCCCGGCGAACCGAAGGCCTGCTATTCCACCCGCCTTCCATTAGTCCCGCCTCAAACAAAAACCGCGATGGACCCGCCGCGTTCTCCGACCCAAAAACAAGGCGGGTTTGAGCGTAAGTCAAATAAAGCGCATCCTTGGCCCGCGTCATACCGACGTAAAAAATACGACGCTCTTCTTCAAGTTCGCGGGGATTAGTCTTAGACACCTTAAATGGGAACAACCCCTCTTCGAGGCCGGTTAAAAAAACCGCCTTAAACTCAAGGCCCTTGGCCAAGTGGACCGTCATCAAACTCACCGCATCGGCTTTGGCGTCGCGGTTATTGTCCGCAGTCACCGCAGCCAGCAAGCTCGTGTGATTTAAAAATTCCAATAAATCAGCCGGGGCATGCTGGCGCTCAAACTCCTTGGCTGATTCAATAAACTCCCAAACATTCCAAGAACGATCCTCTTCATCAAGCGAATCGAGGTATTTCGTTTCCTGGGCGATCATCTCGAATATCTCGCCCAACGGCGCGCGCTTTTCCAAGCTCAAGCTCACGATCCGATGGGCCTCTAAAAACTTGCCGATTTTCTGCGCCGCGCGCCGGCTGATCGCGTCGCTGTCGCCGTTTTGGATACCGGCCATCGCGTTCCATAAATCCGCGTCCCAGAGACGCGCCTGCTCTTTAACGCGGCCGATCGCGTCTTTTGTGATGGAAAACTCCGGAAAATTCGTAAAAACCCTCCAAAGACTGATTTCATCTTTGGAATTAACCAACAGCCGGGCAAATGACAGCAAATCTTTGATTTCGCGCCGGGAATAAAATCCCAGGGACCCCACCAGGCGGTAGGGCACGCCCTGGGCGCGCAACTCCATTTCAAAATTCCGGCTCTGCGCATTGATGCGATAAAAAATCGCAATTTCCGAAGGCGCCACGCCCTGACCCAAAAGCGCCTTGACGCGGGCGCTCACCAAACGGGCTTCCTCTTTCTCATCCGGCGCGCGGATCACTTCTGGATCGCTGCCTGCCGGGCGCAGGGCCGCGAGATTTTTATCCTTGCGCACCTCATTATGGCGGATCACCTTGGTAGCCGCCTCTAAAACATTAGGGGTGCTGCGGTAATTTTCATTAAGAATAACAGCTCCCGCGCCCTTGAATTCTTTATCGAACTCAAGCGTGTATCGGGGATCGGCGTTGCGCCATTCATAAATCACCTGATCGTCATCACCCACGCATGTCAATGAGCCTTGCTCGCCGTGAAGCGCTTTCATGAGCGCGTATTGGGAACGGTTGACATCTTGATATTCGTCCACCAGCAGGTAATGAAAACGCTGCTGATAGCTTTGGGCAATTTCCGGATGCTCGCGGATAAGCGTATTGGCTTCCAAGAGCAAATCGCCAAAATCAAGCGCTCCGCGGCTCCGCAGCATCTCTTGATATTTCAAATAAATCCTAGCGATTTCGCTGCGATGGGGATTGGATGAAACATCCGTATGAATAGCGTAGGATTTAGCATCCATTAAATCGTCCTTTAAACGCTGAATCACATCAAGATAAATTCCGGCCTTGGCCGGTGGAGTGGCCTCCGGCGTAGCCGAGAGAATTTCGCGCATTAAGGACTTCTGGTCATCCGCGTCGTAAATGACAAAGCCTTTGGGCAGATTGGCGTCGCGCCAATGCCGGTGCAAGAGCCACAGGGCAAATGAATGAAACGTCCCTATCCAAGGCCGCTCGCCGAGATCCTCTGCCAACAGAGCGTCCAAACGATTTTTCATTTCCGCCGCCGCCTTATTGGTGAAAGTGATCGCAAGCATGCTTTCAGGATCAATTCCTTGGCGGCCGATCAAATACGCCATGCGCGCGATGATGACGCGCGTTTTCCCCGTTCCCGGCCCGGCATACACAAGAAGCCGCCGTCCATCGTAGGTCACGGCCTGACGCTGGGCTTCGTTTAAGGATTGCAATAAAGTGTCGATTTTCTGGCTTGAAATCATACCTTTAAGACGCAAACCCGGCACTGGGCGTTTCTCATGATGTGCTCGACCGAGCGGCCCAACCCGCCGCCAAAAACACCGACGGCCTCAATAACCGGCGCCGGTCGCGATATTTTGGTTCCGAGCACGATAAGATCGAATTTTCCCTCGTGGGCGTATTCCACGATCGTGTCCGCGATTGAGCGCGATTGCAATATCTTTGACTCGATCGTGGGGAGTCCAAATTCGCGGGATACGGCATGAATACGCTCCATGGCGTTATCCGCCTGCATAAACTCATCGGGATAAAATGTGTCCAGCGGAGCCTGCGCTTTAGCCTCAATGACATGGATAGCCGCCAAATCGGCGTCGTAATTTTTGGCCAAATGACAGGCGAATTGAACAGTCTCCAAATCATCACCAGGAAAGCTCGGCAGCAAAATTTTCCGAATCTTAACCTCGCTAAAACCGGCGACGTCCACTTTTTCGATATCCAATGTTTTTGTCACAGGCAGCCGGGATCGGCTGCGGTACGCCAAATACAGGGCGCCGCCCGCAATAAGCCAGCTAAATCCGAGCCACCGGCCATGAGGATGCTTAAATACCACGATCAGCCAAACGCTGGCCGTGGCCAAAAGGCCGGCAATAGCCGTCAATGGGATTCGATGTTTCTTAAAAACGATCTCAAAAGGCGCCCGATACGGCCGCGGGGTCTGCGGATCGCGCACGCGGAGGCCAATGAGAGAAAGATGCGCTAGAAAGAAGGCGAGCATAGCCCCAAAATTGTAAAGGTCCGCCAATATATCCAAACGCCGCGCCGTCATGATGACAAAAGCGGCGATGCCGGAAAATATCAATAGGGCCAGATAAGGCGTCTTAAATGACGGATGAATGCGCACAAAAATTTGGGGGAGTTGAAAATGCCCTCCCATGGAATAGGCCAAACGAGACGCGCCGATAATTCCCGCATTCGCCGCCACCGTCAACACGATGACGCCGAGCAAGCTGATGCCCCGCGATAAAACGCCGCCGATTCCTGGAATCTTTGAAGCAATGCCGGCCATGGGATCTTCCAGCCATTTTGTTGAAAGCTCATGCGGCGTCATGGCCGACAAAGCGACGGTGGTGACGGCCATATACATCACGAGTACGCACAAAAGAACCAGGGTCATGGCTTTGGGGATTTGCCTGCCCGGATCTTTTGATTCTCCGGACAATTGAGCCGTAGCCTCAATGCCGGTGTAAGCCACCATGGCCAACGATATTCCATGAAGCAACGAGCCCCACGTGGGCTCATGGCCGATGGAGCTGACCCCCTGCCAGAGGGTCTTAAAATCAAACAAATAATAACCCCCGACTAAAATGATCACCGATAAAGCCACGATATCAATGACCGCCAGCACCAAGGAAAGCCCTCCGGATTCCTTGATTCCCATAATGTTTAAGAGCGTGAGCCCCGCAATAAGACCCACGGAAATCATAATCTCCATCTCCTTGCCCATCGCAATCCCTAAAAAATGATCCAGATAAGGGCTGACGGTATAAGCCGATATGGCAATGGTCAAAATATAATCCAGGAGCAAGCACCAACCGGCGAAAAAACTCACCATGTCGCCGAAGGCGCGCCTGGCAAAAATTTGCGAGCCCCCGGCTTCAGGATAAGTCGAGGCCAGCTCGGCATAGGTAGCCACGGTGCAGGCGAAAAACAAACCGGCCACTAAAATGGCAATGGGCGTGGCGCCCAAGGCAAAAAGCGTGGTCACACCAAGGGCGTAATAAATCGAGGAGCCGACATCACCATAGCCGATGGCGAATAACTGGGGCACGCCCAAAAGCTTTGCCAAGGAGCCTTTGCCGCCCATGACAAAAACTTTCGTTGGGCTCTCCGGACCTATTTCAAGACGGCTCGTTTGCGCCATATTAAAAAACAAAAAATACTCCGGACAGGCTGTTCATCCGGTTGACAGGAATCTTTTTAAGGCTATTTTCGTTCCATAACAAAAAACGCCTCGTAATGCTCGGTTTGCGGAAAAAAGTCGTATGCTTTAATAAAAGTAATTTTATAATTTTCCGAGAGACGAGGCAGGTCCTGGCGGCAAGCCAAGGCAGGGTTACAGGAAACATAAGCCACGAGCCGGGGCGGGTGGTTGACAATAGCCTCAAGGACTTTGGGGTGCAATCCCGAACGCGGCGGATCCAAAATAACGGCGCCTTCTTTCCAATCGGGTCTTAAACAAAGCTGCTTCACCGCGGATTCAATCTTGGCCTCCAAAAAAGAAACCGAAGAACAGCAAAGGGCATCGGCGTTAAACCAAGCATCGCTGATGCTTGCAGCGGAAAATTCGACGCCAAGGATCGGCGCATGGGTGCTGCCGGCGATGGTTAAAGCAATGGAGCCAACGCCGCAATAAAGATCAAAAATGACCGGCCACTCCCGCTTGTTAAGTTTAGAGAATAAATCAAGCAATAACTTCTCAAAAACGGCGGGGTTCGTCTGAAAAAAACTGGAAATCCCATAACGAAAGGGCCGGCCCAAAATCGGCTGCCATAAAAAAGGCTCCCCCTTGAGAGAGGCCGCGCTTTGCATCTCGGCCGTATCTCCAAAACGTTCTTGCAAACCCCAAAAAAGTGAATAGGAAAATCCCAACCTGTCTAAATCAGCCATCAAATCCTTCGCCGGCATCACCTGGCCCCGGGCCGTGACCAACACGAGAAGCCAATGATGCATACGCCCAAATTCCGCAGTTGAGGCGCCGGTTCCATCTGGGGGCGCGGGTTTTTCTGCTCCGTCATTCCCGCCCTTCGCTTTGCTCGAGCGTAAACTCCAGAGGGAATCCAGGTCTTTTAATCCTGAACCCCGCGTTTCATCGGGGACTTTAGACCCCCTCTTTTGCGAGGATGATGAACTAACTGCGGTATTTGGAATAAAATCAAGGATTTGGGGGTTGGGCGAATATTCTCTGGGAATCAATCCTTTGCGAATGACCAAATAGCGTAAAAAACCTGTATGGCGGCGGCTATCATAAGGCGCCAAATGATGGCGGTTTGCCCAGGCGCGGACACGCTCAACCAAAGATCCGATCTCTGGGTCAAAAATTCGGCATTCCTCTAAATCAAATGAGCGATACCACTTTCCTTTTTCTTTAAACCCCAACGTTGCGCCCTCGCCCTGGACAGCCCCCCTGCGCAAAGCTTCGGGGGACGTCTGACCCGCCGGAAGCGGGTCCCCAGTGGCCCGGGCAAAGGAAAGCTCGATCTTATTTCGGTAAAACCACGGATTCGGCGCCGCTTCCATTAAAACCGGCCCTTCAAAACCCAAGGATTGAGCCAACATCTCAAAACGGCTCGCTTTAGCCTTCAGTTGATCCTCATAAGACAAATGCTGCCGGGAGCACCCCCCGCAAACACCAAAATGCCGGCAAGAATCGTCGGGGACTTTCTCCACGGGATAGTTTAATCCTAAATTTTGAATTTTCACCGCATGTTCTCCAAGGAGCCGCGCCTCGCAATGACAAAAAAAGGCGCGCTTAGGC
>JACQPE010000109.1 GCA_016207685.1 Elusimicrobiota bacterium | reverse complement strand
GGGTAATCCAGGGCGCAGCCCTTCCGAGCTCTCGCGAGGAGGATTCCGCAACTGCGGAATCCGGGATAATCTTACCGAACGATGTAGCCCTTCAATGAGATTGGGATTGACGAGTCTCCGGATGTTTCTGGGTATGCTAAAGTAAAGGATTGGAGGTTTCATGAACACAAAGCGATCATTGTATTGGCCGAATACGTTATTTTTGATTTTGTCGCCGCCCGCGGCGCTTATTGGGGTGATTGCTTATGCTGGGCATCGCGGAATTGCCCTGACCGACGTCGCTCTATTCGTATTGATGTATCTGGCCACGGGATTTGCCATTACGGCGGGGTACCATCGGCATTTTGCGCATAAAAGCTATGAGTCCGGCGCGCTTTTGCAGTTTTTTTATCTGGCTTTTGGCGCGGCGGCGCTGCAGAATTCCGTTTTGCGCTGGGCGCGGGATCACCGGATTCACCATCAAAAAGTGGATCAGGAAGAGGACCCTTATAGCGTCATGAAGGGTCTTTTTTGGGCGCATATCGGATGGATATTTTTTAAATCCCGGCGCGCCAATAATTTTGCAGTTGTGCCTGATCTCCAGAAAATTCCTTTGGTGCGCTGGCAGGAGCGTTATTATTTGGCTATTGCAGGGATCACGGGATTCGCCTTGCCGGCTTTTTTGGGGTGGGTTTTAGCGGGACGGCCTCTGGCAGGGTTTCTTTGGGGCGGACTTTTGCGTGTCGTGATCGTCCATCATGCGACCTTTTGCATTAATTCTTTGGCCCATTACGTGGGCCGGCGTCCTTATAGTTTGAGCAACTCCGCGCGCGATTCGTGGTGGCTTGCGTTGATTACCTATGGCGAGGGTTATCATAATTTTCATCATCGTTTTGCCGCGGATTATCGAAACGGTTACCGCTGGTATCAGTTTGATCCCACCAAATGGTGGATTTGGGGCATGAGCCTGCTGGGGCTGGCATCGAGGCTTAGGCGATACCGGGAAAGTTTGATTCTTAGGGCCCGTTTGGAAACGGACCATGCGCGCGCTTTTTTGAAAGCAGATTTGGCGCGCTCTCCGGTTATCTTGCGGCTTGAAAATCGGGCGCATCGTTTGCGTGAGCAGCTTGAGGCCGCTTGCCATCAGTGGGAGGAGGCCAAGGCAGGGTATGGACGCATGAAACGTTCGGCCGTGGCGCGATCCCGCCAGGCCCGGCATCTGTGGAAAATAACCATGCAACAGCGGCGTTATGAATTTGAAGCGGCGCAGGCGCGCTGGGCGATGATGATTGCGGCGGCAGCGCGTTTAACCGATTTATCTGCTTGACCGCCCTGGGAATAATTGCCCTTTCACGCGACCTGTCCAATTGGAGACGTCATTGGCAATTAAGGTGGCCATGGGGATGACGAATAATGTCATGGGCATCGCCAAAGCCAAACCCCAGGCAAGGGTTAAGCAAATGGGAGCGACAAAGGGCTCATAGCCGCCGATGCCGTAGGCTGTTGGAAAAAGTCCCAATAGCGTGGTAATCGAGCTCGCCATAATGGGCCGCAGGCGCGTGGCGCCGGCTTCAATCACCGCATCTTCAATGTTTTCGTCTTTTTTGCGTTTTGTATTGATGAAGTCAACCAGCACAATGGCGTTATTGACGACGACGCCGGTCATGGCAACGGCGCCGAGGAGAGCCATAAAGGACGCTGGTTTTCCGTGCAGTATCAGCGCCCATGCGACGCCCACGAGTCCTATCGGAATAGTCAAAAGGATAATAAAGGGTTGAATGTAGGAGTTGAACAAGGTCGCCAAGATAATGATATTGAGAAAAATTGCGACCAAAAATCCCCGTCGCAGAGATTCCAGAGATTCTCGCGTGCGCTCTTCTTCGCCGCCGTAAATTATTTCGTATCCGGGGTATCGTTTGGGGATATCGGCGAAAAACTTGGCTAATTGTGTGTTGGCTTCATAAGATGTTAGGTTATCGTTGTCCACATCGGCCGTGACCTCGATGGTTCTCTTGTAGTTGAAATGTTCGATAAACGGCGCGCTTTGCCTGCGTTCAAGGCGCACGAGGGGGCCGAGATTAATTTGCTGGCCGCGGTTATTCAGGACTAAAAGTCCCTCGACCGAATCGCCCCGGCGCCTGAATTCCGGCGCCAATTTGACCTTGACCACAACTTCTTCGGTGGCCCGGCGGATTTTTGTGGCTTCGCCCCCTTCAAAAGCGTAAAGAATGTGCCGGGCCACTTGCGCGTTGGAAACACCCGCGTACGCGGCTTCGGCGGCGTTGGGCCGAATGCGAAGTTCGGTCTTGCCGCCCTCGGCATTGTCCTTAATGTCCACGGTCCCCGGCATGGCGGCCAGCGCCGACTTCATTTGGGCGGCAATTTTTTTAAGGATGTTGATATCGTCCCCGCGAATACGGGCCTGAACGGCCCGGCCCACGGGAGGGCCGTAGCGCATTTCTTCAACCGTTAGTTTGGCGAGGTTCGGTATTTTTTCCAATTGACCGCGTAATTCGCGGAGGATATCTTTGGTGGGCCGATGCCGCGTGTCTTCAGGCGTTAAAAACACATGAAGCTGCCCGTATTGGGTCCCCAGGCGCACGGTTTCTTCGTAGCCTGTTTGTCCTACGGTCGCCGTGAGAGCCTCGAGTTGTGATGAGGGGAGTCTCAAAATGATTTGCTCGGCTTCTTGAACGGCTAACCCCGTGGCCTTCAGCGAAGAGCCTTCCGGGGTTTCGATTTGAACAAAAAATTGATCAATGTGTCCCGGTGGAAACATGACGATCTTAAGTCGCATTCGGGCGATCCCCACCGTCGCCGCCAGCGTGATGGCTGCCAGCAGGACGAAAAAGTAGCGGTGCCGCACGCACCATCTCAAGGCATTGCGATAATGCCGGATCAGAGCCGCATACCAAAGCGAATCCTTGTTTTCCCCAACAGGCCGGCCAAAGGGCAGGATATCTACGACATGAGCGGGCAAGATGAAAAAGGCCTCCAGAAGGCTGGCGATGAAGCAAAGAATGACAACCACGGGAATCATGAATAGAAATTTGCCCATAATGCCTTTGACCAGAGCAAAAGGAATGAAGGCGGCGCCGGTGGCCGCCATGGAGCCGACGACCGGCAAAATAACTTCACGCGTCCCTTCGACGGCCGCTTTTAGCGGCGTTTCACCCATTTCGAGGTGGCGGTAGATATTTTCGGCGACCACGACGGAATCATCATCGAGCATGCCCAGAACGATAATGAAGGCCAGCAACGTTAACAGATTGATCGTGAAGCCGAAGGGCACGGCAAGGGCAAACACGGCGGCGAAGGAGATGGGCACGCCAATGGCCGCCACCATGGCCAGGCGCCAATCAAGAAATAGGAAGAGAGCGAGCAGGATCAGAAATCCTCCTTGGATCAGGTTCGATTTCATGACATTAAGGCGGCGCCGGACAAAAAACGAGATATCTTCCGATAGAATGAGCTCCATGCCTTGGGCGAGCGCTTCCGGTTCCACCTCGGTCTTAAAAGCCTTGATTTTATCCGCGAGCCGGATCGTGTCGCCTTGGCGATTTTTTCGGATTTTAAGGTTGATCGCGGACTGGCCTCCGGCGCGCGCCAGAACTTTGGACTCGGCAAAAGTTTCTTTGACGCGGGCGACATCCTTAACGCGCACAAAGCCGCCGCTGTCGTTGCCGCGCAAAATGACATGAGCCACATCATCCGCCGTCTGCAGGGCGCCGACTGTGCGTACCAAAAGCTCCTGGGCGCCGGTTTCAATGGAGCCCGCGGAGAGATTGATGTTTTCGGCATTAAGCGTCTGGGCAATCTCACCCACGGTCAGTTTATAGCGCATGAGCTGGTGCGGATCGGTTTCAACCCAAATCTCTTTGGGCCGGTCGCCTTCGAGGTCAATGCCGGAGACGCCTGCCAGGGACTCGATTTGGTCTTTTAAGCGTTCGGCAAAGGCATCCCTGGCAAAGTCGCCGCCGCCGGCCACGGATAAGGTGATGAGCGGCCGGTCAGAGGTCATTTCCTCGACAATAGGTTCCGTGGACTCATCCGGTAAATCTTTAACCTGGGCTATGGCTTGCTGGATATCCGTTACGGCCCGTGAGATATGGCGCGCCGCAAGGCCGTCTTGAAGGCGGATGACGATCATGGAACGGCCCTCGATCGAGTAGGATTCGACGCGGTCGATATTGTTGACTTTTTTGAGCCGTTCTTCAACGGGCTTGGTGACGAGCCGCTCGACTTCTTCGGGCGAGGCTCCGGGATAAAGCGTCGTGATGGAGACAATATCGAAGGTGATCTCCGGGAAGGCGTCGCGGCGCACGTGCGCGAATTGCCAAAGTCCCACACCGATGACAAGCAATGATAAGAGATTGGTCAAAACGCGCCGGTTAAGAAAAAAATTAATCATGGGATTGACTGATCTCCTGGAGTGTTTCAAGCAGGGTGCCCGTGGCCAGGCCCAGTTTCGCCCAGCCGATGAGATCATCGGCTTGAGCTTGAATGAGGTTGGATTTTGTCCTGTGAATATCTCCTTGGAAACGGATGAGCAAATCCGTGGTGGCCCGGCCGCGGTTAAAATTTTCTTGCGCGGCGGCCAATTTGCGTTCTTCGATCGTCAAAAGCTCTTCATAGGTTTTCCGGCGTTGTTGGGCGATGGTTATTTGCTCGATGGCGTCGGCGGCATCCTGACGGCACGAGGCTTCAACGCGTCTTAAGTCGGCCTTGAGGGCCTCGAGTTGCCGGTGCGCCTGTTCGCGCCGAAGGGATTCTTGTTTTTGGCCCAGAGAAAGCTGAAACTCGAAGCCGCCGCTTAAGACCCGCCGGCTTAATCCCAGGGATTCTTTCCACGCGTTGAATATTTTTTCATTGAGACCGCCTGATGTGTATGCGACGAAGGCCGAGAGTTCGGGCAGGGTTTGAAGTTTTTCAAGACGCTCGAACCAGCCGGAGCGTTCGACCTCATGGCGTATGGCGACAAGGTCGCCGCGGTTATTGAGCGCCGCAGAGAGAGCCGTCTTAAAATCAGGAGGCGCGCGTTCGGGATTTTTAGGCAGGTAAAGCTCACTGATGGGTTCTTGGTGCGGCCAGTAGAGCGCCGCGCGCAATAGATTTTCCGAGCGATCGATTTGCCACTGCGCCAAGAGGAGCTCCGCTTCTTGCGTCTTGACCGAAGCCTCGGCTTGCAATAAATCGGATTCTTCGCTTAGGCCGTAGCGGCGTTTTTGGGCGTAGGTGTCGCGCAGTTGCTTGCTGTCTTCAAGCGCGGCGCGATGAGTTTTTTGTTGTTCTCGGGCGATAATCGTCGCCACGTAGGCAAAAGCTGCCTGGACCGCGGCCTCTTCTTGGGCGCGGCGAAGACGGGCCTCGGCCGCCTTTACCCCAGATCGGGCTCCTTCGCGTTTGGCGATATCAGGGCGGCCTTGGAAATAGCGCATGAGGGGCTGATTGAATTTAAATCCTAATTCTGAATCCATCGTGGGATTGATCGTTCGAAAATAGGAGGGGCTGTCGGTTTTTTGAGTATTGAAGAAAAAGGAAGCTTGGCCTCCGGTTAACCACTGGCGCGTGAGCGCCAAATCCAGCGACGTTGATTTCGCGTACTCGCCTTCAATGATAGGAGCCGTGCGGGGACCGCGATCATCGGCGCCGGAGAGGGAGGCCGAGAAGACAGGATCCGTTAAGGCCAGGAAACCGGGCTCCTCAAGCGAAGCGAGGGCGTATTCCTGCATGGCGCGCGCCACCGCCGGAGAATTCGCCACGGCTTCGGAAATCACATCAACGAGACTTAATCCCGCGGGACCGGCCAGGAGGGATTCCGGCGCGGCCAAAAATCCTAGAGTGAAAACAAGAGAAAGTATTTTAAGGGGTTGCCGGCCAAACCCTAAAAAAAAATTCGGCATTGAGAATGTTAAAGGCAGGGCGGCGCTTTTTGAGATTTTTGAAAGATTCTTGGTAATACGCCGAAAGCTGTTCCCTGTTGGCAATGGAAGACATGGCAGAAGTGTAATAAATTTAAGAGATAAATAGCACTCGGTCGAAAATTTTTTATTTCTCCGCCATTCCCGCCCCCATGATGGGGAAAATTTAAAGTTATCGAGATTCGGT
Organism: Elusimicrobiota bacterium; assembly: GCA_016207685.1. Classification (GTDB taxonomy): domain Bacteria; phylum Elusimicrobiota; class Elusimicrobia; order JACQPE01; family JACQPE01; genus JACQPE01. Next base: position 1,434 of record JACQPE010000109.1, on the reverse strand, counting down.
ATCATAATAAGATGGTGCGAAATCAGGATATTGTTCGGGCGACGCGGTTGTTGCGCCGCGGCGGTTTAGTGGCATTTCCAACGGAAACGGTTTATGGGCTCGGGGCGCGTGCCTTGAGCGAGATGGCCGTGCGGCGGATTTTTACGGTGAAAGGCCGTCCTGCGTCAAATCCCGTGATCGTTCATGTTTCAAGCCTTTCCCAGATAGAACTGTTGGCCAAAGCAGTGCCGAAGGCGGCGCGCCTGTTAATAAAGCGATTTTGGCCGGGCCCGCTAACGCTTGTATTACCCGCGGCCAAAAAAGTTCCGGTAAGCGTCACGGCTGGACTGGGCACGGTAGCCATCCGGATGCCGGATCACCCTGTGGCTCGGCGGCTCCTCCAAATGTTAGGAGAACCCATTGCTGCCCCGTCCGCTAATCGTTCAGGGCGTCCTAGCGCGACCCGTGCGGATCATGTGCGGCAAGATTTCGGGGACAGGGTGGATTTGGTTTTAGACGGTGGTCCATCGGGAGGGCTGGAGTCAACGATTGTTGATGTGTCATCGAGGCCGCCCAGGATTTTAAGGCCCGGCGCTGTTTCTTGGGAGGGTATTCGCCGGGTTGTTCCGGGTATTTTGCCCTGGGGCCGTGTCCACGATCAGAAATTGCCGCCGGCGCCCGGATTGCGTCATCAGCATTATGCGCCGCGATGCCGGGTTATATTGGTTGATCCCAAAAAGTGGGGCAATGGTTTTTCCCGGCAGGCTCGCGGCCGGGTCGATAAATTCGACCGAAAGCCCCAGCTTTTTTTCGACCGTTTCCCTCAGCCTCGGATTGGGAGGGATAGAGGCGATCAGGACCGCCTTTCTCGGTTCCGGCATCCGGAATTCTTCGGCGGTAAGGTCGATCGCCTGAAGAATTTCCCCGCAGAATTCTTCGATTTTCTCGTCGGAGTCCTGGCTCAGATGGGAGCTCCCAGCGGCGATATTCCGGGAAAAGAGGAATCGGCCGTCCTGACAAAAGAGGACATCCGAAAAGGAAGAATCGCAATCGATCAGGAACACGAGGCCTTGAGGTGTTCCCAATCCCCCGGCGGTTTGGTTCGTGACGTACCAGTCCACGACCCCCTCGCTGCTGACCCCTATCCGGTCCGCCTTCAGACCGGCGAGTGCCAGGAGGCCGATTCTTTCATCGACGAACTTGCGCTGACAAAATGCCAGGACGACATCACTGTACCCCTCCCGACGGCTGCCCAGAAGGGTGTGGGAAAGGATGACCTCTTCCCGTGAATAGGGGGTTTGTTTGATCCCCTGCAGTCTTACAATGTCCGCCACCTCCGCGGGATCCGTGGAAGGAATCTCCAGGAACCGCATGTTGACCAGTTTTCGGGGGAGATAGGTCGTGACATGCTGGTTTCGGATATCGAACGATTTGAGGAGGGCCGGCACCTCCTCC
>JACQPE010000102.1 GCA_016207685.1 Elusimicrobiota bacterium | reverse complement strand
TCGCTGGTTCGAATCCAGTACCCCCGAGATCAGTAGTTAGAAGATGGGATTTAGGTGGCAGTGGGAAGAAAGCGAAAAAATAATTTTTACTATATCCTATCACCTAACTCCTAAATCCTGATTTTGGGCCCGTAGCTCAGCTGGGAGAGCGCTTCGTTCGCAACGAAGAGGCCAGGGGTTCGAGCCCCCTCGGGTCCACAAATTTGATCTATCCATCAGGGGCGAAGGGTCGAATCTATCAATCGGGTGAGGTGTTAGTGGTCAAAAAATAATCCTAAATTGATTTTCGGACTCGCCAGCGTAGCCAAAAAATAATCCCAAAAGCCAAGGCCACAATTCCTGCTGATATCAATGACTCATAAGAATTAAGCCGGTGAGCTAGCCCATGGTACGCATCGCGAAGCGACCAACCCAAATATCCCAGGAGGAGGCATCGCGGCAAAGAACCTAAAAATGTCCACCATGTAAAAGAGGCGGCGGGCAGCCGAATAAGTCCGGCCACTGCCGAAATCAATGAAAGAGGGACAATGGGAACGGCTCTTAACAAAAAAATCATCGGGCCAGCGCGCCGGGACATAAGACGTCTTTCAATGCGCTCCACATCATCCCAGCCGAATCCTAAAAATTTCTCCAGACGGACAATAAGAGGTTTGCCTCCGCCATAACCGATTCCATAGCCTATGTAAGCCCCTAAAGTTGAAGCGATCGCCCCCGGCAAAACGATCAATTTAAAAATCAACCAAAACGCGGCGCTTGCGCCCAAATGCGGCTCAATCAAAATGGCCCCGGCGCCCATGATTATCATTGGAGATGGAATAGGCACGATCACGGACTCGATGATCACCCCAAGAAAAACACTCAGGGGTCCATGCGCCCGAAGTGATTCTAAAATCCATGTTGTTATTTGATCAATCATGACAATCTCTCCCCGATAAACCTGACAATATCGCCTGCGGCGTTAGGACGGGCCAACAATCGGGCCGAATCGCGCAATCGCTTTAGTTGATGCTGGCCGCTCTCCGTCAAGAGTGATTTTACCCTTTCCATCAGCAGCCCTAAATCATCTATCCATAAAACTGCCTGATGACGCGCTAAGTGCCGCGCATTAAAAATTTCTTGTCCCGGCAAAGGACGGCTAATGATAATTCCAAGACTCGCGGAAAACGCTTCAGCCAACGTCAAGCCTCCGGCTTTGGTGACAATAAGATCAGCCGCGGCCATATATTCATCAATTTTATCCGTATAACCGATTAGGCGCACTCTTCTATCGCAATTCAAACGAGTCCGCTGGGTCATCAATGCCGCCATACGGCGTGACTCCCCCGTCAAAAATATCCATTCTATTCGATAATCACATGATGTTTGAGAAATAATTTCAAGAAGCTCGGAATACGGGAAGAAACCGGAGCGGCCTCCCATCACTAAAACAAAAAATTTATCCTGTCCACACCCCAGGCGGCGTCTGCACTCTGCGCGCCCCGGCAAACGGGCGAAGGCTGGCGCGATAGGCAATCCGATCACTCGAATGCGCGAGGCATCAACGCCATAATGGCAAAGATTTCGAGCAGCCTCTTCACTTGCCGTCAAATACGCATCTACTGATGACGCTGCCCAATAGCGATGAACCAAAAAATCGGTCGGCACGGCAAAAATCGGAAGCCTTGGAAAATGCTCCGGGTTAATGCCGGCCAACGCTCTTAACGCCAAAGCATGCGTCGCCACAATCACATGAGGATTGTGGCGCCTGATCATTTCTTTCAAATGAAAATAATCTCTCTTGTAAAAAATCGGCTCCAGCCTACGGATCATTGAGAAATAAAAACGATTGTTGTAAACGTGGTTCCACAAATAAGGCGTTTTAGCAACGGTTAATTGATAAAAAAATTTAACGATTGGCGGCGTCAAAGAACCTGGGGTCATCAACGAATCGCAATGGACACCCCATCCTAAATTCGTCTCAAACGCCGACGCCAAAGCTTTAGCCGCGGCCTCATGGCCGGAGCCGCGCGCCGCATAAAGAATCAAAACTTTTTTTTGGTTCATCAAAAATGCGCCCGACAGGAATCGAACCTGTATGTCCAACTTAGAAGGTTGGCACTCTATCCATTGAGTTACGGGCGCGGAATCAGGAGGATGCCAACAAAATCCTCTCTCCTATCACCTGACTCCCAATCTCGGGGGGTGTGGGAATTTTTCTCCGCCGCGCGGCTGTCTCGCCGCGCTCCCCCGAAACCTGCCGCCCTCGCTTCATCGCCCACCGGGCGCGCTCGGGTCGGCTTCAATTCCCAGTTTTTAGTCCTTTCTGATGTCTGCACTCGTTACCAGATACTCACCACTCGTTATTTTCCATCGGGGGTGTGGGAATTGAACCCACGACCTCACGCACCCCAAGCGTGCGCGCTACCACTACGCCAACCCCCGATCAATGGTGTCCTTTCTGGCTCCCTCGCCCCCATGAATGAGGTCCTCACCAAACAATTGAAGTATACCAAGACACGCTAGTTAGAAAACTTCCAGGCGCAACAATTTTATGTTCAATTTTATTATCCTTTATTAGTCAATGACGCAATCAAGAGTCCATCTAGCGCTTCATGGACAAGTTCAAGGAGTTGGGTTTAGGTTCTTCACCCGGCAAATAGCGCAGGAGTTAAAGCTTGGCGGCTGGGTGCGCAACAAAACTGACGGCTCTGTTGAATTAGTCGCGGAAGGGGAAAAAAGAAACATTGAAAGCCTGCTTGATACCCTAAAAAATAAACATCCCTGGGCGCGTGTTGACGCGCTTGAAGCCGACTGGCAACCCTATCAAGGGGAATTTAGGGCTTTTGAAATAACATAAATATGGCATATACCGGACCGCATCAATTCCCGGCGCATTCTCAATATGACCTGACCAAACAATACTTTCAAGGCATCCAGCGCCTGCCCACGATGACGCGGGAAGATCTGCATAAACATTGGAAGCTTGTTAAAAGAGGCAACGCGGAATCCAAACGCATCCTCATGGAATCCAATCTGAAGCTCGTCATTCCCATTGCCAAAAAATATCAACGCACCAATTTGGATTTTCTCGACTTAATCGAAGAAGGCAACCTCGGTCTCATGCATGCGATTGACAAATTTGACCCATCGCGGGGTTTTAGATTTTCAACCTATGCCTCTTACTGGATCGAACAAAGCATCCGGCGGGCCATCGAGGAACAATCAAAAACCATCCGAATTCCACCGCACGCCTGGGAAGCGCTGCGCAAATGGTTCAAGGCCTGGGACCGCTTGCACAACCGCCTGGGACGGGATCCTACGGTCACAGAAATGTCCAAACAAACAGGACTCACCTCCCGGCAGGTAAAAGGCATTGTCAATGCCGCCGAAGCCGCCAAGGAAATGGGGTCATTTGAAAATCCCATCGGGGATGATGAAAATTTAGTTCTGGAAGAGATCATCAAGGACCGTGAGGACCGCACGCCGGACAAAATTATCGGAATGCTCAAGCTCAATGATGAACTTGAACGAGCCTTCAAAGAGCTGGTGCCGCGAGAGCGTCAGGTGCTCACGTTACGATTTGGACTTAAAGACAGCGGCTCAAATACTTTAGAAGAGGTTGGCCGTAAACTGGATCTCTCTAGAGAGCGAGTTCGCCAGCTTGAAACCCGCGCCTTAGAGCGTTTGCGCCGCATAGCCCAGCGCATGGGTCTAATCGAAAGCGGAGCGGGCGCCGCGCAGTTGCGCCGCAGTGAAAAGGCCAAAAGCGTCTTAAGATTATCTCGGGGGATTATATGGTCAAAACAAATGCAGCCACTCGGAAAAAAACTTCGGATGATTTAACGCAGCCGATCATTCAAGCGATACGTCCGATACCGAATTTTCCAAGGCAGGGAATTTTATTTCGGGATATCACGCCGCTCTTGGCTAATCCCAAATTGCTTCGCCTGACTATTGATCTGATGGCGGCGCCCTTTATAAAACTTAAACCTGAATGCGTCGTGGGCATTGAATCCCGCGGATTTTTGCTTGCGAGCGCAATCGCTTACCATCTCAACTGCGGCGTGGTTCCCATACGCAAAAAAGGGAAACTGCCCGCGGCCACATACGCGGAGTCTTACGACTTGGAATATGGACAAGATACCCTGGAAATTCATCAAGACGCCTTCAAGAAAGGCCGCCGCGTGTTGATTGTTGATGATGTGATTGCCACCGGCGGCACGGCTTTGGCCGCGGCGCGGCTTGCTCAAAAAGCCAAGGGGCAAGTTCTTGGTTTTTCTTTTCTTATTGAATTGGCCGCTTTATCCGGACGCCAAAAACTAGACCATCAAAAAATTCATGCTCTTATCCGATACTGATTCCCGTTGCCCGCTTCCCGGGCCCGCCATCCCTCTTATTTTCCCGCCAACACCTAACTCCTATCCCCTATATCCTGGTTTCGCCCCCGTAGCTCAATGGATAGAGTTACTCCGTCCTAAGGAGAAGATGGTGGTTCGATTCCGCCCGGGGGCACCAAAAAAATAATGACAAAAATACGCCGCGCGATTGAATGGATCAAAACCCACCAAGGGATCACCGGCACCATTGCTTTCATCGTTGTATTGGCCGTCGGCCTAGCTTATGCCTTTATCAAACAGATGAAAGACGTTGAAGAAAAAACTTGGGAAACCTACTATATCGGCTCCATGCTCGCTTTTCAGGGCCAAGCCCAAGAAGCCCATAAAGTTTTTGAAGAAATTGAAGCCCGGCACTCCGATAAAAAATCGTCCGCTTTTGCCATGCTCATCAACGCATCATTATTCATGCGTGAAGGCCGGTGGCCCGAAGCGATTGAGCGGTACCAAAAAATCATCACAAGCGCGCGCTCCGACCGGGCCATTCCCATCGCCATCCTAGGGCTGGCCCGAGCCCAAGAAGCTTCCGGCGTTCTGGACCAAGCCATTGAAAATTACCAACGGATCATCAGTGAATATCCAGATCATTTTTGCCTGCCGCATGCCTACGAAGGCCTCGCGCGAAATCACGAAATGAAAGGCGAACTAGGAAAAGCCAAAGAACAACTCGAACGAATCAGGGTTCTTTATCCGGATTCCATATGGTCGCGCCACGCAGAACTTCGCCTGCGTGGCAGCGCCCCCTAGAGCAGTGTTTCCGACGTTTACTTTTGGTGTCATTTCCGCGCAAGCGG
>JACQPE010000098.1 GCA_016207685.1 Elusimicrobiota bacterium | reverse complement strand
GGCTTGGGGTTGATGGAACTTGCATCCATTGGATTTCTACAGCTTTCCTGGCGCACCGGAATCTGGGATAAATTTGCCATGAGCCTTAATTTTTAATAATGCTCTTTAAAAACTCCAACCCCCAAGGTTGAGTTTTCTGGTGATGCCAATTGTAATGCTGCCCCGCCGAGACAAAGCGCTCCGGGTGCGGCATGAGACCGATCACGTTGCCTGCCAAATTGGTGATGCCTGCAATCATGTCGTCTGACCCATTGGGATTGTCTCCTTGATAACGAAGAAAAACCTGACGGCCCCTTTTTAATTTTTGAATAACCGTCTTTGAAGCCCCTAAAAATCGGCCTTCGCCATGAGCCACGGGAAGCTCAAAAAGGGTTGCGAGTTGCGAGTTGCGAGTTGCGAGTTGGGCGCTTAAGACTGAAGACGATTCAAACTTGCAATGGACCCAGCGGCACTGAAATCGGCCCGAATCATTAAAAGTCAAAGTGACAGCGGGCTCGCCGCCCCATCCGGGCAACATGCCCAGCTTGACCAACACCTGAAATCCATTGCACACCCCGATGACTCTTCGCCCGCTTTCAATAAACCTGGCCAACGCCTCTGCCAGGGAACTCTCCAACATCAACGCCAAAACCTTTCCGGAGCCAAGATAATCACCGTAAGAAAATCCTCCGGGCAAAAATAAAAAACCATACTGATCCAGCAAAGCGGGATTTTCAACCAATTCCCCCAAATACTTTGTTTCAGGGAAGGCTCCGGCCAATTCCAAGGCCCACGACGTTTCCTGGTCACAGTTGGTTCCGGGCGCTTTAAGAATCAATGCCCTAATTTTCATTCCCGGTCTCCGAAAATGCCCTAAGCAACGCCTCGCGCTTCCAAAAAATACTTCCCCAGTTTAATACAGGTTTCCCCAAAGTGCGACCTATTTTCTTAAAAGGCGCCTTACCCAAACCCCGCTTAAATCGCTTCTCCTGATCCAGGGAAACCTCAACAACAAATCGGCTGGGGCCTTCATTGAATATCCACGCCGCGTCAGGGGTTTTTAAGTCAAAATCAACCGACGCGCCGTATTTAGACCCCAACATCATTTCCGCCAATGCCACAAACAATCCCCCGTCGCTCACATCATGGCAAGCCAAAACTAAACCTTGCTCCAAAACTAACGACATGGCTGACATAACTTTCGGCGCCAGCAACAAATCCGGCGCAGGACAAGCCCCCTGAAAATCCAACCATTGACCGGCAAGGGATCCTGCCAACGATTTGGTTTGAGGCCCCACAAGGTATATGGGGCTGCCCGGTTCTTTAAACGGCACGCTGATGGTTTTTTGAATATTTTTTAAAACGCCTACCATAGTTACCAATACGCTAATAGGAATATCTTTTCCATCAGATGCCGTATTGTTCAAGCTGTCTTTACCGGAAACAAAAGGAACGCCGTAAGCCAAAGAGGCTTTCTTTAATGCCTCGGATGTGACAATAAGGTCGCCCAATACTTTTTGAGAACTTGTGCTGCCCGCGCAGTAATTGTCCAGCGCCGCCGCCCTTATAAGTCCTCCGCCCACGGCTATGATATTGCGCAGGGCTTCATCAAAGGCCGTTAACGCCATAGCCCTGGGATCGAACCTTGAAAGCTGCCCTGCCCAGCCCAGTCCAAGAGCCACGCCCAAGGGCGAGTCATAAAGCGGCTTGAGCGCCACGGCATCGCTGGGCGAAAGGGCGTTTCTCCCAACGAATGGTTTAATAAAGGTTCGCCCCCCGACCTCATGGTCATACTGACGGATAATGCGCTCTTTAGAGGCGATATTAGGATGCCCCAAAAGTTTCAATCCGATCTCATGGATTTTAGAGAAAGAAATTTTTCGTTCTTGAGGCAGAAAAATCTTCGGTTTATTTTCTGTAATCTCAACCTTAAAATTCTTCTTGGGAACCTTTTTAAGAAAACCAATAGAGACATTAACGATCGTGTCCTGGTGGCGCCGCACTTTAAGAACAGGCTCTTGGGTAAATTTTCCCAAAGCCGTAAAATCAAGCTCAAAATCACTTAAAAGCCGGCGCAGCCTGGCCTCGTGCTGCGGCGGCACGGACAAAAGCATGCGTTCCTGGGATTCGGAAACCAAAATCTCCCACCCTTGCATTCCCGGCTCCTTAAGCGCCACGTTATCAAGGGAAATATCCGCCCCTAAAATAGTTGCGGGCTGCGGGCTGCGGGCTGCAGGTTCAGACTTGGAACCTGGAACCTGGAACTTGGAACTTTCCGTTGCGCTGGCGGCCATTTCCCAAATCGCGCAGGCGATGCCGCCGGCGCCCAAATCAGTGACGCTGTCGTAAAGATTTTCAGCGCGAGCGGCATTCATAAAATCCCATACTTTTTTCTCCAAAATAGGGTTACCGATCTGCACCACGGAACGATCTTCTTGTCCTGTAAACTTTTGGGATGAAAACGTCGCTCCGTGGATGCCGTCTCGCCCGGTCTTTGATCCAATCAAATAGGCGATATCTCCGGGATGAGGCCCGCGCTTTAAAACATGATCGCGGCGAATCAGGCCCACCGTGCCCGCAAAAACCAACGGTAATCCTCGAAATCCCTCGTCAAAATAAACCAAACCCGCCACCGTTGGGATGCCCATGCGATTGCCATAGTCCCTGACGCCGGCGGCCAATCCGTCAAGAATAGCCGTCTCGCCCGGAGCCACACAAAACGCGTCAAGAGAAGCGATCGGATGCGCGCCCAAGCCGGTCCCCAAAATATCTCGAATCACGCCCCCAATACCCGTGGCCGCGCCGCCATAAGGATGCAGGGCCGAGGGATGATTGTGTGTCTCCACTTTGATGGCCACGCCCCATTCATCATCTAAAGCAATCACCCCGGCGTTATCGTCAAAGGCCGAAAGCACCCAAGGTTTTTTCAAAATTTTAGTCGCCTCAAAAATAGTTTCCTTAAGGAGATTGCGATATGAACGGGTTTCCGGTTGCGGGTTGCGGGTTGCGGGTTGCGCAGAAGACTTGCCCTTTAACTCGCCACGCGCCACGCGCCACTCGAAACTCCCCCTAAGAGTTTTATGCCTCGTGTGCTCGCTCCAGGCCTGAGCTATCATCTCCATTTCGGCCCAAGTGGGTTTTCTGTGTTCGCTTTCAAAATAATGGGCCACGGTTTTAATCTCATCCGCGCTTAAACCCAATCCATGCAGGCGGATCATTAGCTTAATAGCAGCTTTCAAATTAACCGTTGCGGCCGTTTCGATACTCATCCGTAAATTTCCATCTCTTCAACCAGAGGATTATAAAGGTGTTGGGGGTTGTGGCTTGTGGGTTGACCGGAAGATACAGCAATATAAATCCCTCGTCCAAACCTGATCGATTCAATGCAATCCCAAAGCCTCAACTTGCGGCAGGCGTACAGAGCCATTTCGCCCTCCGCGTCATAAACCCCGCGCTTAAGCCAAACAATAGCCGGCTTACGGCCGTTTAATTTCTTTGGCCAGCAATCAATAAGATAGTTTTCGCAAACAGTGTCGCAAAAAAGCTTGCGAATTAAGCCGACAAGCCTCGAACCGGAGGGATCCGTTCCCCCCTTTCCTCTAATTTTTAGTTCATACGCCCTGAATTCTCTAAGGAGGACGGCTTTCTTGGGAAGGATAAAAATACGACGCAAGACCGCCAACGCGATAGCTATAGTTCCGGTTCAGCGCCTGTGATTGCGCGGAAAAGGTCAAAATAGGTTTGTCGGGTTTGCTCAACAACCGCGGGCGAAAGCATTGGCGCCGGCGCCTGCTTGTCCCACTTGATCTCTTTTTCCAAGTAGTCACGCACGATCTGTTTGTCCACCGGCTGCAATTCATGAGTCGCCGTTTTGTCGGCTTGGCGCGCAACCCAATCTTTTTTCCAAAAAAATCTCGATGAATCCGGGGTCAGCGCTTCATCAGCCAAATACACGGTTCCGTCCGAATCCACGCCCAGCTCAAATTTGGTATCCACCAAAATTAGCCCGCAAGATTCCAAATGCTCGGACGCGGCCTTAAACAGGGCCAATAAAAGCTCCCGCAATCGTTCAGATTGCGGCTCGCCGAGCGCCGCCTTAACGCGCAGCCAGCTCACGTCTTCATCATGGACCCCTGGTTCACGGGCCTTGGTGCTCGGCGTCAACAGCGATTCAGGAAGTTTGTCGCCGTAATGATACCCCGATCGAAGCGTGTGATCTAAACCAATCCACCCTTTTTCTTTGTAGCTTTTCCACGCGCTGCCGGCCAAATAACCGCGGACGATAAATTCAAAAGGAAATATCTCCAGCTTACGTACGACCATGGTTCGCCGGCGCAAGTCACCCAAAACCTCGATCAACTCGCGCGCCGGCAGCCAATGACTGGGAATGATCGCTCGAAACTTATCAAACCAAAACTTGGATAACTGGGTTAAAATCTTGCCCTTGCCGGGGATTTCATTGGGAAGCACCCAGTCAAAAGCGCTGACCCGATCACTGGCCAAAAGAGCCAGAACCTCGTCATTAATCTGATAAATTTCGCGAACCTTGCCCGAAAATAAAAGAGTCCAATTTCCAGGAACATCAAGCGCAGGCGAATGGCGAATGGCGAATGGCGAATGGCGAATTAAGGAATCCTTTTTATTCATCTCTCGAAATTCGTCATTCGTCATTTCTTCTTATTCCCACTCGATGGTGGCCGGGGGCTTGCTGGTGATGTCATAAACCACGCGGCTGACTTCAGGGACTTCATTGACGATGCGGCGGCTGATCGTGGCCAAAAGCTCATGTGGTATCTTCGACCAATCCGCGGTCATGCCGTCTAATGACTCCACGGCGCGAAGCGCCAAAACTTCTTTATAACTGCGCATGTCGCCCATGACGCCGACGGTTTGAATTCCCAGAAGAACGGGGAAAATTTGCCAAATCCGGTCATAAAAGCCCGCGCGTCGGATTTCCTCCTCAATAACCACATCCGCCCGGCGCAACACATCCACGCGATCGGGTGTCACTTCACCGATTAAACGCACTGCAAATCCCGGTCCCGGAAAAGGATGGCGCCGCAACACCTCATCGCCGAATCCCAGATCAAGGCCCAACTCGCGGACTTCATCTTTGAATAAATTCCTGACAGGCTCTAAAAGCCGCATTTTTAAGTCCTTGGGAAGCCCGCCCACATTATGATGCGTTTTAATGATATGCGCCTTGCCGGAGACGCTTTTGCCCGATTCAATGACATCAGGGTAAAGCGTTCCTTGCGCCAAAAACAACAGCCCTTTTTGGCTCGCTGAAATCTCCTCGAAAATCCGGGCGAACAAAAATCCGATTACCCGGCGCTTCTCCTCCGGGTCAGCAATGCCTTTCAAGGCCGTAAAAAACCGGCCCTTCGCGTCAATAACCATTAAAGAATCCTCAAAAAGCTTGCCAAAAAGCCGGCGAATGCGCTCTGTTTCACCCCTTTTCAAAAGCCCGGTATCCACAAAAACGGCTAATACCTGTTTGCCGATCGCCTTATGAATCAACCGCGCCACAACCGCCGAGTCCACGCCTCCGGACAACGCCACTAAAACCCGGTAAGGCCCCACCTCTTTTTGAATTTCCTTGCAGGCGACGCCAATCCAATCCTTCATATGCCAATCGGCCGTGATCCCGCAAACGTCAAAAACAAAATTCTTCAGAATCATGCTGCCGGACTCGGTGTGCGTGACCTCGGGATGGAATTGCAGTCCATAGAGTTTTTTGGCGGGATTCGCGATCGCCGCGAAGGGCGCGTTTTCCGACGATCCCAAGGCCACAAACCCAAAAGGCAATGCCGCCACTTCATCGCCATGGCTCATCCAAACGTCGAGCCTGGGTTTAATGCCGTCAAAAAGTCCCGCCGAACGAATAAGCGAAAGCTTGGAAAGCCCGAATTCCCGCGCCCCGGCGCGCCGAACCTTGCCGCCTAAAACCTTGGCCAAAACCTGGTGGCCGTAACAAATGCCCAAAATCGGAACCCCAAGCATGAATATTCCCGGATGCGGCAACGGCATCTCTTTGCCGTTGACTTCCGCGGCTACCGAATCGGGGCCGCCTGAAAAAATAATTCCCGATGGAGATTTTTTGCGTATTTGGTCAAGCGGCGCGCTGTAGGGAAAAATTTCACAATAACACTTGAGCTCACGGACTCGCCGCGCCAACAACTGCGTGTATTGTGAGCCGAAGTCGAGTATGGCAATCATTTCCAAAAAGTCCGAAGTCCGAAGTCCGAAGTCCGAAGTCGCCGGAAAAAAACCTTTCTTTTTGTTGACCTTGGGCTTTGGACTACGTTCACACGCTGCCCACGCCCTGCATTTTTTGGAGGAGCTTGCCTTCATTTCCGATTTGCGGGGCGATAATGAGCTCGGCCTGCTGCAATTCGTGAATTGTCTTTGCGCCCACATAGCCCATCGTGGTTCGAAGAGCGCCCACCAAATTTTGCGTGCCATCGTCTTTAAAAGCCGGGCCCGTTAAAATTTGCTCCAACGGCGCCTCGCGCCCGACCTTCACGCGCGTGCCTCGGGGCAGATACTTTGAGGGCATGGCCATGCCCCAGTGATAGCCTTGGCCCGGCGCCTCTTTGGCGCGAGCGAAGGTGCCGCCCAGCATGACAAAATCCGCTCCCGCGACCATGGCCTTGCAAATATCACCCCCTGTTCTCATTCCCCCATCGGCGATTAAGGCCACATAGCGTCCCGTTTTCTTATAAAAAACGTCTCGCGCATCAGCGGCGTCCACGATGGCGGTCACCTGCGGCACGCCGACGCCTAAAACCTGCCGGGATGTGCACGCGCTCCCAGGGCCCACGCCGATCAAAATTCCGGCGCAACCCGTTTCCATAAGCTCGGAGGCGGCCTCCGCCGTCACGCAATTGCCCACGATCACGGGCAGACGACTCCCTTTGCAAAAATCTTTCAAATCAAGATATGTTCCATTGGCGCTTTCATGGCGGCTCGTGACAACGGTGGCCTGAATGACCAAAATGTCCGCTCCCGCTTCCTGCGCAACAGATCCGATTCGATGAGCATTTTGGGGGATTGTTGAAACCGCTGCCACGGCGCCCTTTTCCTTAATCTCGGCGATGCGCTGACTGATTAATTTTTCCTGAACCGGACGGGAGTAAACCTCCTGCATCACGCGCGTGACCTTTTCCGGGGTGGCTCTAATAATCTTCGAAAGCGGCTCTTCGGGTTTTGGGTAACGCGTGTAAATGCCATCAAGATTTAAAACGCCCAAACCGCCAAACTTAGACATCAAAACGGCAAAAGCCGGATTCGTCACCGCGTCCATGGCGCTTGCCAAAAAAGGAATACCCATTTTAATATCGCCAACCCCGGACGATGTGTCAACGATTTCCGGATTAATCGTCAAGGAGCCCGGAACAATAGAAACTTCGTCAAAGCTATACGACCGCCGCGCCTCGTGATTTCGACCGATGAAAAACGACATGGATTAAAGTTCCAGGTTCCAGGTTCCAGGTTCCAGGTTGGAAGAAACAAAAAAAGAATTTGAATCCGATTTTCTTAAACTTGGAACTGGGAACATGAAACTCTTCTTATTCATAACCTCGGAAGGACCACGCCCACTTGGCCCTGATATTTACCCTTGCGGTCGGCATAAGAGACCTTGCACACTTCATCCGATTCCAAAAATAAAAGCTGTGCGATGCCTTCGTTGGCGTAAATTTTGGCCGGCAAAGGGGTCGTGTTGGAAATCTCAATCGTCAAATAGCCTTCCCATTCGCTTTCCAAAGGCGTGACATTAACCACAATGCCGCAGCGGGCGTAGGTGGATTTACCCAAACAAATCGCCGTCACCTGACGGGGAATTCGAAAATACTCAATCGAACGCGCCAAAGCGAAAGAGTTCGGCGGAATAATGCAGAAATCGCCTTTCTTGCGCACGAATGAATTGTCGTCAAAATTCTTAGGATCCACCACCGTTGTGTGCAAATTCGTGAAAACCAAAAATTCATCCGACACCCGGATGTCATAACCGTAACTCGACGCGCCGTAGGAAATCTTCCCGTTGCGCACCAAATTTTCTTCAAAGGGCTCAATCATCTGATATTCCAGAGACATTTTTTTGATCCAATGGTCTGACTTCAACATAAATCCTCCAAATTTTCTGACCCCTCGCCAGTCCCTTCTTCCCTTTTATCTCAGCTGCATTCCGTATGCCCGCAGTCGTGGCATGTCGGGCCTTTGCATCCCGACTGATACGAAATATTCGGTGAAAAGCATTTCGGGCAATAGCTCGCCCTGAGCGCTGCCGCTCCATCGATCGAAGTCATGGCCACGACCGCCGGCTTTGGCCCGGGATTTAGAACGCCGCCCTGCGCCGCCGCTGCGGCCGTTTTTTCCGATCCCAGCTTGCCGATTTTTTTCAAATGCGCCTTTAATGCCACGGCCACGGCATGGGGGATGGAATCAATGCTGTTTTCCCCAAAACCATAGGGCCGGTCGCTTTTAACGGAGTTTAAGTGCTTGACAATGCGCACGGGGTCGCCGCCCGTTTCAAAATACTTCGACAGCAAAATACCCATGATCGAGGTCAACCCGCTAATTTCAGTGCCCACCGGCGGTAAATTGGTGAAAATACGGTAGGGACCGTTTTCGTCGTAGTCAATGTGGATATGAAGCGTCCCATAGCCGGTTTTAACTTCATAATATTCGCTCGAAACCCCGAAGGGAGTTTCACGCCGGGCCTTTTGACGGTCCTCAAGGGAATTGAGATTGAGAACCTGATCCGCCTTGCACCCATCCCGGTAAATAGTGATACCCTTGCACCCAAGCTCATAAGCCATGAGATAGGCCTTGCGCACATCTTCAACCGTAGCCGAATGGGGCATGTTGATTGTCTTGGACACGCCGTCATCGGTAAATTCCTGGAACGCCGCTTGCATCTTAACGTGATATTCCACCGAAATGTCATGGGCGCTGGCGAAAATTTCCTGTATCTCCTGCGGAATTTCACCGATGCCGCGCACTGATTTATGATTAGCGTCAATTTTACGGAATAACTCCTCTTTAGAAAGCCCAAAGTAATCATGCTCCCGGGCGACCGCCCCGAACAGGGGATTGACTTCAACAAACACATCGCTTGCCTCCGGCGTCGCGCCCTTGCGAATGGCATCCAAGGCCTTGGCATTGTAGCGGGTATAGGCAATGGCAAAAAAAGGCTCAATGCCGCCCCCTTGCAGCCCGGCGGCGATGCCGATCGTTCCCGTCGGCGCAATCGTCGTGCGGACCGCGTTCCTGGGAAACTCGCGATGCTCACGGTAACACGGGCCGTCCGGATTGTAAATAGAATCAGCCCACATGGGAAATGCGCCGCGCTCGCGCGCGAGTTCTTCGCTGGCTTCCCTGGCCTTATCATTGATAAACCGGGCTATTTCCCGCGCCTCTTCCAAAGCCTCCGGCGAATCATAAGCAATGCCCAGACCCACCAGCATCTCCGCCCAGCCCATCACACCCAGGCCGATACGGCGGATATTTTTTGCCATCTCTTCGATTTCCGGCAAGGGATAATTATTCACGTCAATCACGTTGTCCAAAAACCGAATGGCCAGCTTAACCGTTTTATCCAAACGCTCCCAATCAATCTCGCCCTTGGTCACCGGCCCGCGCACGAATTTAGCCAGATTAATCGAGCCCAAATTGCATGGCTCCCACGGGAACAACGGCTTCTCGCCGCAAGGGTTCGTGCTTTCAATGTAAAACTTAGTAGGAACCGGGTTCGACGCCGATTCATTGGTGCGGTCAATAATAAAAAGGCCCGGGTCTCCAGTTTTCCAGGCGTTGTCCACAATCACATCGAAAAGCTCGCGCGCGCGCTCCTTGCCCACGACTTCCTTGGTCCGGGGATTCACATATTGAATCTCTTTATCCTCGCGCACCGCTTCAATGAACGCGCGGTCAATAGCCACGGAAACATTAAAATTCTCCATCACGCCAGGCTTGTTTTTCATGGTGATGAAATCTTTGACTTCGGGATGCCAGTAGGGCAAAATACCCATGTTGGCGCCGCGGCGCGTGCCGCCCTGCTTGACCACATCCGTCATTTTGTCAAAGAGCTGCATAAATGAAATCGAGCCGCTGGCAATGCCCTTTGTTGATTTCACCGTATCCCCCGATGGGCGCAGCCGGCCGAAAGAAAACCCCGTGCCGCCGCCGGATTTTTGAATCAGCGCCTGGGCCTGCAGAGCATAAGTAATGCCTTCCATGGAGTCCTCAACCGGCAGGACATAACAGGCGGAAAGTTGCTGAAGCTCCCGTCCCGCGTTCATCAGGGTTGGAGAGTTGGGCAAAAATTCAAAATGGGCCATCATTTCATAAAATCGTTCCTCCCACTCGCCGACCAAAGCCCTGGCCACAGGAATGGAGCCGGCCACGCGATTAGCGTTGGCCATAAAACGGGAAAAATTTTTATCCCGCTCATTGGCCAAGTGTTGACCGTGATGAAAAAACCACGTTGTCGTCTTCGCTCCCTTGGCCGTCGGTGATTCAACCATCCGGTGCGAAACCCCTTCAAAAACATTCCACTGCTCAAAATGAGGATGATAAAACACTTCGGCCAGCGCAATATTGCGCGCCACGCCGCGGAGCCATTCCTCGGCAT
Organism: Elusimicrobiota bacterium; assembly: GCA_016207685.1. Taxonomy (GTDB): domain Bacteria; phylum Elusimicrobiota; class Elusimicrobia; order JACQPE01; family JACQPE01; genus JACQPE01. Next base: position 957 of record JACQPE010000098.1, on the reverse strand, counting down.
TGGCCGCATCGCGCAAGTATTTATCTTTGATGACTTTAAATTGATTTTCACTAAGCGCGATGCCTTCGGGCTGGGCATGGCGCCGCTTGGCCCGCAATCGTTCAGTCACCGATGGCATCTCCTTTATTGGTTTCTGGGACCCGTTCTCCAAGACTTGTATCTGCATTGCTCCCTCCCGAATAACGACTCAACTGCCCATGGCTTCCGGCCAAGGGTTTTCTCGATTCAGTGATTTGATGTTCGCCGGTTGTCTGATCCGGCGTGGCCGCCGGTATATGGGGCTCCTCCAAATCCCGAGCCGGCGCCTTAAGCTCGGTTGAGGATTCCGCTCCGTGCCCATTGGCATGCGTCGCAGGGCCATCTCCCGTCGCCGGTCCGAAACGTTTTTTGGACCCATCCGAAATCTCGCGCACGGACTTCCGGGCCGCCCCCGCATCATCAATAAATCGCGAGGGCTTGCCGGTAATTTTTCCTCGAAACAGCTCGATAATTTTGACGAAATCATCAACCGTCTGAAATCCTTTATAAACCGAGGCGAAACGCACGTAACTCACGGGATCAATCTTCTCCAGTTTTTCAAGCACCATCTCACCCACCAGCTTGCTGGGGACCTCCATCACATAATTGGAGATGGCATATTCAACTTCAGCTACGATTTTCTCGATTGTATCTATGGAAATCGGCCTTTTCTCGCAAGCGCGCATCAGACTCGCGCGCAGCTTGGCATGATCAAAGGGCTCGCGCGTGCCGTTATTTTTAATAACCATGAGCGGCAATGGCTCGATGCGCTCATAGGTAGAAAAGCGCTTGTGGCAGACGAAACACTCCCGCCGACGGCGAATAATTTTATTTTCTTCGCCTGCTCGGGAATCAATGACTTTGCTATCAGGTCCGCTACAATATGGGCACTTCATATATTAAAAACCACTATATCTAGTTTCCAGAACAATTATATGC
>JACQPE010000097.1 GCA_016207685.1 Elusimicrobiota bacterium | reverse complement strand
TGGCCGCGGAGAGGACCGATGAGAGCGGGAACCGGCATATCCTTTTCCCTGAGAAGTTCAGCGCTGAAAAGCTCGACGCGCTTAAAGCCCAGATGGGAACAGCGGCCTACAACTGCCTTTACCTCAACGACCCATCAGGGCAGGAGGGGGCTGATTTCAAGTTGGTTTGGATAGAGTCCGGGCGCTATGACAGGCCGCCGGACAATTTGACCGTATTCGCCGGCATCGATCTCGCCATTGGCCGGCGCGAGGCCAACTCACGCTTCGCCTACTGCGTCATTGGGCTCGACAAGGCAGGCACGGCTTACATCCTGGAGGCCTTCCGCGGGAGATTGCCTTTTGACGAGCAGCTTAAAACCGTCAAACGCCTGCACCGCATTCATGGGCCCAGGCTCATAACGGTTGAGACCAACGGCTTCCAGGCGGCTTTCTTGGAGTCTTTAAGAACCGATCCCGAAACAAGGCTTCTGCCTTTGCGCGGAGTCACCACCCAAGGAGACAAGCAGGCGAGGCTCAGGGGTTTGACGCCTCTTTTTGAAAGCGGCGCCATCCGTTTGCCTCGGGCGGACGCGGGTAGCTGGGTGGCTCATCTGGAGGAAGAGCTCCTTCACTTTCCGCAGGGAACGGAGGACATGATCGACGCTTTATGGATGAGCTTGCAGGGAGTCGAGATGCAAAGGGTGGAGCCCAGAATCGTCTACGTGGAGGACTTGGCATGACGCCAGACTAACGATATATGCGACTGAAAGAAAAAATTATCAAAGCGTTATTCGGCGGACTGATCCAAGAGGAAATCCAGAAATCATCCAAGCAGGTCGTATCCCATGTGCCGGGCTTGTCGCTTACAGAGGGCATACTACCCGAGATAGACTTTGAGATTTTCAACCAAATGTACGAGCAGACGTCCTGGGTGCGGGCAGTCGTGGGCGTCATCTGCAAGGCAGTCACCGCAAGGGGCTACGCCTTGGTCCCGTCAAAACCCAACGCCGATCCAAAAAACGCTGAAACATTGCAGGAGTTTTTCGCCAACTGCAATCCCAATGATACCCTCCTGGAGATTTTGGATGACGTGACGCGCGATGTTTACGTTTTTGGCAGCGCCTTTCTGGAAGTAGTCTACGGCTCCAATGGCATGCCGAGGGAACTTTGGAATCTTGATGCCACGACAGTTAGAGTCAAGGCGGATGATCACGGCTCAATCATGGGATATATCCAAATGCCGAGGTTCGCTACCACAAGAAGCCAAGCGGGGAAGGTCGAATTCGAGCCCAAAGAGGTTATTCACTTCAAGCTGGGAACGAAGGGCGCTACCCTATACGGCCTTTCCCCTTTGGCTTCGCTCATCCTGCCCATCACGGTGGATAAGTTTGCTCAGGTCTATAACCGCGCTTTCTTTGTCAATGGAGCCAAAATCAGGGGAGCCTTTATCATGAAAGACGCGACGCCGGAGCAGGTAGAGAGAAATCAAGAGTACATGAAAGCCCGGGCTCAAAACCCGGACTTGTCTCATTCTGACCTGGTGCTCGAGGGCAACGTTGAGTTTAAGCAGATCAGCACGAATCAAAAGGACATGGAGTTCCTGGAGCTCAGGGAATTTACCCGCAATGAGATCCTGGCCGTCTATGGCGTGCCGCCCGGCAAAGTTTCAATTATTGAAACCGGCAATATAGGGGCCGGCACGGGCGAGCATCAGACCCAGACTTTTTATGAAGAAACCATAATGCCCTTTCAGATGAGGGTGGCTGAGAAAATAACCAAGCACGTCATCAGGCAAGGATTCGGCATCACGGACTGGGCTTTCCAATTCAACAAACGCTCGATTGACGAAAAAGACCAAGCCGAGATTTTCAATATCTATCTTCAAAACGGCGTGTTCAGCCCCGAGGAAGTGAGGCGTATTGTAGCTCCCAGGATGCCGGAGATTCAAAAGTCATTAAACGGCAACGGGGTTTCTGAAATTGAGAAGGCGAAGCTCAAGCCCAGCGAAACCATCGTCAACGTGACCAAGGAAGTGGTGGCCATAGAGAACAGATTTGTGGGCGCGTTGTCTAGATTCTTTCGGGAAACAAAAGCAGCGATCGCGTCAAAACTGGGCAATCTGCGGCCGCAATCCATCCGGCCAAAAATCAGCACAATAAGCCTTCCGCTCAAAGACGTAGCTGTTCCTTACCGGGACATGGTTTTTAGATCGGCGGATTTTCCCCAGGCGGCGAAGCAACTAGATGAGATTGAGGTCTTGCTCGAGCTTGTTGACGAAGACAAGATCGCGCAACTCCTGGAACGTTTTTCCTTGGAGGCTGCCAAAAAAGGCCTCAGGCTATCCGCGCAGAGAGCCAAGTTGGAGGACGTGGAAGAGTTGAGCCGTGTCCTTGAAGAGAATCTTAAAAATAACGCCCTGGCCCTGGCTGGCCACGTCTCCGAGGCCCTTAAGGCTGGCCTCAGGCAAGCCTTGATCGAAGGCATCGCGGCCAGCGAAACAATTCCGCAGCTTGTGCGCCGCATAGAAAACCAATTGGATTCGGTGGCAACTATCAGCGTCAATCCGACATTGGACGCCCAGGGCAATGTTTTAAGGGCCGGGCACACGCGCCAAATGGAACGCTCGACTGCCGCAGAGATCATCGCCCGCACCGAGGCCAACCGCGCTTTTAACGAAGGTAATCTCGACGCTTTGAGTCAAGCCGAAATTGAACGCGTGCAATGGCTTCTTGCCTCGGACGCTTGCCCTCAGTGCGCGGCGGCGGCCGAAATATTAACCGGAAACAAACTGGGCAAGGTTCTCTCTGTTGACGACGCGTCGGGACAAATTCCAGTGCATCCAAATTGCCGCTGCACATGGATTACGGAGGTGGAACAGTGAGCGTAATAGAAACATTAAAAATAAATTTAGCGGAGCACGGAGATCTCTTCCGGGTGGATAGCCTGGACAAACTCTCCGATCAAGAGCTTTTATCAATGGATTTCATCCTGCACCGGGCATGGGAGTTCAAAAGAAAAGGGCACAGGGTCTTCTTGGATGGAGAAAACTGGGATTTTGAGGATTTGGTCGCGTCTCACGCCGAGGTCCGGCAAGAAATGAACAAGCGCGCCCTGAGGCATCTGATCCAGGACGAGCTGGACGACCAGACGCAGCTCTTGATCCGCGAGGACGCACAGAAGCAAGAAAGACGGGCTGGAACAATCGTGCAGACCATTATCCTGGACAAGAAAGTATTCGCCAGCGAGGACGTGGCCAGGAGTTGGGCTAAGGATCATGGTTTCCGAACCGACAAGATTGATGAAACAGAGAACTCCTTTCGTTTTAGGCAGAGCGATCCCGACGACTTTGACCCGGACGGCTTTGGCCAGGGTGAGAGGTTCAGGACCATCCATCTCACCGAGGGCGTCCAGGCCGTTATTGGTTTCTTGAAGAAGAAGTCCGCGGACGCGGCCGCCAGCAAGCAGGCTGCGATGGAAGCGCCCATTATTACAGTTACGTCCTCTTCTTCGGATCAGTCATCAATTATTTTTGAAGAGGAAATTGTCGATGATATGGACAAAGGCGTTCGCCAAGCCTTCGGCTCCTATGGAGGGAAACGGTTCTTGGCTCACAAGATCGCTTCCTACATCCCGCATCACCGCACCTATGTCGAGCCTTTCGCGGGCGGCGCGGCTGTGCTCTACGCCAAGGACCCTTCGCCGCAGGAGGTATTGAACGACCGCGACGCTGAGATCGCCTTCATGCACCGTTTCATCCGTGATCACAGCGCAGAGGATCGGGTGGCTCTGGCCAAGCGCGAGTGGACGATTCGCAAGGAAACCCATGAGCGATTGAAGGAGATGAAGCCCGACAGCGACCGGGACCGCTTCTACAAGTCCTTCTATCTGACCCGATCCTCCTATGGCAAGCAGCGCGGCGGCTCGTTTAACCCCGCCAACGCCGGAGTCCGCATCGACTTCCCGGCCAACATAGAGAGGGCGCAGGCGCGGCTTAAAAACGTCGCGGTCAGCAATAAGGATTACTTGGATATCCTCAAGGAATACGACGATCCCGAAACCTTCTTTTACATGGACCCTCCCTATCCGGGCAAGTTCAACTTATTCGATTTTGGCTTCAAGGAGGAAAAATTCCTCAAGGCTCTTAAAGGGCTCAAGGCCCAGTGGATTGTTTCCTATCCGCTAGAAGGAGCCAAGGCCCTCAAGGAATACAACGTCTATCGTGTTAAGCGCAGAAACCAGATGAAAGGCCCAGGCGGGAATCAAGAATGGGTCACCGAACTGCTCGTTTCCAATTTTCCTCTTAAGCCTTTGAATCTTTATATCGAGAAGGAACTGGGGCATGAGCCGGAAGGGATGGAAAGCGAGGCCCCGCCTTTTTGTCTCCATATTGAGGATGGCGCGGACCTGGAAAAAGTTCAAGCCGCTTTCAAAAGCCCCGGCGGTAAGTACCGGCTTTATAAAAAGATCATCGCTCTCATGCCGGAGCACAAAACATTCGTCGAAGGATTCTGCGGCGGGGCCCAGGTTTTCTTCCATAAAAAGAGATCGGAAACCGAGGTCATCAATGACGTGAACTCCGATCTCATATTTTCTTACCGCTTCATCAAGAACATGGCTCCGGAGGACTGGGAGTGGCTCAAAAAACAAAACTGGGTCAT
>JACQPE010000096.1 GCA_016207685.1 Elusimicrobiota bacterium | reverse complement strand
TCGGCTCCTTCAAGGAGGTCAGATGGGGGCCGCCATAGCTCTGCGAAGGGCGCTATAGTAAAATTATCCTATGCGCCAAGGTCATCTCGAGGTTATTGCGGGAAGCATGTTTTCAGGAAAAACAACGGAGCTCATCCGGCGCCTGCGGCTTTGCTTAATTGCTAAAAAACAGGTTCAAGTGTTTAAATCGCACCTTGATGCCCGTTATAAAGACAAGTGTTTGGTCAGCCATGACGGCTTTGAGCTTGACAGCGAACTCGTGAGTCAGGGCCGGGAAATTTTAGAGCGCGTGCGCGCGTCGACCCAGGTCGTGGGCATTGACGAAGCGCAATTTTTTGACGAGTCGCTGATTCCCGCGTGCGAGGAGTTGGCCGAGCGGGGCATCCGGGTGATCGCGGCAGGACTGGATTTGGATTATCGCGGCATGCCTTTTGAAACAATGATGAAGCTTTTAGCTCAAGCGGAGTTGGTGACTAAAAATTTGGCGATTTGCAGCGTTTGCGGGGATGAGGCGCACTATTCACAGCGTCTCGATGCGGGTCAAACAGGGCGTATCGCCGTGGGCGCCGGCAAATCGTATGAGGCCCGCTGTCGCGGTTGTTTTGAAGAGCCCCGCAGGGCAATTTCCAGGAAAATTTTTGAAGCTACTCTTTCTCCAGCGCCGACCAGGCAGGCTCGACGGCATCCGCTCCCTCAAAACTTAACACCCGCAGTTCATGGGATTCGCGATTTAACGCGCGAATGAAAATTTCCCATTTGCCGTTGCGTTTGGAGCTGTAGGCCAAAAATCGGCTATCGGGAGATATGGCAGGGTGTTCGTTGGCTCCGGTATTGGTCATTTGCACGAAGCGCAGCCCCAGGGGATCGGCCAGGTAAATTTGGAAGTATTCAGGGCGGGATTTTTTGGCGGAGAAGGCGATGACGCTGCCATCAGGCGACCACGCAGGTTCATCCGCCCAAAAAAATCCATACGTCAACCGTCTAGGATTTGAGCCGTCGCGGTTCATGATGAAAATTTGGGGGTTACCGCTTCGATCGGTGGTGAAGGAGATTTCCCGTCCATTGGGGGAGAAACTCGCCGAGGTGTCAACACCGCTGGTCCGGGTCAGGCGGTCGTGGATTTTTCCCGTCATATCCAAAAAATACAAATTGGGATTTTTCCCCATGGAGAGCGTGGCCACGACGCCGTCACCCAAAGGATCGAACGCGGCGGAAGCGTTGAGGCCCTGGCGATCAGAAAGAAGGGTTGTTTGACGCGTCGCCAAATCAACCAAATAAAGGTCGGGGTTCCCCTCGCGGTATGAAGTCAGGGCCGCTTTTTTGCCGTCCGGCGAGAAGGCGGCGAGCATGGAGATGCTGGCCCAGTTGGTGAGCGCTTGAGCGTTTTTGCCGTCCCAATCCGTGATCCAAATTTCTTTTTTTCCCTGATGTTTGAGCGTGAAGGCGATTTTTGAAACAAAAAAAGCCGTTTCTGCGGTCAGCGTTCGAAGCGCATCGCGGGCCAAGCGGTGCGCCAGACGGCGCGCGTCGGCGGGTTCGGTGTAATTTTTAGAAAACACAACCTCCCGGCCGGCCGTGATTTTCGCGGTCAATAAAGTTCCATGGGATGAAAGCGTTGTTTTAATGTCGAGCTTAGGATGGCCGAATTCTTCAGCATCGGACGGCGTCAATGAATAAAGTTCAACCAAATCCACGAGCGCCAGATCAAACCGGACGATGTCAAGAATTTGATGATCCAAAGGAGTCAGGTAGGGAGATTCCACGAGCCCCAGCTTGGCTTTGGCCGCCGGGGCGTCGCCGAAAATTTCCCGAAGGCCGGTTCGAACTTCCGGGGCGTCCTCACTTTTGAGCGCGCCGGCCGAGAATATGACGGCGGCTAAAACGGCGGTCAGAACTTTCTTGGGGGATTCACAACTCAAAATTCAGAAATTCCCTTGAAATTGATCATCGGCGGCGGTCATTTTTTGTTATGAGGAATCTCTTTTAGAAGCTCGCGCGCTTCATCGGCTTCTTTGGTTCCCGCATAACTGACGATCAAATACTCCAGCATCCCCTCGGCTTCGCCGGGTTTGCCTTGAGCCAGATATAGTTTAGCTTTTTCTAAAATGCCGGCGCGCGCCACCGGACTTTTGGGAAATTTTGACGTCAACTGATCCAACGCGCTATGAGCCGAGGCAAAATTTTTGGTTTCCTTATGGGCCAGGGCTTGATAATAGAGGCTTTTATCCACCAGGCTGCCGTTGGGGTTGGATTTAATATAGCTGTTAAATTCTTGTTCCGCCAAACCCCATCTTTTAGCCAGGAAATCTTTGTACGCGTCTTGAAATAATTTTAGCGGCGCGTCGGCGGCTGTTCCTCCCGCGGCCATCGGAGCCGTTGAAGCGGAGGGGCGCTCTTTCGGGGCGCTATTTTTGGATGGCGTCTTGGCCGTGGCGTGAACGGCGGCGATTTTTTGTGAAAGCGTCTCTTCCAAGGCGTCCAGGCGGTCTCCCATTTCTTGTTGTTGCTGCGCCAGCGCTTTGGCGGCATCGCCTTGACGCGCTAAAATTTCGCGGCGCAGGGATTCCAATTGAGAGCGGATTTCCTCAAAACGAAGATTGAAATTATTAAGCAGATTTTGGGTGTCATTGAGGTTGGAATTAAGGTTTTCAAGAGGGCGCTTCAAGCCGTCTAATTGGACGGCTAAATCCGCTTGGCGCTTCTCTAGGGCGGCAATATTGTTTTCCAGCCGAGCCACCTGGACCTCCAGACTGCTGACATCTTCACGCGTGGCGACGCAGGAACACAAGAAAATTCCGGCCGTTATCAATAAGGTTACGGCGCTCATTGTGTTGTGGCGTTATTGGGTTTTTCGGAAGCCCAATAACCTAATAACCCAATAACGAAATTATTTCGGTTTATCGGACGGTTGGTGATTGGTATTTCCTGTGGCTGCCGATGAACCTTTGGTTGGAGCGTTTGATCGCACCAAGGTTTCACCACGGCGATTGTTAGCGTGGCAGCTTTCGGTTTCTTCGGCGCATAAGGGCTTTTCTTCGCCCCAGCTTTGCGTGGCCATGCGTTCGCCTGGAACGCCCAAGCTTCTGTAATAGGCGCGCAGGGCGGCCGCCCGTCGTTGGCCCAGAGCCAAGTTGTATTCGGCTGTTCCGCGTTCATCGCAGTGTCCGTCGATACGCACCTCGAGGCCGGGATGCAGCTTCAAGAACTCGGCATTTTTCATGGCGATTTCGCGCATGTCTGCGCGCATATCCGATTGATCATAATCGTAGAAAATAACCCCTAAGTCCTTGGTGGCGGTGAAATTTTTGCCTCTTAAAGCAAGCTCAACGTCATCGCCCTCCTCTTGTTTGGGCGCGGTTTCTTTGGCCGTTGGCGTTACGGCGGGTTCTTGTTGGACGAGCGTTTTTTTGGCGCAGCCGGCAGTCATGGCGAGAATGGCCCAAGCGGCCAGGAAATTTCTTTTTTGTCGAGTCATGCGATAGCCTCCTTGTTCATTGGTGCAAAAAACGGTTTTTTCAAATAAGGCAGCGCTTGCCGCACCGCGCGCGCGCGGTGGCTTAGAGAATTTTTTTGCTCCAGGGTCAATTGAGCCAGCGTTAATCCAAATTGGGGAACAAGAAATACCGGATCATACCCGAACCCGCCGATTCCGCGGCATTCGTTGATAATAAAACCATCCAATCGTCCGCTGGAAACAAGAGCGGCGCCGTCCGGAAAAATGACGACGAAACACGTCATGAAATGAGCCCGGCGTTTTTCGCCGGCCAGAGAGCCCATCGCTGACAAGAGTTTTTGGACGTTGTCGTCGTAGGAGCAACTGTCTCCGGCATAACGCGCCGAATAAACGCCGGGGTCTCCCCCCAGGGCGTCCACAAAAAGGCCCGTATCTTCACCGGCGACAATTTCATCGTGACCAACAAAGGCCCCTGCCGAGCGCGCTTTAATGAGAGCGTTGGCGGCCAAGGTCGTTTCGGTTTCATCGGCGCTCCACGAAGAATCGATAAGTCTCCAGGGGCAATTTTCCAAGAGCGCCGATATCTCCTTGGCTTTATGTTGATTGTGCGTGGCCATGACGAGCCTCATGCCTTCATCTTAGGAAATATGGCGCTAGCTGTTTTGAGTCCGCGAATGATTTTTGCTGGTCTATGAAAAAATTGGCGGAGGTTATGAAGACGATTGTTCGAGTTGCTTAAGGTAATCAGAAAATTTTTCCCGGCGTTGGAGGCAGCCCTGAAGACGCCCCCTCTCTTGCTCGATGACATCCGGGGGCGCCTTGCCTGTGAAGCCCGTATTCGACAACAGCCGCTTCAGGCGATTCACTGACCGGTCAAGCTCTTCGAGTTCGGCGCGAAAACGCGCCGTTTCGCGGGCCGCGTCCCAAGTTGTTGCGGGATAAAGAGTCAGTTCAATATTCCCCGAATCAATCACGCGCCGGATTTTAACGGCGCTTAAAGACGGCTCAACAAAACGGCATTTAGCCAATCCTTGGATGATTGCCGTATCCTGGGAATTAAATCCGTGATTTGATGCGTTTTGCCAGTGAACTTGAATTTCATCGGTTGGGGATAGTCCCAAGTCGGCGCGCAAAGAGCGTATTTCCATCACCATTTCTTTCGTAATCGAGGCCCAGCGCGCCCCTTGTTGCAATAAGTCAGACTTGACGTTCCAGGGAGCGGGCGAAGGATGCAGCGCCAAAAGGGTCTTAACGGCCAAGTAGGAATTAAATTCTTTGGTGATCTCATGGGTGACATAAGGGATGAAAGGTTGCAGGCAGACCAGGAAATCTCCCAGCAAATCCCGCATCAAAGAAACCGTATTTCCGTAGCGATCGTTCAATCGCCGCAGCTTGACAATTTCAAGGTACCAATCGCAGAAGCTTCCCCAAAATGCGCCATAGAGACAGCGCAGGGCCGCGGCCGGATCAAGACGGAGCATTTCTTGGTTAAACGTTTGGATGGTTTTATTGATCTCGCCGATCATCCAAAAATCCGCAGGGTGCGCCCAATGGGTTAAATTAGCAGGCGTTTCTTTGACCGGCGCCGCCGGGGTCAACTTGGAGAGTTCCTGAAGAATAAATCGTGACGCGTTCCAGAGTTTTGTATTAAAATTTTGCGCGCTCACAAAACTATCTTTAGAGAGATAAATGTCGCGCCCCGGCTGCATGGCCATTATCAGACCGAAACGCAAGGCGTCGGTGCCGCGCTCGTTTTGAATAACCGCAGGATCAATGACATTGCCCAGGGACTTCGACATTTTGCGGCCTTGAGAATCCCGAACCAGGCCATGCAGGTAAACTTCTTTAAAGGGAACGCGTCCGGTCAAGTAAAGTCCCATCATGACCATGCGCGCCACCCATAAATAAGTAATGTCATAACCATTGACCATGAGGCTGGTGGGATAGAAACGTTTGAAATCCGGCGTTTGGTCCGGCCAGCCGAAGACGCTCATGGGCCACAACGATGAGGAGAACCAAGTATCGAGCACGTCCGGGTCCTGCTCAAGCGCCGTGGAGCCGCAAGAAGGGCAACTTGCCGGCGTTTCTTCGCTGCAAATAGGGTGACAACTGGAAAATTGTTCCAAGTTCCCAGTTCCGAGTTCCGAGTTGGATTTAGAAAAATTCTCCGGTTTTAACTTGGAACTTGATTTACAGTGCCAAACCGGAATTCGGTGGCCCCAGATTATTTGGCGAGAGAGGCACCAGTCTTTTAAGTTTTGGAGCCAGTGGCGGTAGAGCTCGCCCCAATGCGGAGGATGGAATTTGGGCTCCCCGTTATCTTGATACGCCTTCAGGGCCAAATCGCGCAGGGGGTCCATTTTCATGAACCACTGCTTGGAAATCAAAGGCTCAACCACTTGCGCGCAACGATAGCAAACGGCCGTATTGTGCGCGTAGGGTTCTTCTTTGATAAGAAAATTTTGTTGTTTTAAGTCATCCAGAATTTTTTGGCGCGCTTTAGCCACCGCCAACCCTTGGTAAACGCCCGCCGGCGCCGTCATGAGGCCGTCTTCTCCGATGATTTTATAAATGGGCAGTTGATGGTCCTGACCAATGGCCCAGTCGAGCGGATCATGCCCCGGTGTTACCTTAACAGCGCCGGCGCCGAACCCTGCCTCGATGCGATGGTCTTGAATAATCGGAATGCGGCGGTTGATTAACGGCAAAATAACAAAACGTCCTTTAAAATCAAAATAGCGGGAATCGTTGGGATTAACAGCAACGGCAGAATCGCCCAGCATGGTTTCAGGGCGCGTTGTCGCTACGACGATCTCGCCGCCGCCTTCAAGCGGATAGCGCAGGTAATACAGGCGGCCTTTCACGCTGTTCCATTCAGTCTCCAGGTCGGACAGGGCCGAATGGCATCTCACGCACCAGTTAATCAAGCGGTCGCCTTGATAAATGAGACCTTTGTCAAAAAGGTGTTTGAATGCATGGCGCACGGCCCGGCTGCAGATGCTGTCCATGGTAAAACGGGTTCGCGTGAAGTCCATCACGCAGCCCATCTTAACAAGCTGTTCCAGGATGTTCGTTTTTGTCGTCTCCGCCCAATTTTTTAAAACAGCCTCAAATTCGTCACGGCTTAGACGATTGCGGTCAACCCCTTGCGATTTTAGGTGCTTTTCCACCACAAATTGCGCGGCAATGCCGGCATGGTCTGTTCCCGGAACACGCAGGGCCGGCCGGCCTCGGGAGAGATGGTAACGGATGAGGCAATCGGGAAGAATATTATCAAGAGCATGACCCACGTGAAGGGACCCCGTAATATTAGGCGGCGGAATAACCATGACAAACGGGGCTTCGGTCCCGTTTGCGGGTGCGCCCAGATGGATCTTCTGCCACTGGGAAAGCCATTGAGGTTCCGCTTCAAGAAAAGAAAACCGGTTTTCCATCAAAAATTTTTTATCCCCCTACGTTCAAAAAAGCCGCTCCTCTTGAAGCATTTCTGATGATCTGCTATAAAATTAGGTAATACGTAAATGAGTATACGCCGATTATTCTACCTCGTTCAAAAAGCCTTGTCCCAGCGCTATACTATTTTAATGGTCCCCCACCGTGGGGGCCGGTCGCGAAGTTTCAGCATCGGCCTGACCCACGGTTTGGTTATTTTAAGCGCCTGGTGCAGCATGACCGTGTTGGGCGCCGGTTTTTTTACCCAGCGCAGCGCATGGACCCTGGACCGGATTCAAGCCCGGCTTTATCAAACACAGGTGCGCGCCTTGGCTCAAGAGGTCCGGCGTATGAGAGAGCAATCGCGAGGGATGGCTTATTTGGAGTCCGACCTGCGTTTGATGATGGCTAAAAATGACCCTGCCGATGTGTTGAAGGAGGCCATGGCATTGGTTGAGAGGGATGCGGTGTCTCCCCGTGAGGATACGCTTTCTTCCTTGCTGCTCGGAAAAATTTCTCAAGCCGCCGTTGAAAAAATTCGCCTTGAGCGGCAGTCTTTCGAACAACAGTCCCTGAATCTTCTCGGAAATGCCAGCGGATTACTTTTAAGGCGCTTTGACCATCTAAACCGGATCATGGCCGTTCCCTCTGATTGGCCGACCATGGGTTCGTTAACCTCTAGATTTGGATTGCGCCTGAATCCTTTTGATCCCATGGAAGGCGACGGCAAATATCATCACGGGGTTGACATCGCTAACAATGAGGGCACGCCAATCCGCGTGGCTGCCAATGGCATCGTGCGCCGGTGCGGCTGGGTGAACGGTTATGGCCGCACGGTTGTCATTGATCATGGATACGGCTACTCAACGCTCTATGGCCACAATTCCAAAATTATGGTTAACGAGGGCGACTATGTTCGCCGGGGCGACTTGATTTCGTATATGGGAACCACGGGGCGTTCCACCGGGAGCCATTTGCATTTTGAAGTTTGGCAGCATGGCCGACCGGTGGATCCATTGCGTTTCGTCCGCTATCAGAATCTTGCCGAAAGCCGCGACCGTTTGGCGCTAGGGGTATTCGGCGGCGATCAAGAAGCTCTCATCAACGCCGAGGCGGCCATGGAACAAACGCCTTAAGCCAAGATGTTTGGACGCGGCGAACCCACCGTTGTTGACGACCGCATCAAATCTATTGTTGCGGCCGAAACATATATCCAAGGAACTCTACGGACTCACGGGTCGTTGATTATTGATGGAAAGGTAGAGGGGGGCATCGCTCAAGCTAAACAGGTGGTTGTTGGCGAACAAGGCGAAGTTAAGGGCGATATTACCGCCGAATCCGTGGTTGTCGGCGGTAAAGTGACGGGCAATATCCTGGCGGTTAAATTAGTCCAAGTTTTGTCGCATGGCCAGATCAAGGGCGACATTCGCACGAAGTCATTGCATATTGAAGACGGGGCTGTTTTTGACGGCGCTTGCACGATGAATGTGGAAACCCCCTCGGGCGGATCAGGAACTTCCGAAGGGGCCGTTGATGGAAAAAGGGGCCGCGTTGTCACGCCCCTGATTAAATAATTGAATATAGAATAGGCCGCAACAAAATTTTAAAAATTATTTCATTTGTCTTACCGCATTCTACGTTCGTTCTTCTTTCTCTGCCCCTATTCTATATTCGACATTCTGTATTCATGCTTTTATGAGATTTATCCGCAAGCATAAAGAGCCCCTCCTTCTTTTGACCCTGGGGTTTTTCTTTTTGAGTTTTTTCGTGGGTTTAAGCAGTGTGTTGGTGAATAATGACGAGCGCAATTTGGCGGCTAAAGTCGGAAAATCCAAAATACCCAACCAATCGTTTGCCGTTAATTACCGGCAAGCTCTCGAAGGGACTCGTTCACAAAATCCTAATCTTGAGCTGACTAACGAATTTGAACAGGCGCTCCGTGAAAATGTTTTGCGCGATCTTATTATCCGGGAGCTTTTTACGGCGGAGGCGAAAACTTGGGGTCTTGAGGTGACGCCGCGTCTGGTCGTTGAAGACATTGCGCGGCGGCCGGTGTTTCAAAAGGAGGGACGGTTCGACCCAAATCTCTACGTGCAGTTCGTCATGCGCACGCTAGGCGTGACGCCGGGCGAATTTGAAAAAGAGCACCAGAAGGATTTGGAGGACCGCCAATTGCGAAATTTGATCAGTTGGACGTTTCCCGCGATCCCGACGGAGACGCAGTGGCTCTATCGGATTGAAAAACCGACGGCGACCGTTCGAGAATTTGAACAAGAGGCGGCGTCATTCGGCCAGCAGATGGAGCAGCAGCGCGTGATTTCAATGGTTAATTTTTATTTGAATCAACTGACCCAGAAGTATCCCATCCGTACTTTTTTACAGCAAAGCGCGCCCCAATAAACCGCAGGCGATCGTCATGGCCGAACCCAAGGCCCATGAGATATTAGGCGGCATGGCAACGGGCCAACCGGCGTAGACTCCGGAAATGCGCGGCACGAGAAGGAATACGATCGCCAAAGGCCACCCCAAGCGCAATTCCGGCAAGAAGGCCAGCGCAATAAATGCGAGAGCGCGTTCGATAATCGAAAGGTATTTTTCCCAGTCATTGGGGAACGGCTTGTTGAAAAAATCTTTTTCGAAGAAATAGATCAAAACCACGGAAAAATGCGTCACGATGATGGCGAGGATGGCGAGAATGGGCCATTTTTCCGGAAAGATGTTTTCGGCAGTCGGGTGGATGGCGCCGATGCCGAAAAATACGATAACGGAGACGTGAATAATTTGATCGAGCATTAAATAGAGCGTGTTGTCCGGCATCTTAAAGCGTTTGATGGTGAAAATGCGCCACGTGTCTTCCAGGTAGTGGGTTATCGTAATCAAAACAATCGACCACCAGCCGTTAATAGGATAGCCGCCGATGCTTAACCATGTCTGTGAAAGGAGAGGAAACGTCAGCGCCACATAGCATAGCGGATGGGTTAGGCAGTGGATCATCATCCCCCATAACGAAGAGCGTTTCCATTCGTTGATCAGGTTCGACTGCAGGGTAAAATCAGCGAGTAAGTGACCCAGAATGAGGCGCCAGAAGATAATCATAACCGCAGTCCAATGCCCAGCGCCCAATGTCCAATGTTCCAAAACAGGAAGATATTCTTATCTCTTCTTGACTTTGGACTTTGGACTTTGGACTTTGGACTTT
>JACQPE010000093.1 GCA_016207685.1 Elusimicrobiota bacterium | reverse complement strand
GCGCTGCTGCGCAGCCCACAATATCCACAGGCCGATGATGAAACAATAACGACTAAAAAATATGAATCAGGTGGATCAGTTTAAGTTAGCAGAGGTGGGTCAAAACTGATGAGCGCCGAAGTTGGACACGTCAGTTTGTCGGAGGAAGGGAGCTTTTCCAGCATTTGATTGAGGAAAATCAAAGCTCCGACATTGGCATTCATGTTGCCGGAACGCAGCTCCATCCCCAAGGAAAGCCCGCTCTTGCCTTCGCTGGAAATGATGGGGGCATAGGAGCGCTCCCCCTGTATTTGCGGTTGTATCCGACTTCCACGGATTCTTGATGACCGAAAACGGTCAGCGTTGTCGTGTCGCAATCCATGGTAGCGCTGTAGAGGATGCCAAGTCTCTGGAAGAATTCGGTCCGGATTTTGTCGTGGGCCGCTTGAAGGCTCTGCAAAGATTTTTTATTGAAACGCCAGAGGAACGTCCTCAATGTATCGCGGTGCGGGGATTCGGGGAAACCCAAGATAGGCGGGATCAGGCCGTTGTGCAACAGGGATTGGGTATTTTCGATGCGGCCGATACCGGCAACGATGGCGAACAGGTGCGCCAGAAAAAGATCGCAGGGGTGGCACTCTCTGTGATGGTAGCGTGGCCAGCGAACATGGTGCTGCAGGAAATGCCGCAGACGCAGAGATTTGCAAAACTGCACAAAAAGGCTGATTCCTCCCCAGCGAGTCAAGCCGGGTTTCTCGAAGAGAAACTTGAATTTTCTCAGCCCTTTTGGCATTCCCCACAAACGTATCATTTTGATACGTTTGTGAGAGAGGCGTTTTACCTATAGAAAAATGAGCGTTCATAGCCGTTATTCAGGTAAAAGCGTAAACCTTCATCCTTTCCTGAGTTCCCCATTTACTTTTGCATTTTTTCTCAAGGCAGTCTCACACATACGCAAGTTTTCCTGGGCAATCTTATTGGATTTGTCCATGGCTACGGCACCTTTCAATAGAGCCTGGGCCTCCCGCAGTCTACCGGCGCGATAAAGACACCACCCCAAATTATTCACAAAGTGATAATTTTTAGGCTTAAGACGCAGGGCCTTGCGAGACGCGGCAATAGCCTCTTTGAAAAAACCTTGTTTGTCTGCGCAGTGGCCAACACCGTCGTGAAATTCGACGACCCGAGGAAACCTCTTGGCTGCCATTCGGTACAACTCCAGCGCATGGTCGAATTGCTTAATTTGAATCAAAAAATCCCCGGCCTTCTCAATAATCTCATGAAGGTCTTCGGCGCTATCAGACAAATTGAGCAAAGAAAGAAATAGATCCCTGCCGCGGGCGGAGCGCTTCATCTGGTATTCCACCGAACCCATGCTTAATATCGCTGGTGCGTAAGTGGGCAGGCAACGCAATGACCCTCGTATAGCATCAACGCTCCCCTGACTATCTCCTAAAGCAAGTCGAAACATGCTGTCCGCGTAAGCTGACTCTGCCCCAAAAAGCGCCCAGGAATTCTTGCGGCGTTGGCCCTGATTTTTTACTTTGGATATCATTTCTCTTTTTTGGTCAGTCTCCTGCCCACACTCCATCGGGCCGCATCTGAGCGAAAGCCAGAAGCCCTGAAAGAGCCCGCTTGGCGTTTCCTGCCGTAGGCTTCCAATAATCCTTGTCAATGTCGTCCCCCAGAGTGTCAATAGCTCCCTTTAGTATTGGAATTGATTCGGCGCCCGTCTTGCCATAGATGCTTCGAATGCCTTTTCGTCCCATGCTCTTGAAATGATGAAAATAGTTGTAGGTCACGTTCAGCCACGCCTCGTTCGTCCCATTTGCAGCATATGTCCCGCCTTTAATATCGTGCGGCTTATCGAATAAAATCGGCTTCCTTGTCACCGAATCAAGCAGTTTAATGTCGTAACTCATTTTCCTACCCCAGTTATTACCCCCATTTTTACCCCTTCTTAAAAATATTACCCCTTTTCCGCCATAAAGTGCCAGGCCCGCGCCCCTTTGACTCCAGTAAACCCGCCTTCTGAATTTCCCGCAATACAAGCCGGATCAGGTCAGGGCTTACACCGACGCAGGTCCGCCTAAGCTCTCGTATCGTAAACTCGTCTGGGAGACGCATGATGGCTTGGCGCACTGTTTCACTTTTAGCTCCTCGGGCGGTCAAGAGACTACCGGCCCTCTCTTCAAATTCTTTATAAGCGGCAATGAGCGTCCCCAGAAAATAATTCCACCACGGCCTAAGATCGTGCTTGCCCTCATGCCAGCCTTGCGAGCTCTTGAGGAGCACGTCCCAATAGGTTTCCTTGCTTTGCTCCACGATCCGGTCCAAGCTGATGTAGCGGCCGACCTCGTAGCCGGCGTGATAAAGCAGAAGAAGCGTCAGCAATCGTCCGACCCGGCCGTTGCCATCCGGAAAGGGATGCACGGACTCAAAGTCCATGATAAAAGAGGCGATAACGAGCAGGGGCTCAGCCTTTCTCTCGTCGAGCGTCTCATGGTAGAGCGCGCAAAGCCTGTCCATGTACTCCGGCGTCATGGCCGCGGAAACCGGCTTGAAACGAACAAAGCGCCGACCTTCCTTTTCTTCCCAGATTGCGTTGTCCTTGTCTTTCCAGCGCCCGCCCTTTTCAGGAGTATGCGCATACAGTTTTTTGTGAAAGTCCAAGATGAGCTTGGGAGAGAGGGTGAGCCGCTGGGCGTTGGTGTGAATATCGGCCAGCACGTCCCGGCAGCCAGCGATCTCTTCCTCGGAGCGATCCTCGGGCTCGATCTTGCGGGCCACGAGCGGCCCCAGGCGTTCGGGAGCCATGGTAACTCCTTCGATGCGATTGGAGGACTCGACGCTCTCCACCATGGCGCTCTTTTTCAAGGTTTCCAGCATCTGGGGCGACTGCTCCCGGTAAAGGTCCTGCCGTCCCTTAAATTCCCCCAAAGCCCGAACCAACATCAATAGGCTTTGGGATATGGGCTGATCTAGAAGATAGCCATGCTCGAATGATCTCATGGGTTTCCAACCTTATCTAAGCGTGCCAATGTCGTCTGAATCCAAGAAGCCCACTCTGGCGTATTTTCTTTCAGAAATCCTTCAGGGAATATCGGGGTTTTATTGGCTAAGCCTTTCTTCCGACACTGCCCGACGAACTTCTCAATAGCGGAACCCGCTTCTTCGCACAAACAATCCTCCCCAGCCCATTCAATAACGCCTCCGCTGCTGATTTTTCTGACTTTGTAAAGCCCCCAAACGATTCCTTGGCAGAGAACCAAAGCACCCTTGAGGTCTCCCGCTTCCAATCGTCGCTCCATATCCTGCATAAACGGCTCTATGGCCTCTTCGCAAATCTCAATTGCAGCATCAGATGGCTCCACATAGCCATAGCTCGTCGAACCGGCCCTGGCATTAAGATTATCTATGTCGTCTACGGCTTGAAGCGCCCCATCAACCTCGTCTACAACAGAGTTAACCGAAATATCCTCCAATGTCGCTTTAGCAATGATTTGCGCTTCGTCTGCAAGTTCAGGATGCCTCTTTAACAGGGCTGCGAGAACTTCCCTTGCTTCCGTGTCGCTTAAATGATCGGTGTATAAAGTTTTGGATTTCATTTTGTCCGCTTTCTTGCCCCTCCCTTTTTCATATTTTTATGAGAATTACTCATAGTATTTGCTAATACGGGTATGCCCAGTTGTTCGATACTTGCCGGCGTCGGTATCCGCATCCGCCTTGTACGGAATTTTCCATACGATGCCCAGAGCCCGAAGTTCCGCGCGAATCCTCATCACGTCTTCCTTGTCTTCCCAGTCGTAGCTGTAAACACAGATGACTTTTCTTGCGGGGTCGGAGGCATTGGGATTGGGCTTGGCCGTGGCCACCTTGGCACTACACCCAAGCCTACCTTCTTCGGTCGCTTTCCTTATCCGATCCCAGATCGCGTCAATCCTCTCCCGCGACACGAAGATAAGCCATTTGCCACTTCTTACCGTAGGCTCCGGGTAATTTCCAATTCTCCTGGCGGTGTAAATCCAGTAGGCGCCGGTCTCTTGCGAAGGCACTCTCTCCGATATAGTCATCTACAGCAAAATGCCTTCGAGACTCTCTGTCTTCCGACCAGATGCTCTCTGACTTTGGACGTCAAAACCAATGGACTTATAAATTTTCAAGCGCCGGCTGTGCATCCTGCTTAAAACGGAGATTTGGGAATCCAAGTAGTCGTAGACAACGACTTCTTTTTTCGTTGAATACTCCCTCATGATGCGCCCCACGTACTGAATCAATTTTCCCTTGAAAGAAACGGGAAAAGCCAAAAAAAGCGTGTCGAGCTGCGGGCAATCGAATCCCTCGCCTAAATATTGTCCAGTGGCTACAATAATAAGATCCTGATTCAATGGGGTTTCTTGAATAGCTTTCAAAATAGCGGCCCGTTCTTTTTTACCCTGAAGGCCGCTTAATATAAAAGGCTTCTTTCCTTGGCGACGCAACCTCTCCACCAGCGCTTGGCAGCGTTCATTCCAGTGGCTAAGAATTAGGCAGCGCCTGCCCTGCTTAAGGGCCTCTACAACATCCCTCTCAATGAGCGCATTTCTAGCTTCATCTTGAACCAACAAGCGAAATACCTCCTGGATAGGACGATCACCATCGGTTTGAATGGGGGATGGGCTCTCCCGAATAACCAGCCGCAGAGTCAGAAGACTTTCCTTTACAGCTGTTTTATAGCGGACAGGTCCGCACTGCATGGTAATGATGTCCTGCAATTCATCGCGGCGGTACGGCGTCGCTGTCAAGCCCAAAATATAACGAGCATGCGCCTCCTTCATACAAGATTCAAAAGTGGCGGCGGGAATGTGGTGACATTCATCGGCAATGATAAAACCATAGCGCGAAAACAGACTCCCCACGTCTTCCATGCGCGAGAGGCTCTGGAGCATGGCCAAATCAACCACGCCGCCCTGACGACCCTTGCCTCCTCCAATCTGGCCGATTTGGGCTGGGAGTAGGTCCAAAAATTCCATCAGGTGTTTTCTCCATTGCTCCAGAATGGGTTTGCGATGAGCCAGGATTAAAGTGGGTAATTTACGCTTATAGATCGCATAACAGCCCATGACCGTCTTGCCGGCCCCGGGTGGAGCGACCAGAACGCCCATGTCATGGGAAAGCGTATTGACCATTGCTTTTTCCTGTTCCAACGTCAAGGAACCCTTGAACTCAAAAGAGATGGCATCGGGCTTGGGGCGTCGATCCGTCCAAAGGAGCTGACTGCCTACGGTTTGGATTATCCTTTCAGCTTCTTCAAATGTTCCGCGCGGAAGGTGGATGTGGCTAAAATCTTCTCCGTAACATCTGATAAATCGCGGCGTCTGATGGTTGGAAAACCGAAGCTTTTCGTTGATATAGAACTTCGGGTTATGCAAAGAGGCTAAGTGCTTAAATTTGGATAGCATCCACGGCGGTATGCCGGATTTCTCGATGCTAAGAGATGCGCCGAATTCCCCTCGAATTTGTTTAGGGGGCGGATATTTAGCCAACGTTGCCTGGGATACAGATTCTGACCTTCCGGGTCCAATAGCCAGCGCAGGAACTGTTTCAAGAAGCGCATCCAGATGATCAGCGCTTAACCTTTTAACGTTGCTTAAAAAAGCCCACTGGTCAGGATAAGGCCGCAACTCCAGATTAGAAGGGTCAAGGAATTCCGTATTGCCAAGAACCCGGCATTTTTTCTGCAAAGGCAAGGCAATGAGATTGCCAAAGCCGCGGCCTGCCCCTGGCACAAAATCCTGATTTGGAAAAAACCTATCATAGCTCCCAAGGTCTAAATCCGCCCGCGCGTCCATTGTCTGGCGCAACAGGCGCATCCCCAACTGACGCGCTTGGGTAGCCGCCACCGGCGCTGAAAAGAAAATCCAAACATGCCCGCCATTGCCGGAACGCGATCTTTCAAGATACGCGGGCACGGCGTATCGCTGGCAAACCCCAAGGTAAGCCAAAGAATCCAACTCCCACCCCTCTTTGTCAAAATCGCAGGCCAAAAACCAGCAGGAATTGTCTTTGAGAAGCGGAAACACGCCTACAGTCTTAACTCCCGATAAATGCTCCTGAATTACCTGGTCAGTTAAGGATAAATATTTTCTAGGCTTGCCCTTACGCAGGCTCCAAGGATCTTCGCAAGCCGGCGAGTAGCCTTTTTTGCCACTGCGCTCGTTGGTCCAAAAAGCAGGATAAACATCTTCACGACCACGAAACAAAGAACGAAACAGGAAAATCTTTTCTTGAAGAGAAGAGCTTTCCGTAACTGAAGGCAGGGCTATCGCGGTTTCCAACGGTAACTCCGCAACCTTAGCCTGGTAACCATTGGAAGGCTCGGCCACAATCAGTCCAAGCCGCCGCTTTAATTCCTCATTCTCCAGCCGCAAACGCTCCATTTCCGCCCTGGCCTGTTCCAGTTCATTCGACATAAATTAATGCCCGCTACGTCCACCGCCACTTGCGACCAAGCTTTCTACCGCCTCAAAGTCGTAGCGATACTCTTGGCCATTTGGCATGACCTTGAGAAACAAGGAATAGTCCTCAGGGTGCGGGATCACAAAGGAAATCTTACCAGCATTGCCCCAAAAGCGGTAGCCGGCTGGAAAGGTGCCGGAAATAATCTTTCGCCCGGGCGCCTCCAAGCTGCGCCCATCCGCATCCATGATCCGCAGGCTAATCTCAAAAGGCACCTCGGCATCCCGCGAATCTTTCCTTAAAAACAGATAAAGCCCCAAACTCCCCCCAAAGGGATAGCCCCCATCCATCGGAAAAATCTCATAAACCGAAGCCTGCTTAGGATCACAAAGCCCGCCCTGAATGTTCTCAATCTCCCTGCACAAAACAACCGTCTGGATTTCAACCGGCATCTACACTAACCCCATATCCTTAACATCGCTAAGGTCGGTAGGTAATTCGGGATAGCGCAGTAAGTCTCGCCACCAACCTGAATCGCGGTTTACCCCCCAAAACCTTGATTGTGAACCGCATTTCTGATCAAACAAACTTCGAGCAAAAGCTATTCTGTGTAAAGCATTTGTCTGCAAAGGAACGATCTGGGGCTTCGCGGTAAAATCTGGAATTTCTGAGGGCGAATAGTTCGATAAGCGTTCTAGGGACTCCTTCACTTCCTGCTC
>JACQPE010000103.1 GCA_016207685.1 Elusimicrobiota bacterium | reverse complement strand
TTGATCTGCTGGATCAGGGAATGCACGTGGGCCGGGGACGCCGGAACGCCGGGCTTAGGTTCGATGAAGTTGACTATCTGAATTCCGAAGCGCCGCGCGAAGTTGGGCCAGGAGTTATGGTAGGTCACGACCTTGATGCCTTTTACGGCGACGGCCAGGGCGTCCCATTCCTTTTCCTTTGCCGAGAGCTTCGCTTCGAAGCCGGCCAAGTTCTTCCGGTACGCCTCGGCGTGTTCCGGGTCTATGAGCGCTAGCCGCTCGGCGATATTCTTGGCTATGATCCGGCCATTTTGAGGGTCGAGCCAATAGTGGGGATTGCCCAAGGGGTGCACGTCGCCCAGGGACCTGTCCGCCCCTCCGCCGGTTCTTTGTAAAATTTCAACGCCATCGGAAGCCTCGACAAAGCCGGGGTTACCCGGCAGTATCTTGGGGTTTCTCGCGCTGATCAATAAAGACGGCGCCCACGTGACCTCCAACTCAAGGCCCACCTGAATGAACATGTTCGCCTTCTTAAGCTTGAGCAGATAGCTCGGCTTAGTCTCAACGAAGTGGGGGTCCTGATAGCCGCGAGCAATTGACTGGACATCCACGGCTTCCCCTCCGACCTCACGGCCTAAAGCCGCCAAATCCTCGGTCGTGGTGACTACCTTGACTTTTGCCAGGACAGGGGAGTCTGCGAGCCCCCCGCTCGCAGCCCCAGGGGCAGGGTCCTGGGACCCAGAAGCCCCAGCGGGGCGAAGGGATCTCGGGGGGACATCAGACCCGCCGGCCCCCACTACGCGGAGCTCCGGGGGACGCTGGCCCGCCGCAGGCGGGTCCCCAGCAGAGACGGGCGCCCCTGCCAGACATAAAAACGCAACTGATAACAAGGCTTTTACATTTTGCATTTTCGTTCTCCTTTTGAGTAAAATTCGGGCCATTTTAGAATTCATGCCTTCCATGCCTCAGAAGGGATGAGTCCCGTGCGGGCCAATGCTAAAGGTCAGCTTGAAAAACCCGAGACGCTCGGTCGTGCCGTCGGTTCTTTTGACCTGCTTGCCCTGCAGGCTGATGCGGCTGAACTCCGAGGGACTGAAGGTAAGATAAAACAGGCCCCCGAACTCGCGCTTTTCGTTGTCCGCGGGAGACTGGGACCAGTCGTAACGTCCGCCTGCTCGCCATCGGCGAGCGAACTGATATTCGAAATGGCTGAATAGACCCATGCTCGTGATCTCCGAATCCGCGCTCTGGTCCCTATTGTTCCACAGGATCTCCGTCTGCCAGAGGATGGAACGATAGGTGGCCCGTCTTGGATTTTTCCATCGAAATGTCATATCCAGGCCGTAGGCCTGACTTTTGAGGGTGGGGGAGGTCAGGGTCACGTCGTTGAACTCCTGGCCCGCGGCGCCATGCGCATAGTCGGCTCCCAGGCTGACGTTGGCGGCCTCAGTGAGGTCATGATAAACGCCGAGTCTTCCCACATACAGAAAGTCGCGACGTTTCGCCTTGCCGAAGGCGAGAGCCTCCGAAGCCTCCGGCATCGTCAACGCATCGCCGTCCAAGCTGACGAGGAGCCACGGGTTGGGAACGTGCCATGATAGGGAAGCGCCGGCTCCGGCCAATCCTTCCTCCCCGAAGTATTTTTCGTGAACCAACGGCCGATCCGCGAACGCTGTTTCCGGCCGATGGACCAGGTTGAATTTGCCGAAGCTCCCTTTGAATTTGCCGACCTTGAGCGACAGATCACCAGGAAGGCTAAACCATGTGAGATAGCCTTCCTCCAATTCCATCCCTTCGTCCTCCGCCGCCATAAAGAAGTCGGCGCGCGCATAGGGGTCGACCACGGATTGGAATGCGATCTCGGCTTCCTTGAACTGGAAGGCGGAAGGCGCTTGTTCGTCTTCCGCGAGCGTCCCGCGGCCTGCCTCGCCTTGAAACCAACCGATGACGCTGATGTTGGGATTGAAAATATTGGAAGCCTGCAGCGCGCTGCCCGAAGCCTGGGCCTGCGCGCGCGCCCCTCTGCCCAAGAACAATAGAACCGCGCTTAATGAATAGATGATAGTTCGTCGCATTTAACCCCCTTTGCAAATTTCTCATGGGCATCCTTGAATGTGGACGCCCTTTGACTGAACTTCTACGCCCTATTGAGGAGATTACGCGAAGGGGGGCCCGCGGGGAGACGACGCGAGAAGATCGGGGCTGGTGAAGAAAAATTTAAGGCGTGGATCAAAAACAGCGCAATGAAGTAAGCATCGGGGCGCCGGATTGGTTCGCGAATCCGAAAGAATCGCGCCTGAGAAGCGTTTAAAAACGGGGCATATAACGCATGTGGCGGCATTGTGATGGTGGTGGGGCCGGCCTTGCTTTTCCGTTGATAAAAACCCTGGCGCGGAGTCGCTCCACTCCTGGAGTGGGTGGTATGCCTCCTCGCGCGCGACCTGCCATTCGTGGGCCAGGGGGAGCAGCAACTGGATAACGAGAGTGCCGAGACAAAAAAAGACTCCTGACCGCGCGTAACGCGCTCTGTCTGCCGGAGGAAGTCGTGCCCTCATTGATTTGACGCCGCTACTTGTCCTTCGCTATGTAAGACCGGTGCAATTTAAAAACCCTGTGAATTATCCTACTAAATCGGGGACAACGGTGGAACAATTGCCCACCGGATGCTCTTGTGCCCGCCCCTGGGCCTGCGAGGCCAGGAGGTTTCTTGAGTGAAAATAAGCAGCAAATTTTTTAATGGTTCCATTTCCAACCGACAGTTAAAGAGTAGCCCCGTCCCCAGCAAGGCAAATTTCCCTTGAGTAGAATCCGCCTCGATCTGTTCCTTCTAGTTGCGCTTACGATAGACCCAAATTATTCGGAAAAGCCAAACGGAGTGTATTTTATTCATTTTTCTCTTTCTTACAAAGAATCGCCTTGATTAGTCGGTGTAAGGAAGGTAGGTTCTTAAGGCAAGGAGGCATAGTGTGGCGATGAAAGTTTCAATCCAACTGACAATCCCTATTCGCTTCAACCAAATCGCCAATGGCGAGAGGATCATTGAGCAGACAGGGCCAGACGAGATCGATGTCGAGATACGCGAAGATGGCTTCAATGGAAACTCGCCACTTGAAGAATTTCATAAGTTGCTGGATGAGCTTGAGCGTGAGGTGCGCAGGGCTAGAGCGCGAAAATGGAAAGCAAAAATTAAGCAGTCCCGTCGTTCACAAACAGCGGGATCAAATCAGTAAAGGATCATTGGCCGTGGCGAAGGTCGAGAAGCGAACAAGAGCCCGAAAGTGGAGCGGACCTGGTCTTGAGAAGGGGACGATGGGAGTAAACCAGTAAAAAAATTGACAAAAACGGCCGAACGGCGCAATAAAACGCAGAAGAACAACGATGAAACAACGGATAATCGAAGAAGGAAAGTGCGGGGACGACGGGATTTTTCCTCACCCGGCCCTCCGGGCCTCCTTCGGAACCGGCCAGTCGCGCTTCATCTGCCACTGGCAGCGCGCGACTTGGCTTCAAATCCCGTCGAAAAACCTGGCGGGGACGACGGGATTTGAACCCGCGGTCTCTGCCTTGACAGGGCAGCGTGTTAGGCCAAGCTACACCACGTCCCCAAAAAACCGAGTTGCACTACATTATGCCAACAAGCGCAAAAAGATACAATAATAATTGCCGGTTAGAAATTTCCCATTTTCTCTGTCATTCCGGCGGACGCCTCTGTCCCTCTGGGACTCGGCAGGTCCCAGGCCTCTGGGCTGGGGCCGGAATCCGGAAAACCGACACAAGGCAACTGGATACAACCTTCCGCCGGTGTGACGGAAAAAGAGGTTTTGGGGGAAATCTGATTGTCGGCGGATCTAAATGGTAGTTTGGAGGACTTATGCGTCGAATCAATCTGGCCTTTTTGTTAACAGGTTTTATTTCAATGGGAATTTTGATGGGCTCAACTCTGCCGGCCCAAGCTGAAGATGATTCAGAAGAATCCGCAGAGGAAGAAAGCCCGGCCCAAGAAAAAATCAGCGAAGAAAACGCCTCCTCCAATAAGAAAACGACACCTCAAGGCTCTTCCGCCGAGTCATCATCTGCGGATGAAGAAGAATCTCAAGAACCGTCAACGGCGGATGAAGGGCCTACGGCGCCCTTGGCGGCCGTGCCCGAACCGAAACAATCCAAACCCGCTTCGGCCGAATCCGTCCAACAACCCGTGCCCTCGGTGCCGTCAACAACGCCCGAAAAACCGATTGTGCCTATTTTCCCAACGGGCGCCGCGGCGGCCGTTGTGGGACCGCCCTGCGTTAACGATGCCGAGTCACTGACGGCGCTTTACACGGAAAAAATTCTTGAGCTTGAAAAATTTTTGGAAAAATCCCGCGGGCGCCTAAAACCGGCCTTGGAATACGAAAAAACCATTCAACAAGAAATTAACGCTGCCAACGCGGAAATCGCGCAGATCAACGCCTCGAGCAACCCCTCAAAAAATAAAGAAGCCGCCAAAAAACAAAAAGAACTGAACCGTCTCAATAAACAACTGGCGACTGCCAAAAAGAACACGCAATCCATCTGCAAAGAAATCAGCGCGGATCTCGCCAGGATCGGCGCCGAACAAGTTCAAAATATCAGGCAGGCGTTCAGAGATTCTCAAACGAAAATTCAAAATAACGGCCAATTGTCCCATCCATCAATGAGCGACGAATGACGGCGCCGGGGATTGCCGCGCCCTTTCTCCGCGAGTCCATTGAAGGCCAGACGGCCTTTCTAACCCTTAACCGGCCGCCTGCCAACAGCTTAAACTTGGCCTTCTTTGAGCAATTGCGCCGGCGCCTCGCCGAAATTGAAAAAAATCCCGGCATCCGCGCCGTCATCTTGTCCAGCGCCCTGCCAAAATATTTTTCTTCAGGAATCGATTTAGATGAATACTCCTCTTTAGCGCCCAAGGACCGGTCGCGCCTGTTTCTTGAATTAATAGAGCTTCATCGCCAACTTTGCCGCTACACCAAACCCACGATTGCGGCGATCAATGGCTACGCTCTTTTAGGCGGATGGATCATCGCCATGGGCTGCGATTTTCGATTTATCGCACAAGAAACCGGAAAAATCTCTTTAAGTGAAGTTCGCCTGGGATTAACTCCTTCAAGCATCCTAATCGCGACGCTCGCGCGCATGAGCGCCAAGCAGAGCCTGGTGAAAGAAATGATCCTGACAGGTCGAGCCGTAAGAGCTCCGGAGGCGTTTGAGGGCGGCTTAGTGGACCGGCTGGTCCCGGGCGTTTCGTTGGCCCAAAAAGCGCTCGACTTTGCCCAAAATCTAGCGCAATTGCCCCTAAATGCCTACGCCTTGACCAAGCTTTGCTACAGGGAAAGCCTCTGCGGCGATTTAGATGAAATTTTTCAAAAAAGCACTAAGGAATTCATAAGCGCGCTCAATCACTGGGAAGCCCAAGAGGGCCTCGACGCGGCCTGGAAAAAAAGACGACCCAAATATGTGCGGGAAGAGACGACGTCCGGGGTGGCCAAATAATGGGGCCATCAAAAACTTTTTTTTCAAAGGACTTATTATCCGGTCAATCCGGCGTTGTCACCGGGGCCGGGACCGGAATCGGCAAGGTCATCGCCCTGGAGCTCGCGCGCCATGGGGCCGATGTGGCTCTCGTCGCGCGCAACCAGGAACGACTTGAGGCTGTTGCCCAGGAAATTCGCTCTATGGGCCGTCGAGCGCTGGTTGTGCCGACGGACATTTCGGACTCAAAACAAGTAAAAACAATGGTTCAAGCCGTGGTTCAAACCTTCGGACGCATTGACATCTTGGTCAATAACGCCGCCGCGAATTTTATCCGGCCCACGGAAACCATCTCTTCGGTGCGCTGGGAAAAAATCATCGGCATCGTCTTAAACGGCACTTTTTATTGCACCAACGAAACCGGGCGGGTCATGCTCCAACAAAAAAACGGACGAATCATCAACATCGTGGCCTCCTACGCCTGGACCGGAGCCCCGGGATTTGCTCCGTCGGCATCGGCCAAAGCCGGAACAGTGGCGCTCACGCGAACTTTAGGCGCCGAATGGGCATCCAAAGGCGTTTTGGTCAATGCCATTGCTCCGGGCGCCATTAACACGCCCCAAACAGAAGAGAGGCTCTGGCCTACTGAAGAAATCCAACGAAAACTCCTTAAAACCATTCCCCTGGGCCGCTTCGGCACGGAATACGATGTCTCCAACCTGGTGCTTTACTTGGCTTCGCCCATGGGCAATTATATTGCCGGGGAAGTGATCGTTGCCGATGGCGCCTGGCATTTAGGCAAAGGCGCTCTTGAAATTACCGGCGATGCCATCCCCAAAAAACTCGAAAAACAAATTTTAAAGTGATTTAATGCGAACGGTTTTATCCTGTCATCGCGAGCCTCCACATTCGCTTCGCTTGGCGTAAACTCCGGAGGCGTGGCGATCTCATCAAAAAATTGGTTATTTTTCCTTTTACAAAATTGTTTCGTCGGCAAATCCTCCTCGCAATAACCAAAAAGCGCTCGCTTTAAAAAATGAGATTGAGGGATTATGAAAAAATATTTTCGCATATTCGAATCTTCAATCTCGAAATCTCGCAATCTCTTAATCTCGCTGTTTAAATTGCCGCTTTTCGCTTAGGCCATAGACAAATCCCCATTGGGCCTATAGTATTTTTAGATGATCAGGATCTTCATTCCCGGCCCATGGGCCCGGGGGCTGGCGGTTGTCCTTACGGCCTCGGCCTTTGGGAGCGTCACTGTGCCCTTGGCTGCTTTACATTATTTCTCGAGCACAACGATTCGGGGCTCTGCGGGCGGCGCCGATTACGGAAACGACATAACGCTTGATGCCGGCGGCAATATCTTTGTCGCGGGCTCGATCAATGAAACATCCGGAGGCGCCAATGTTTGGGTCGGTAAATTTTCTCCCTCGCTCACGCTCACGGCCAGCGCGAACCTTGATGGAACGGGGGGGGCCTCCGATTCGGGCAACGGCATCGTTGTGTCTACCAATGGTTCCGTCTTCGTCATTGGCTCCGTCAATCAATCCTCGGGCGGCGATGACATCTGGATCGGCAAATATGATTCTTCGCTCGCCTTGATCTCCAGCGTGACCCTGAATGGACCGGCCAATTCAACGGATATCGGCTACGGCATTACGATGGACACAAGCGGCATTCTCTACGCCACGGGCTACATCACGGACGTAACAGGCGGCGCCAACATTTGGGCGGCGAAATTCAACGATGCCCTGGCGTTTATTTCAAGCGCGGTGATCGCGGGCTCCGGCGGCGGCACGGATCGCGGCTACGCCATTACCGTGGATCGAAGCAGCAACGTCTATGTCGCCGGGTATGTCTTTGAGACTAGCGGCAGCGAAAATCTCTGGGTTGGCAAGCTTAACACATCGCTGCAACTGCAGCAATCCAATGCCATGAATGGATCCGCTTCCGGGGCTGACGCCGGCCAAGACGTGGTCGTTGACCGAAACGGCCGCGTTTTTGTGATTGGTTCGCTTAATGAAATTGCAGGCAATATCAACATCTGGATGGCGCGGCTAAATTCATCACTCTCCATCGAACAAAGCACATCTGTCACGGGAACGGCCGGCACCACGGACGAGGGCTATGGTCTCGCTTTAGATGACACGGGCAATCCCTTTGCCGCGGGGTATCTACATGACCTTGCCGGCGACCAAAATTTATGGGCCGGATTCTTAAATCCCGATCTTCTTCCCCAAACAACCGCCACGATCAACGGCTCCGGCAATACCACGGACATGGCTTACGATATAGCCATTGACAGCCGGCATTATGTTTATATCACAGGATTTATGGATGAAACCTTGGGTGGACGCAACATTTTTGTGAGCAAACACGACTTTTTAACCGTCTCAAGCGATAATATCACCGCCCTTTCCCTGGGCGCTTCTTCCATCGCTTGGGCCTGGAGCGGACAAGGGCTCCATCGTGACGGCTTTCGCGTTATCTCTTCAACCCAAGGCATCCTTTCGGGAAATATCACATCAACCTCCTGGACCGAAACCAATCTCGCCACCAACACCTACTACAGCAGACAAATAGCCGCCTACAATGCCTGGGCCGCTTCCACATCAACGGCCATCTCAACCTACACGCTGGCGGCCGCGCC
>JACQPE010000101.1 GCA_016207685.1 Elusimicrobiota bacterium | reverse complement strand
TCTTCACTACATGTGCTTTTGGAGAATCCCAAGGTCAGTTCTCTTCGGAGTAGCAAAGAAGGTGAAGCGCAAATGCGCTAAATCAGGGGGCTATTAGCGTAAGTTGGGTTAGAATCCTTTCATGCCCTGAAATTCCTCATTACATTACCCAGCGTGGAAATAGAAGGAAACATGAACCCAAATTCCGCACTTGAGGAGGCTTTGCATTGGGAAAACCGGCGTACGAAAAAGTGCGGAATTTCCGGCTGTGCCGGCAGGGAAATATTGCGCTCTGCGCAGTATTCCCCTGGGGTAATCCGGGGCGAAGCCCCTCCGAGCTCCCATCGCGCCTAGGCGCTTCAGGGTCCCGCAGTTCCCCTCGCCCCTCCGGGGCTCGATGGGTCCCAGGCCTCCGGCATGGGGCCATCTGCGGGGCTTGCGAGGAAGATTCCGCAACTGCGGAATCTGGGATGAACAGAAAAGGTAGGGCTAGATTTCCCTCAATTTTTGACTTTGGACTTCCCTTTCACCGGAAGCCATCGTTTGAACCAAACGACAGCGTCGCTGCCGCTGAAACGATGGCCCTTCTGATGACGAAGAAACATCAGGCGATCGCTGTGGCCAAATTGCTCATAAACTTTTAGCAAGCGCTCCGACATCTCCACGGCGCCTTCAAACGGCGCCACCGGATCATTCTCTCCCTGCTCGATTAAAAGCGGACGCGGGGCTATGAGCGCGGCAATCCGGTCTTTATCGCCAAAGGTTAAAATATCAGGCACATAATTATCCGGGCTTTGAAAGGGGCCCTCCGCGAGGAGCTTGAGCGAATCAAAAGCGCTGCTCACATAAGCCGCTTCAATCTCCGGCGACACGGCCGCCAAATAAAGCCCTATATTGCCGCCCATAGACCAACCTAACAGCCCAATTGTCTCCGAATGACGGCGCGCGTAGGAAAGCCACCGCAGCGCATCGGTCACGCGATTGCCCATTAAGGTTTTTCCATTCATTAGCGTGCCAAAAGCTAGGCGGGTTTCTCTTTTTAAATCGTTATACTCACCGCGCGCTTGTGGAGCGATCACGAGATAACCCGATCGCGCCAAATCCAGGCCAACGGACCAAGCGTCCCCGGACTTCGTCAGTCCCACAAAATCGCTCGCTTGGCTGAAATGGCCATGAAAAATCAAAATAACCGGCTGGGCATCTCCGTGATGTTCGTTTTTTAATCTGGCAGAGAAAGCCTTGGCCTGGCCTCCCGGCAAATCCATCTCCAATTGGGCGAATTCAATATCTCGGTCAACCCAATTCTTGACGACGGCGACAGGACCTGTCTCAACGTGTTCGGGAATTTTTAAAATTTTCCGCAGTTCATCCCTTGGATAAGATCGCTCTGAACAGGCGCCGGCGCCGAGCGCCAGCGCCGCCAACAGGACAGTTCCCCCCTTACTCGCCAACGTCACCGGCCAACTGGGATATCTGAAACATCGGTAAAAACATCGCTATAACGATACCCCCGATCACAAGACCCATAAAAACGATAACCAAAGGCTCGATCATGCTGGTCAATCCCTTGACCGCCGAATCCACTTCGCCATCATAAAAATCAGCGATCTTAGATAACATTGAGTCAAGATTGCCCGATTCCTCGCCGATTGCGATCATTTGAACGACCATGGCCGGAAAAACTTTCGATTTTTTTAACGGCTCAACCAAGCGCATGCCTTCCTGAATGGATTTTTTGGATTCCATGATAAAACGCTCAATCACTTTATTGCCGCTGGCTTTGGCCACCGTTTCCAAGGCTTCCACAATATTGACGCCGGATTTAATCATGGTGGCGAGAGTCCGGCAAAACTTGGCGATTGCCACCTTGCGCAAAATGTCGCCAAAAATCGGCAATTTAAGCGCGATCTCATCAAGTTTGTAGGCATATTGTTCAATTTTATAGGCGCGTTTAAGACCCTGCCAAATCCCCACAGGAATGATAATCAGCACATAAAAATGCTTCGTCATCGTCGCCGACATGCCGAGCAAGACTTTGGTCGGCATCGGCAAATCGGCGCCA
Organism: Elusimicrobiota bacterium; assembly: GCA_016207685.1. Classification (GTDB taxonomy): domain Bacteria; phylum Elusimicrobiota; class Elusimicrobia; order JACQPE01; family JACQPE01; genus JACQPE01. The sequence continues at coordinate 28,115 of JACQPE010000101.1, read as the reverse complement.
AAGGACTCAAAAATATCTTTAAATTTCGGAATGATGGCGATCATCAAGAACGCCGTCACTCCCACGGCAATGCCGGCCATCACTCCAGGATAAATCATGGCGCTTTTAACTTTGTGCTTAAGCTCCTCCGCCGACTCTAAATAGGCCGAGAGCCGCTCTAAAATGACATCCAACACGCCGCCCAACTCGCCGGCTCGGATCATGGCCACATAAAGATCGCTGAAAGCATCAGGGTATTTTTTTAGCGATTCATTAATAGCCATGCCGCTTTCAATATCTTGGACCAAGCCCTGAACCACTTCCTTAAATCGCTTGTTCTCAATCTGCGCGCCCATCATGGATAATCCCTGAACGATGGGCACGCCGGCGGCGACGAGGGTCGAAAGTTGGCGTGAAAAAATCACTAAGTCCTTGCTGCCGACTTTAGGCTTAAACGGATTTAAATTTTTAAGAACTCCAAAGACGCCGCCCTCTTTGGCCGGCGCGACTTCAATGATGTTTAAACGCTGGGATCGAAGCTGGGCCATCGCCGTTCGCGCATCCACGGCCTCAAGCACACCTTCAGTGAGGGCCCCCGATGCGAGCTTGGCTTTGTAGGCGAACATCATAGGCTATCCCCTGATGAATAATGAATGTCGAATCAAGAAACCCTTTTTATTCATCATTCGATATTCTTAAATTCGTCATTCAAAATTTGAGGAAGCCTCGAGCCCTAAAATTTTGCGCCGAAGAATTTTCATCGGCTGGCCGCCGCAACGCTTCGCTCCGTCATCATGCGGCGCAAATCCTCAATATTTGATGTCGCGCTCAATGCCGTGGCCTCGGCGAGCAGTCCTTTGCGATAAAGATCAACCAACGACTGGTTCATCGTTTGCATGCCGAATTTGGACCCAGTTTGAATCAAGGTGCTGATTTGCTCAACCTTGGCTTCGCGGATTAAATTACGAACGGCCGGGCTGGCGCGAAGAATCTCAAGGGCCATCACGCGGCCGCGGCCAGAAGCATGCAGCAAAAGCTGCTGGCAGAGAACGGCTTCAAGAACAAAGGAAAGCTGCAAACGAACCTGGTCTTGCTGATGCTCGGGAAAAACGTCAATAATTCTATTGATGGACTGGACGGCATCATTTGTATGCAGCGTCGCCAGGACCAAATGCCCGGTCTCGGCGATATTTAAGGCCGCCTGAATCGTCTCTAGATCGCGCATTTCACCGATCAAAATAATGTCCGGGTCCTGGCGCAGGACATAGCGCAGCGCATCGGTGAATGATTTCGTATCTTGACCCACCTCTCGCTGATTGATAATGCTTCTCTTGTGTTGATGGATAAATTCAATGGGGTCTTCGATGGACAACACATGCATGGAGCGATTCTCATTAACGTAATTAATCAGCGATGCCAAAGTTGTCGATTTTCCGGAACCCGTGGGTCCCGTCACCAAAACCAAACCCTGTGTTAAATTAGCGATATCATAGATGACCTTGGGCATCCCCAGTTGCTCAAACGTCATGGACGTATCCGAAACCAAACGCAAGGCTGCCGTCACGCAGTTTCGCTGTCGGAAAACATTCACACGAAACCGCCCCACTCCCTGAAAAATAACAGCCGTGTCAAGTTCATTGGTTTCCTCAAAACGCCTCTTCTGCTCTTCGCTTAAAAGAGCGTAAATAAGATCATGCGTCTGCGTCGGCGTGAGCGCATCACCGGGCATGACGGCAAGTTCTCCATCACATCGGATAGTCGGCGGAATATTAGCGGTTATATGAAGGTCGCTCGCGTTCTTGGCTTTGACGAATTGCAAAATCTCATCAATTGTTACCGGCATGTCGCCTCCTCAAAACCATAGTTTGCAGGGACTACGGACTTCTGTCAAGGCCTCCTTGGGGATTCCAAGAAGACATGAGATTAAGAGGTTTCGTGATTAAAAAATTTCGAAAAATTTAAGGATCCTCATTGCTCAATCATTTATTAATCTCTCAATTTCGATATTTCTCAACCGCTTTGCCCATATTTTGCGCGCAGCGCGCGGACAACCGCGCGCGGCACAAATTCATAGGGATCGCGGCCCAGCCTGGCGATTTCTTTAACGATCGTTGATGAAATATGAATATGCCGCTCATCGGGCATCATGTAAATCGTATCCATTTCGTCGTTTAAATGTCTGTTAATTAGGGCCATCTGAAGCTCAAACTCATAATCCGAGATAAAACGCAAACCTCGAATCACAACCTTGGCTCCCAGGCGTTTCAAATAATCAACCAAGAGCCCGTTAAAAATTTCAACGCGGACCGATTCCGATAATGACGACTCACTAAGCGCCTCTTCAATAAGCCGGAGCCGCTCCTCGGAACTAAAAAGCAAAACTTTTGGGGAATCCGCACCGATGGCAATAATCACCGAGCCAAAAAGCCTCCTGGCTCTGGTAACAATATCAAGATGGCCGTTGGTAACGGGATCAAACGTGCCTGGATAAACAACTACTGTTTTAATCGGACTAACTTTCTTCTGCGGCATATTCACCTTATGATAATTCATTCATGGCATAATTTGTTCCATAGCGTAATTCCACGGCATGGCGCAGGGCCGGTTCACAGCCAAGCGACGGATCGCGTGATAAAATGGCCTGGGCCATTCCCCTGGCAGGCGCTATCAAATCCTGATCCCCGCTCCAATCAAAATGGCGGATAGAAAAATTTCCATGCTGCTCTTTTCCCAACAAATCCCCGGGTCCGCGCAGTTCAAGATCAAGAAGACCCACATCAAAGCCATTGCGGCAGCCTGAAAAACGCCGCAATCGCATGATGCTCTCTGAAGCTATCCCATTTTGAAAAATACTGCCGTTGGTAAACAATAATTCTCCTTCCGGGCCTCTGGAATGGTTCAAGGCTTCCGAAGACGGCACCAAAACGCACAACCCTCGAGACTCCCCCCGCCCGACCCGGCCGCGCAGTTGATGCAAGGTCGCCAACCCGAAGCGTTCGGCCGAAAGCACAATCATCACCGCGGCCCGGGGCACATCAATACCCACCTCAATAACGGTCGTCGCGGCCAACACCTGAGCCTGTGCCCGATGAAAAGTCAAAAGCGCCTCCTCCTTGTCACGACCCGACATTCGCCCATGAACGCTCGCAATGGAAATTCCGGGGAGCATCTGGCGCAAGCGAATCAATACCTTGGTTAAATTATCCCCTTGATCCTCATCTTCAATGGCGGGAACAACCACAAAAGCCTGCTGGCCCAAGGCCAAACACTCTTGAAGCGCCGTCCATGCCTCCTGCTCGCTGCGAGCCAAATGAATCTTGGCCAACGTGCGGCCCAATGGCAATTCTTCCATGGTCGTCACATCAAGATCACCATAAAGCGCCAGCGCCAAGGTTCGGGGAATAGGGGTCGCCGTTAATACCAGGCAATCCGGCGTCACGGTTTTACGCCGCAGCATCGAGCGTTGATCCACGCCAAAACGATGCTGCTCATCAATCACGATCAGAGCCAGGCGTTGGAAAGAAACTTCAGGTTCAAGAAGTGAATGTGTACCCACAACGACCAAAAGAGCGCCGCCGGCTAATTCTTCCAAAATTTCCTCCCGCTCTTTAGCAGGCGTGTCACTCGTCAAGGACCCGACACGAATACCAAGGGGCTCCAACAAGCGCCTAAAATTCATGGCATGTTGAAATACCAAAATCTCCGTGGGCGCCACAAAAGCGCACTGATACCCCGCGCTCACCGCATGGCAAAGGGCGGCCAAGGCAACCAAAGTTTTTCCGGAGCCCACCTCTCCCTGAAGAAGCCGGTTCATGGGGTTTAACCGGCCCATATCCTGAAGAATTTCATCAATCGCCCGGCGCTGGCTTTCCGTCAAAGAAAATCCCAGACCCAATAAGAGCCGGTTAAAAAGCGCGCTACCGCTCCCCGCCTCGGTCAGAGGCCAATTCTTCTTAATAGCCATGAGCTTTTGGCGGCGCTGTTCCATGGCCAATCCCAAGAGAGTCATTTCCCAAAAAGCGAGCGAGCGGCGCGCACGGCTTTTTTCATCAAGAGTTTCGGGGAAATGAATTTTTTCATAAGCCCAAGCGGCATTGTTCACGCCTTGCGGCAGCAACGGACGCAACTCTTGAGGCCAAGACCATACGCGGGCTTGCCGCCATAAATCCAAAGCTTCAAAACGCCATCGGCGCAATTCTCTCTGCGCCAGCCCCGTTGTCGAAGAATAAACAGGCGCCAGGCGATTCCAGTGCGGCGATCCGGCGGGCCAAAGCCCCTGATGAAGAATTTCGTAATCTTCAATTGAAACTTCGGGATTTCCAGCGGAACCTGCCCGCGGCGGCTCAATTTTACCCCAAATGAAAACCGCGGCTCCGGGACGAATCTCAAGACGCAATTTCCCAAAAACATCAAACCGCGAACGTCTCCTGATCCACAGCAATGAAAGCCGGGGGGCCTGGGGGTGATCACAGGCGGCCTCCGCTTGAAAAACAACAAACCGGCCATGAGCGCGCGATTCTTCTTTTGTGTTCAGAATGCGCACGGCAAACGCCCGGTGCTCGATTTGGGCTCCCAAGAAATCTTTGGAAATACGGCGGTTTTCCCATGTTCGAGGCGTGATAAAAATCAAGTCGGCCACCGAATGAATTCCCAAGCTGTTCAACAACTTCTCCTTGCGCGGCCCAACGCCCTTAAGGTACCGCACGGAGCTGCTTAACGTTAACGAGCTTTTAGGCATTCAGCTTTCAGCCTCCAAATTGGGAGAAGGACTCTTCTGCCGGCCCAAAGCCGGCATCAGAATGACAGGATCGGTTGGCTTGGAGAAGTTCTGATCGCCGAAGGCTGATTGCCGAATGCTTTTTTGGTATGATTTGATTCTGGAAACATTATGGCCTATCAATGTGAGATTTGCGGAAAAAAACCGGCTGCCGGTAAAAATGTCAGCCATTCAAACCGCCGGACAAACCGTTATTTTCGTCCTAATCTGACCGAGCGATTGGTCTACTTTGGCGACACCCCGCGCCGGGTTTATGTCTGCGGCAATTGCGTCAAATCCGGACGCGCCGCGACATCCCCGCAAAACTTCTAATAAAACCGCCCCCGAAATAAACCTCGTCACGGTTTCTTATCGCCCGATTTTAGATCTTTCAAAAACCGCCTGATGCGAGAACGAGCCTTTGATGTTTTCACAAATTTCAGCCAATCCTCATTAGGCCGCGCATTTTTCCGCACCAAAATCTCGCAGATGTCGCCATTTTTGAGCTCGCTGTCGAGCTTGGCAATTTTACCGTTAATTTTGGCTCCCATGCATTGATTGCCGATGTCGGTATGCACGGCATAGGCAAAATCCACCGGCGAGGCTCCCTCGGGCAAAGGCTTCACCTCCATGCGTGGCGTGAAAACGAAAATTTGATGCACTTTAAGCTCCGTCTTTAATGTTTCTAAAAGCTCGGCGGGATTTTCCAAATCCTGGGCCGCCTCAAGCCATTCCCGCAGCCAGTTTAAGTCCATCTCCAAATCTTTATCCCGGACATTGCCGTGGCTCTTAAGTTTGTATTTCCAATGCGCCGCGATGCCGTATTCCGCGCGCCGGTGCATTTCTTCCGTGCGAATTTGAATCTCCACAATTGTGTCGCCCGGCCCCCAGACCGTCGTATGAATACTCTGATACATGTTGGACTTAGGCTGCGCGATGTAATCGGTGAAGCTATTAGGAACCGGTTTCCAGGCTGCGTGCATTTCCCCCAAAATGCTGTAACAGTTGGCGATCGTATCCGTGATGAGGCGGATGCCCATGGTGTCTTCGATCTCGTTAAGATTCTTATTCTGCCGGAGCATTTTGCGATAGATGGAATAAACGTGTTTAGGGCGCGACATGCAGCGAAAAGAAACATTGAGCTTCTTTAACCGCTCGGTCACGTGCTCTCCAAAACGTTTAAGATATTCATCGCGCCCCTCTGTTTGCTTATCAAGAGACTGTGAAATCTCGCCAAAAATATGGGGTTCAATAATGGCGAAGGATAAATCCTCAAGCTCGGATTTGGTCGCAAAGATGCCCAGGCGGTCCGCAATCGGCGCATAAAGAGTGAGGGTTTCCTGAGCAATGCGCAACTGATCTTCCGCAGGCAGATAATGAATCGTTCGGATGTTATGGAGCCTATCGGCCAGCTTAATTAAAATAACGCGGATGTCCTTGGCTGTCGCCAGCATCATCTTGCGCCAATTCTCCGCCTGAAACTCCGTCAAATTGGTAAATTGCAGACGCTCGATTTTAGTCACCCCGGCCACCAAATTGGCTATCTCTTCGCTAAAGTCTGCCTTTAAATCATCATAAGTGACCTTGGTGTCTTCCATAATGTCATGAAGGAGACCGGCGCAAATCGTGGCTGAATCAAGGCGCCAGTCCATTAGGACGTTCGTCACTGCCAGACAGTGAATAAAATAGGGCTCATTACTGGCTCTCTTTTGAGCGCTATGCCCCTCGCAAGAAAAACGGTAAGCCTTAGTCAGGAGAGCCGTGTCGGCTCCCGGAGCGTAACTTTGAAAACGCTCAATGACCGAATTTAGATCGAAATCGCCGGGAACCATAACTTAGCGGGAAGCACGCGGCAAGGAATACATAGCGCTGGGATAAAAATTTTGAATTTCCTTGCGCCCATCGCTCATCGGTCATTACCCACCGCTTATTTTGAGGAATCCCATCATAAAGACCAGCCCCAGAATAAAATAAAAAAAGCAGGGCTGATCACGGAGCCGGTGCAGGCGCGGCAGAATGCTGCTGGCGCCGATATAAATGAGGCACCCCCCGGAAAAACCGGCAAAAAACGACAATATACCCTGCGAAAGAAAAGCGCCCGTCATAAGCACATGGGAAACCAAGGCCCCGATGGGCGTCGCGAGCGTAATCCCGAACACAATTCCCAAATGAGTTAAAAAATACCCGGGAAATGACGTGGCGAAAAGCGCCAGCATCGTCATGGCATCGGCAAATTTGTGAATGGCCATGCCCACAAAAACGCCCCAAAATTCCTCCTTCCCCAATTGGGCGCTGACGCCTAAAATAACGCCGTCTAAAAGGCTGTGAAACAGCAAGGCGAAAGTCGCCAGTTGAGACATCGCATGCGGCGAACTGTCCTCCAAATGCTCCTCGGGGCAAGAGTGGACGATCGAGTAGCTCTCCAGGGCGAAAAGAAACGCGAATCCTGCCAAGGCGCCAAAAAGAGGCTCCTTGCCTGGGGAGGGCACCAGAAGATTAAACCCGCTCGCCACCAGCGTGGCTCCCCCAAAAGCCAAGATGCGCCAAAGCTCGCGCCGGCTCCAATCACGCGCCCTGTAGAAAATACCGGCAGCCAACGTGCTGCCCAATAAACCCAAAGCCAACAATGGCGCCATTACCCGCCCGTCCTCAACAACGACGCCAGTCGTCCCGCGTCGCCTGCCAGGAGACGCGCGTACGTTGTTTCTTCCAAAAAGCGGCTGTTTTCAATGACAAAAATCCGGTCGGTATTCCCAAGCGTTTGGACCCTATGGCTGATGACAATGGCTGTTTTGCCTTGCAAAAGACGCGAGAGCGCGGCCAGCACCTGTTCTTCGGATTCCGGGTCAAGATTGCTGGTGGCCTCATCGAGAATCAAAATTTGCGGATTCTTCAAAATCGCCCGCGCGATGGCCAAACGCTGGCGTTGGCCCGCGGAAAGAAGCATCCCCCGCTCACCCACGCGCGTTTCAAAACCTTCCGGAAGCTTGGCGATAAATTCCATGGCATTGGCGGCGTGGGCCGCGGATTCAACATCACCGCGGGAGCTTGCGGGCCGGCCGATGCTGATGTTGGCATAAATTGTGTCATCAAACAAAAAGGCATCCTGCGTCACGAAGGCCAGAAGCTGCCGCAGGCTCGCGATATTCCACTCGCGCAGATCATGGCCATCAATGGCCACCGAGCCTTTGCTGGGATCGTAAAACCGGGCCAATAAAGCGGCCAGGGTTGATTTGCCGGAACCGCTCGGCCCGGCGATTCCCACAACTTCTCCTTTGGCGATGGTTAGATCAACCTGCGCCAGCGCTTGGCGGCCATCAGGATAGATCAAATCAACTTGGCGAAACTCAATGGCACGATCAAATTTAACAGGTTTCTCCGGCGCCGAATTTATCGAGGAAATGAGCAAGGGCGTGTCTTTAATTTCAAGAATCCGGCGCCATGCCGTGAGCCCAAGCTGAATAATGGGGTCTAATTGGGCCATGCGCTTTACGGGTTGATAAGCATTCATCGCCGCCACCAAAAAACTCACGAAAGCGCCGGCGCTCCACTCTCCTCGAATCACACCCGTGCCGCCCCGGTATAAAACCAAGGCCACGACAACGCCGCTTAAAAACTCCTGCAGCGCCGGAGCCAGGGCCGTGATTCGTTGAAACTTGAGCGTGGTGCGCAGATAGTCTTTATTTTGGCGGTTAAATTTATCCAGCCATGGTTTTTCGTAGAGATAAATCTTGATCATGGAGAGCCCCTGAATGGCCTCTGAAATCGTCCCATAAAGCTGGCTGATCAACTCCTGGGTTTTAACCGTAATTTTGCGCAAACGAGAAGTAAAAAGCTGAAATACCCAGGTAAATACAGGAGTGGTCAATAAAACCATCAGGGCTAATTTTGGATTTAAATAAAAAATGCAGCCCACCATCAAAATCACATTAAGCCCGTCACGGATAAAAAAAAGCGGGACATTGGAAATCATATTGGCGATATTGGCGATATCATTGGTGGCACGCGCCAGCAAGTCCGGGCTTGGATTTCTCGAGTGAAACGAATGGTCTTGATTAAGCAAAACTTCCATGAACTCGCCGCGGATGACCTGGGAGACGGTGTGGCCGATTTTCGTCAGGAGATAATTATGAAGGTAGGAAAAAAGCCCTTTTAAGAAAAAAAGCCCGGGGACCGCCAGAGCCAACAAACGTAATTTTTCGATATCGCGCTCAATCAACATTTTGTCAATGATGGGCTTGGCCACGCCGGCGGAGGCTAAATTCAACAATGCCACCACAATCATGCTTAAGGCAGCCAGAACAAAATCTCCCCGGTGAGGCTTCAAATAAGGCAGTAGCCGGCGATACGGGGCGCTTAGTTTAATCATGGTCGAAAATTTCAAAAACCGCTTCAGTTGCCGCCTCAAGCGGCGTCTTGCCATTGGGAATCAATGTTTCAGCGAGAGAACATAGGCTCTTTTGAAGTTTTTCCAAATGAGCGGGGTTCCGCAAAAGCTCGATGGAGTGATGGACGAGATATTGAGTTGCTTTACTGTTTTTTTCGCTGGTCATGCCCCAGGCGATTTCTTGGACCAATTCCTCCCCAGCCAAAATATTCGGCATGCCGATATGGCGCGTCTTAACCAAAAACCCCCTGGCCAGCGCGTACAACCACGCCGGTTTGACGCCATAGAAAATTACCATCGGCACACCCAACATCATATTTTCCAAACACGCCAACCCGCTTGCGCTGATGGCCAGGGTCAACCGGGCCCGCTCATCAAAAGCCGGACCCCGGATCGCCTCGATCCCAGCCGCTTTAAGAGAAGCCGCCGATGGATAAAGATCGGCCAAGTCATGCCGCTGAAAAAGCGCGCCATGCGCCTTGGGGAATTCGGCGCGTATTTGAGACCAAACTTGCGTTAGCACCGGCATATGTCTCTTTATCTCATCCGGCCGGCTCCCAGGCAAAAGACCGATCATCGGCGCCGCGGGATCATGGCCGTCCGATGCGGCCGGCGCCACATGCTGCTTGCGGCGAATCTCGAAAAGCTCTTGAGCCAATGGATGGCCGGCAAAAACCGCGTTTACTCCATGTCTGTGATAAAAATCAACTTCAAATGGGAATAGGCACAAAATTTGATCTACGTAACGCCGCAATTGTTTGACGCGACCCGCCCTGCTCGCCCATACCTGGGGCGAGACATAATAGGCCACTGGAATTCGTTTGGCCTTAGCCAGTTGCGCCAAACGAATGTTAAATCCGTAATAGTCAACAGGAATCACAGCGTCAAAATGATGCTGTCCGAATACTCTGGCAATCGTTGAACGCAGACGGATCAGTTCGGGCAAACGACGCACCGGCTCAAACACGCCCATTAAACCTCGTGACGCCAAATCCTCCAGAAAATAGTCGGCGATGCGGGCTAATTCCGGACCTCCAATGGCCCAAATTTCAGCGCCAGGCCGTTGTTTTTTAATTTGCCTGGCCAGAAGAGACGCGAGCAGATCCCCGGAAGGGTCCCCGGCGCTAATGAAGAGCCGGCTCATGTGTGGAAGCGTTCGCGTTTTGACCGTTATAAAGATTCTTGCGTTCGATCGTATGCGCCAAGCGAAGCGCCAATTCCAAGGCATCCCAGGCTTCCCTTGGATGGATGTCATGGGCGTCATTTTGCGCCACAGAGGTGATAAAGTGCTCAAGCTCCTGACGCAAAGGATTAGCGGCAGAGAGCCTGGGGTAGGAAGTCACGATGTCTTTTAAATCCTTTATGGGCGCCTGTTTCGCCCGTGAATGGCGCAGCTTGTGATTAAGCAAATCAAGAGACAAGTAAGAGTCTTCCTGAAAAATTCGGATGCGCCTAATTTTCTCCATCGTTAAACGATTGGCCGTCAAATCAACAATAACAGGGTGACCAGAGACCTTTTCCCGGAACTTTAACCGAACCTTAGCCAGGTCCTCATGAGGCGAAAGCACCGATAAGCCTTGTCCGCCCACTTCCTCAAGTTCGACATTCAAATCCGAAAGCATCCACAAAACCAAATCAAGGTCATGAATCATGATGTCCAAAATAACGCCGATATCATGAACCCTGGGCTCGTAAGGGCCGAAACGGACCGCTTCAATAAAAACGGGCTGCTTAATAAATTCCTTGGCTTTCACCACGGCCGGATTAAACCGCTCCACATGGCCGATGTGCAGGTGCGTGGCGTATTCCTGGCTCGCCCAGAGCATTTTCTCGGCTTCGGTCAAATTCGAGGCAATGGGTTTTTCAACCAGAGAAGGGACTTTTTTCTCAAGAAAAAATTCGGCGATTTGGCAATGAGAATCCGTCGGCGTGCAAATGCTGACGGCATCAACCTTGCCCAAGAGCTCTTTGTAATTCCTAAAAGCTTTGGCCTGGGGATAGAGTTTTTTCGCGCGGCGCAAACGCTTGAAATCATTGTCCACAATGGCGGCCAAAGCCACTTTAGGGGCCATTTCCTTGAGATTCTGCAAATGAAGAGCCCCCATGCGGCCTAAACCGATCACGCCATAGCGCACCGGTTTCACTTCTTGGGTTTGATGATTAGCTAGAACGACGTCTTGTTGACTCAATGGACTATTAGGAACATTATACCGTGAAAAGGCCCAATGTGAGCAAAATCACAGAAGGCAAGAACAAAATTGACCAGGGTCAGACAATATAAGAGGAAAAGGTCACTTGGCCGACCCAAAAAATCTAAAAAATTTATGGCAACAGGTCTATACCGGTAATCGCGATTTCGTGTTTATTGGCCAGATTGAGAACCTCTTGGCGCTCAAACAGGAGGGTCCAGCCGGCTTCTACGGCGATACAGGAAGCGCCGGCCTGATGCGCGGATAAAACGGTCCTAGGTCCCAAAACCGGCAAATCATATCGCGGATCTTGCTTAGGGCGAGCCACTTTAACGACCGTAAATTTTAAATCGTTTCTTTTGAGCTTGGCCCGTAAAATTTCTCCGGCACGAAGAATACATTGATCTGTCCCTTCAAGCGCTTCGACAGCTACCATCGCTCCACGGCGAACGCAGCATGTTAAGCCGATATCAAGGCCGGCCAAGGTCTTGGCCGCCTTCCATCCGGATTGAATATCCTGGAGTTCTTCGCTCGTTGGCCGGCGCTGGGTCAAGACTCCGGGCTTGACCAATTCATCTTCCAAATAACAATATGAGGGCAACACCTTCATGCCTTCGGACTCGATTTCCTCTATTAATCCCAAAAGAATAGGCTGCGACTTTCGCTCGCGAAGGCGGAAAAGAAGCTTCAGCGCCCTGGGGTCGGCCAGCGTTTTGATCGTATCCATGGCGTTAAGCGCTTGGGTATGATCCACTGATCCGGCCAACAAAACACCTTGAACGCCTTTGGTTTTAAAAAACCTAAGCAACTTTGAAAGCTGTCCCAATGCGAGCCATTGGTGCGCGTCAGAGAACTGTTCCAAAGCAGGGTCAGTAATACCCGAGTAGCCAACGCTCACGACTTTAGCGCCCTTGGCCCGCGCCTTTCGAGCCGCCTCCAAGGGAAATGACCCGCCTCCCGCAATAAGCCCAAGAATCATCAGTTCATCCCAATCATCCCAGATTTCGCAGTTGGCGGACTCTGGGTTAAAAAAAGTTTGCTTGGCTGAAACATCCGACCGTACAATTAGAACATATCATCGCTGCGAATAAATTTTACTTTTGAAATGGGGCTATTCGAAAATCAAAAAACGAACTCTTCGATTTTTGATGATTTTCTGGACTTGCTGATTCCACGTTTTGACGAAGTTTTCAGAAAGTCCAACAAAGGCGTCATGTGCGGCCCGAAATTTCCAGCAGAGATAATTTTAAGCGCGTCTTCCATGATATGGTCTGAAAAAAACAACAAATCAAAGGCTTTACGCATATCGCCTACTTGTTCCCTGTTAAAACCCCGGCGACGCAAGCCGATGATGTTGATGCCGATGATTTCCCCGCGATTACCCTCAACCATGGCGAAGGGCGGCACATCGCGCTCAACTCCCGTATTGCCGCCCACCATTACCGACTCGCCGATTCGCACAAACTGATGCGCCGCGCTTAAACCCCCAAAAATAACATTATTGCCAACCGAGGAATGACCACCCAAAGCGGCGCAATTGACCATCACCACATGATCTCCCACCACGCAATCGTGCGCGACATGGGAATAAGCCATGAAATAGCAATTGGAACCGACGCGTGTGATCCCATCCGAACCATCGGCCATCGTGCCGCGATTAAGCGTCACGCACTCGCGCACCATACAATTGTCCCCCACGACGAGCTTGGTTGGTTCGTTGTTATACTTTAAGTCTTGAGGCGGCGTGCCGATCATCGCATGGGAGATGGCTTTGAAATTTTTTCCGATCTGCGCATGCTCGATGAAGCAATGCGGCCCGATTTGAGCTCCGGAACCGATCAAAACCCCTTCGCCGATAATCGTGTAAGGCCCAATTTGGGCGTCGGACGCGATTGAAGCGGACGGGTGAATCACAGCGGTGGAATGAACGCCGGGCATAAACTTTTTTATTTCTGCGGCTGATCAACCAAGGCGAAGGTAAACTCCACCTCGCAAGCGAGAGTCGCGCCGTCAATATAAGCCTCGCCCTTGGCTCGTCCGGCCCTTGAGCCTGCGCGCAGCATCTCAATGCGCAATTCCAGATAACATCCCGGATAAACCGGCTGACGGAATTTGGCATGATCAATGCCCATAAAATAGGCCAATTTTCCCGCCATTTCAGGATCGCCCAGCATCATGGCGCAAGCCGTCTGCGCCAAGGCTTCAACAATTAAAACGCCGGGCATGATGGGCCGGACCGGAAAATGCCCTTCAAAAAACGTTTCATTGGCCGTGACGTATTTATACCCATAAGCTCTTTTGGCCTTTTCCCAGACCTGGACACGGTCCACGAGTAAAAAAGGCCACCGGTGCGGAATGGCTTGACGGATGGCCAATACATCCATGGTGCGGATTGGTTTCACCGCTTCACCAACTCCGCTCATCTCCTCTATTTCCGCCATTAGACTCTCCTCTTAAGACGCCGGCGCAACTCCTGAACTAGGCGAAAATTCGCCGTGTGACTTGGCGCGAACGCCGCGCACGCAAAGCGGTAGTCGCCTGGTCCCAGGAGCGATAAATCCCCCACTAAATCAAGCACCTTATGGCGCACGCATTCATCACGGTAACGCAACGGCTCCTGGCTCTGATAATCCTGGGCGCCGACGACAATGGTATTGGACAAATCCCCGCCCTTGGCTAGTCCCAATTGCCGCAAGGCCGGCACTTCGGAGGCCAGGCAAAAAGTCCGGGCCCGGCTGACTTCCTTAAGATAAGAAGCGCGCGGCCGCCATTCAAAATCTTGAAGCCCGATTGGCGTCCCCGGAAAGGAAATGCTCACGCCCATTGAAAGCGCTTTGGAAGAAAAAACCTTATAGCTGGAAAGGCCCGTCGTCAAAACAAATGACTCATCATCACCCAACTCCCAAACCGGCTTGGGTTGACGCGCGCGCATCAATTGAAGACCCGCCTTGGAAATAGCCTCGGCAAACACAGCCGCCGAACCGTCCATGGCTGGAATTTCCTCGCCTGTTATTCTAATCAAAACATTATCCACGCCCATGCCGCGAATAGCGCTTAACAAATGTTCGACCGTGCGAATAGCGACGCCACCCTTTCCCAGGGTCGTGCCGCGCTTTGTGTCAACGACATATTCGGCCAAAGCCGGAACCCCAACCCTTCCCGCCTGGAATTGAACGCCCGTGCCCGATGACATCGGTGAGAGGATGACCGACGACGGCTTGCCGCCATGAAGACCGACTCCTGAAAAACGAAGTTCGCTTCTTAATGTGGTCTGATAAAGCTTGACGCCGTTGGATTTCTTACGGCGAAGATCGGGGGCTCCTCGCGTCATTTTTACCGTCATCACGCTATCGGCCATCAGGGGTGTCCGCAGGCGATCTTTTTTTAACAAAATCATAAATTTCAGGAAGCTTATTGATCAGCGCCTGGAGCTTCATAAATTGCCGTAAATTCATTGCCGGCGTTCCCATGAGCACGTCTTTGGTTTTAATATCCCCAATCACTCCGGCTTGCCCTCCGATCATCGTTCCCGAAGCGATCTTGGTATGGTCCTTAATGGCCACCTGACCGCCCATCACCACGCCGTCACCCAAAGTTACAGATCCGGCAAGGCCGGCCTGGCCCGCCATCAAACAATGCTTTCCCAAAACCGAATTATGCCCCACATGAACAAGATTATCGAGCTTTGTGCCCGCGCCGATACGCGTGGCTCCCATCATGGCGCGGTCTATCGTCGCGTTGGCTCCGATCTCAACGTCATCTTCTATTTCCACAATACCAATTTGGGGCACTTTGACGTGCCGGCCGTTGGCCGGCACAAAACCAAATCCATCACCACCGATGATGGCGCCGGGTTGGATGATCACCCTGTTACCAATGCGGCAGCGCTCCCGGATGACAACTTGCGGATAAATAACCGAATCCGCGCCGATGGCCACATCACGGCCAATGTAGCACTGGGGATAAATCACCGTGCCATCGGCAATTTGCACCTTGTCTTCGATAACGGTCAAGGCCCCGATCGAAACATTTTTACCCAGTTTGGCTGTCCGGGAAACCACAGCCTTCTCATCAATGCCCCATGGCGGCCCAAGCAATTCCCGCTCCCAAAGGCCCAAAACCTTGGCCCAGGCCTCCTGGGCGTTGCCCACGAAAATTTTAGCTCCCCCGTAGGCCATGGTTTCAGACCGCAATTTCTGAGAGATAACCAAGCATCCGGCCTTTGTTGAGGCAGCCAGAAAAACATGTTTGGCATCGGCCAAAAAAGAAATGTTATCGGAAGATGCCTCCGTCAATGAGGACGGGCCCAAGACCACTCGGTCCCGGTCACCCTCAAATTCCGAGGGACCAACAACATCAAGAATTTTATCTAAAGTGAATGACGCCGACAACGCTCCGCTTATTCCCTCTCTATCATAACGGTCTTGAGCTTGCGTATCAACTCATCGGTAAGATCAAGCCAGGAGGACCCCCAAAGAATAGCATTTTTATCCACGATCATATCCACATTTTTCTCTTGGGCCAATTCGCGCAGAGTAAAATAAATTTTAGCCAACAACGTCTTTGTCTTGGCCCTTTCCAAATCTTCCAAATTTCTTTCAGCGGAACGCTCAAGGCCTTTGAGTTCGGCTGTTTTTCTCCGCATTCCTTCTTCTTTATCGGCAATTTCGGCGTTAATGGTTTCCAAAGATACAACGGAAACATTCAAAGGGCCGGCTTCGGCCGCCGGCGGCGCCGCTGCCGCCGCAACCGTGGTCATCATCAATAAGTCCGCTGTCAGGGAATCCGTGGAACCCGCAATGGTTTCTGATGAGGCCGCCACGGAAGGCGGCGTATCTTTGGCCTCGGGGATGGCAGGACCAACAGGAACAGCCAAAGCCGCCTTTATTTTTAAAACCGCGATATCTTCTTTCAGGATAAAAATTTCCGCTCTCTTGGCGGCAATTTCGTTTTCTTTAATTAAGATCAGTTTCTCCAACTCGCCGCGCGCCTTCTTTGTCTCCGGATAAGCCTGGAAAACCTTTTCCAGGTCAATCGTGGCAATGGTCACCCCGCGCCGAGGCGCCACCTGCATGCTGGAAACGGTCACGGCCCAAAGGGGGTCTAAAGTCCAAAGCCCAACGTCCAAAGTCCAAAAAAGAAACAAAATCAATAAAATTCTATTTGTTGTCCTTGACTTCGGATTTTGGACTTCGAGCTTCGGACCTATGCTCATCCTTATATCTCCTAGATAAAATTCCCGATTGTAAAGTAAAACTGGTTGATGGATTCTCCCGGTTGATGGTGCAGTCCCCAGCCCCAGTCCAAGCGAACCGGGAAGGCCGGAGTGCGAAAACGCAGGCCAAAACCCACGCCGGCCTTCAAATTATTCGATTCCCGTCCAAAATTCATATTGACTTCCTTGGTGCCCCGCCATGACCCGCCCGCATCGGCAAAAACGGCGAATTGAATAATTGTGTAGCGCCCCTCCATCAAAAGTGGAAATTTATACTCGACATTGGCCACGCCAAAAACTTTGCCGCCGTCAATAGGGCCGATTTGTCCGGTGTAGGTGTAGCCGCGAACAGTCTCACCGCCGCCCACATAAAACTTGTCCGATACCGAAACCGGTTTATCCGAATAGTATTCCTTGACCAAGCCCCCGCGCAAAGCAGCGGAGAGCACAAAAACATACTGCCCGATTTTCACCGTTGAAAAATGCATGGAGTGATTTAAAGAAGGCTTAAAAAAATGAACGCCCCCGCCCAAAGGGCCGCCGGCGAGCTCCAGGGACAGGCTTGTTTCCGAGCCCTTTTTCGGGTCCCAGGAAAAGTCTCTTGTGTCGTATGAAACTTTTGTGTTGAAAGCCGACCTCGTTGTGAGTGATTCCGGAATATCCGCTTGGTACGCCTCAAGAACATCGTAAATCTCATCCCGCTGCAGTGTGTAGCCGTAGCCAAAAATCCAATGATCATCATCATAGCGCGGAGATACGGAAATGCCGCCTCCCTTGGAATGTTTTTTGAAGGCCGTCGTGTCCGAGGCGTACTGCAGCGAACGATTGGTGTCAAAAATGGAAAAGGACGTCGAGATACGCCGGTCAAAAGTCCATGGCGTGGTCCAGGTGGCGTCATAGGTTTGGCGGCGCTGACCGAATTCACTGGAAAGATTTAACCGCTGCGCCCGGCCCAAAAGATTCAAGTGCTGCAATGAAATCGTGCCCACGACGCCGTCTACCGAAGAAAACCCTGCTCCGGCCGTGAGCATTCCCGGCCGGCCTTCTTTAATGTCGAATATCAAATCAACGTAATCCGGATTCGGCGTCATGTCGTAATCAGGACGGATATCTTCGATAAAACCAAGGTTAAAAATTTTATCCGTTGAGCGGGCAAGTTTTTTGGAATTAAACAGGTCGCCCTCTTTAAGTAAAATTTCGCGTTTAATAACGTAGTCTTTCGTTTTTTGAAGGCCTTCGATATAAATGTTGGAAATGTAGACGGGACGATTTTCAACAATTTTAAACACAAGCTCCACGCCGGCAGGCTCTTCATGCCAAACCTTCTCAACAACCACATTGGCGAAAAGCCGGCCTTTTTCGCGATAACTGTCAATGATGGAATATTCCGCGAAACGCAACGCCGACTCCTTAAGAACCCTGCCGTCCTCAAGGGACGCCAATCGTCTCAATTCGGCGGTATCAATGAGTTCATTGCCTTCAAAACGATGGCTCAACAAAAAGTGCCGCTTGCCCTCGCTGGCTTTATAAACAAGCGTGATGGGAATTTCATTGGATTTAAAGGGCCTCGTGGAATGCAGCACTTCTTCAAAGGTGGCTGCTTGCGTGGTCGCGTCAACGGTAAAATCAAGCCATCCGTCTTCATGGTAGAGCTTGTTGAGCTTCTCCAAGCCCTCCTCAATTTTCTTTGAGTTATACGGCTTTCGCGGCTTAATTTTTAACATCCGGCGAATTTTTTTCGATGGATAACTTTCGAAGCCATCCAAGTGAAGAGCGGCAATCCTGGCCTTTTTGCCCTCTTTAACTTTAAAAGTGACTTCAATCTTATTCAACTTCTCATCAAGGCTGCGATCCACCTCGATCACGGTGTCGAAAATGGCCTTCTCTTCATACTTCTCCCTAATCTTGACCAGGCCCTCCTCCAATTTGGTTTCATCAAAATAGGCCCCCTCGTCCATTTCTACGCGCAACTCGTCGGCCTTGTGTGTCGGATAATCAGGACTTGTGGTCGGAGCGGCCGCGGTTTCCTCCGGGCTTCGCGCGGGGGCCAAAATGTCTTTAATCGTGCTTTTGGAAACAAGCTTAGCTCCTTTGATATGAACTTTTTTAATTTTCGGCTTTTCTACAAGGATAAACTTGACCGAGCAATACACGGCGCCCGAAATATTAATCGTTGAGACCGCGACATCAGCGGAAGAAAAAGGACCCAACAGCATCAAGCGCCTAAGATCGGATTTCGCCTGAATTGAGTCGAACAAATCCCCCTTGCGGGTTTTCACCTGGGAACGAACGAGTGTTTCGCGCACATTGCGGAAACCTTCCAGGCGCACCTCTTGAATAATCAAAGTTTCATAGTTGATGGCGGGCTCCTGCGCTACGGTTTCCATCGTGGACACAGTCACTGCATCCGGCGCCGGCTCCACCAACGTTGACAGATTTATTAACGGCGTGGATAATTCAACTCCAGGCATCGTGGGGGCGCTGGAAAAACCGACCGCGGCGCCAGACGCATCTTGACTTGACGTCACGACCACGGAGGAATCGGGCAGGGTCAATGCAACGCTGCCGGTGGCTACCGATAAAGGCTCCGACGATCCACTGGCCGCAGACTCTGCCATCGGTGGGGACGAAGCAGTCACAGAATACTCCGCTTCCGCCGGCGCTCGTAAAAAAATCACCGCGGCCGCAAGGACAAGCGCCCGGCGTTGCATAGCTTTTAGCAATATGCCGCGCATGGAAAAGCGCAGCGAAGCCGGACTATCCCGCTTTCACCCTTGGCGGAAAACGTTCGGCTGCAAAAATAATCTTTTTCGCCGCCGTATCGACGTCGGTGTAAACCGTGGCGCCGGAGGCAAATTTTTTATTCAAAATTTCCTCGGCCAGCGGGTCCTCGAGATAACGCTGAATCGTTCGTTGCAGCGGCCTTGCGCCGTAATTCGGATCAAAACCGATCTCGACAAGAAACTTCTTAGCCTCATCCGTCAACTCAATGCCGAAGCTCTGATCCTTGAGTTTTTTGATGACCTTCTTAAGCATCAGGTCAAGTATGCTCGTCATATGCGTCGTGTTAAGAGGATGGAACACGATGGTCTCATCAATCCGGTTTAAAAACTCCGGACTAAAGACGCGCTTTAGCTCTTCCGTAACGGTATCCTTGATCTTGGCATAATCGCTGCGCTCCTGTTCCTCTTCATTGGTCACGAAACCCACGGCCTTGCCTCTTGAGATAAGACGCGCGCCCACATTGGAGGTCATGATAAACACAGTATTCTTAAAACTCACCTTATGGCCCAGGCTGTCGGTCAAGATGCCTTCATCCAAAATTTGCAACAAAATATTAAAAACATCCGGATGCGCCTTTTCGACCTCATCCAAAAGCACGACCGAGTAGGGTTTGCGCCGCACCGCTTCACTTAATTGTCCACCCTCTTCATAACCCACATAACCCGGCGGCGCACCGATTAACCGGGAAACATTAAATTTTTCCATATATTCCGACATATCAATGCGGATCATGTGTTCTTCATTATTGAATAGAAATTCAGCCAGCGCGCGCGCCAGCTCAGTCTTGCCCACGCCCGTAGGGCCCAAAAACAGAAAAGTCCCGATGGGGCGCTTAGGGTCTTTGAGGCCGGTGCGGCTGCGACGAATCGCCTGGGATACAACCTTAATGGCCTCTTCCTGTCCGACCAATCTTTTATGCAATTCATCTTCCATGTGAACAAGTTTTTCTTGCTCGGATTCGGTCAATCGCGTCACAGGAACGCCTGTCCACTTGGAAACTACCTGAGCGATATTTTCGGCCGTAATTACGGAGGGTTCCCCTTCGCGGGACTGTTTCCATTTTTTCTTCATGTCTTCGATCATCTTGCGCATCTCTCGCTCTTTGTCGCGAAGCTTAGCCGCCTTTTCGTAATCTTGTTGGGTGATGGCTTGATTTTTGGCTTCCGTAATTGTTCCCAGCTCGACTTCTTTTTCTTTTATCGGCGCCGGCAGTTGACTGCTCGTCAAGCGCGCCCGCGAACCTGCCTCGTCAATCAAATCAATGGCTTTATCCGGTAAAAACCGATCGGTAATATAGCGCTCGGCGAGCACGGCGGATTGACGGATCGCTTCATCTTCATATTTAACTTTGTGATGCTGCTCATAACGCTCTTTAATTCCCATTAAAATCAACACCGTGTCATCCACGGACGGCGGGTCAACGGTCACCGGCTGAAAACGCCGCTCCAGCGCCGGATCATGCTCGATGTGGCGACGAAATTCATCAAGCGTTGTCGCGCCGATGCACTGAAGCTCTCCGCGGGCCAAAGGTGGCTTTAAAATATTGGCTGCGTCAATAGCGCCTTCGGCTGCTCCGGCGCCGATGACCGTATGGAGCTCATCAATAAATAAAATAACCTGACTTTTAGCCCGGCGTATTTCTTCAATGATATTTTTTAGACGCTGCTCAAATTCGCCGCGATATTTAGTGCCGGCGACAACCGCGGCCAAGTCCATGGTGACGACGCGTTTGTTGGCGAGCATTTCAGGCGCATCGCCGCTGATAATTTTTTGAACAAGGCCTTCGACAATAGCGGTTTTGCCAACGCCCGGTTCGCCGACTAAAACCGGGTTGTTTTTTGTGCGCCGTGAAAGAATTTGAACGACGCGTTCGATTTCATTGGCCCGTCCGATCACCGGATCAAGCTTGCCCTCGCGGGCCAACTGCGTCAAATCACGGCCGAACTCATCCAGAGTCGGCGTTTTTGAACGGACCTTGGATCCGGAAGTGGTCGAATGGGCCGGCGCCGAGGACGCGGCTTGCTCTTTTCCCTCGGTTCCGCCCAATAGATTAAGCACTTCCTCGCGCACGACTTCAAGGCGCACGCCCAAATTCTCCATCACGCGCGCCGCCACGCCTTCTTCCTCGCGGATCAAGCCCAAAAGCACATGCTCGGTGCCAACATAGGTATGACCCATTTTTTGGGCTTCCTCAACGGCGAGCTCCAACACCTTTTTAGCGCGCGGGGTAAATGGAATTTCGCCAAGCTGCATGATATTATCGCCCGTGCCCACAATCTTCTCGATTTCCGCGCGCACGCGCCGTGAATCCACGCCCAAAATAGCCAAAACTTGCGCCGCCACGCCTTCATTTAAGGCGACCAAACCCAGCAAAATATGCTCGGTGCCCACATAGTCATGGTTCAACCTTTTGGCCTCTTCTTGAGCGATCAAAATAGCCCGCTGGGCTCTCTCTGAAAACCGGTTATAAAACATCGCCATTGTTGTTACCTCTTTTTACAGTATTTCCGCCGATCCCCTCGATAAAAACTTTTTGGTGATCAGGAGGGAAAAAAACTTCAAGAATGGCTTTCCATTCCCCCTAGCATACCAAAACAAAAATCAGAAAATTCGAAACAAATTCTTAGCGCCTAATTTTTCACCTGCAATGCCTAATAAACTGAAAAACGCAGCAGGCGCTCGGAAAACTTAGTTTCGCCGACCCAAAGGTAGCTGCCGTCGAAACTTAACGCGGCCGGATAACGCATCTTATCCTGCGCTGTTTCCTGGGCGATCTCTTCAAAATCTCCGGCGCCCAAGATAATATCGGCCCTCCGGCCTTCAAAAGCATCCTCAATGCGCCGCCACGCATGAACCTTACCGCCGCCCGCCTCCGCGATAAAAAGATGGCCGTTGGCCATTTCGGCACAGGTGGCCAAATTAAACATGGACTTCATGCCGCGGCCTCCGCTCAAATGACTCGCCGGCGGTCCAATCAACCTTGGCTTAGAGCGCGCAGAAAACTTATCAGTATCATAAATCTCAATCATTGGGCCAACCAAAGGCGCCACGGCGAAAAACCGGCCGTCGCTCGTTAAACGGCCCGGGCGCTCCGCAGGGAGCTCAAAAAGCGGTTTTTGATCTTGACTGGGAATTTTATCCCAAACGTAGACTTTATTGGCCCCTGAATCCGAAAGATAAAAATACCGGTCGTCCAGAGCAACCCCCTTAATATCGCTGAAACGGACCCCGCCGATGGTCCCCCGCAAAATCAAATCCGGTATTTCCCCGTTAACCGGAAGCTTGTTCCACGCAAAAACCGCGTCCTTTCCGGCCAAGACCAACCGGTCTCTCCATAAGGCCGCATCCCAGGCGCCGACAGGCATGTCATAGACAAAGTCCGGATGCGCGCCGCTTTCATCGGGCAAACTTTTCCAGACATAAAACTTACGGTCAAAATCAGAAGCCACAAAAAGACTCACGCCGTTTGATGCGGGGACGGGATTGCTCATAATAAAATTTGTCTGAAGCGTATCGGTTTGAATATCCGGGCTGCCGATGGCAAAATCAGGATAATCCTCCGGTGAATCGGGCAACGAGCGATAAACTAAAACTTGATTGCGGTTCCCGGCGCAAATATAAAGCATGCCGCCCGCCTCCGCAACGGTGACATGATCGCCTCCTCTCCACTCGAATCCATGAATCGCGAAATGAGGCCGGCTGTGTTCATTCTCCGGTAACGAATTCCAAAAATTGAGAGAGTTCGCCAGCAAGGCAAGGCGGCCGTCCTTCAAAAATTGGCCGCGAAACCAGGTTCCGCCGTGCGTGTCTTGCATAAAAAAATCCGGCTTGTCATCGTCATGCGCGGGAAATTTCTTCCAAAACCAGCTGCCGCTGGCATGGAGCCCGGGTTTGGCGTTATGATCGCCGACAATAAGCGATCGGCCGTCGCTCGTGATCTGGCGCGGAGTGCCGAGGCCCGTAAGGATAATGTCCGCGGCCATATTTTCCGATGTTGGAAAATCATTCCAAATCAAAATCCAGCCGCCCCTGGTGCTGACAACAATCAGCTTTTTTCCATCAGTCCAAACGCCCCAGGGCCATACAAACCGGGTTTTTGAGGGCTGCAAGACGGACCACGGCGTTGCCCCTTGCATGACCAAATCCGCAGGAGCGGCGTTTTTCTCGGGCCAATGCTTCCAAATCAAAACGCGGTGGTTTTCCGTATCCGCCACCACAATGCGCTCGCCATCCGTGGCCACGGAAACGGGCCAATTCATTTGATCGCGGCCTTCCCCGGAATCGTTGCCGTGGAAATCCTTCTGGCCCAAAACCAAATCAGGCGGCACATTTCCTCGCGGCAATTTATTCCAGACAAGAACGCGATTGTTGTAAGTATCGGCCAAAAGCAAACGGCGGTCGTCGCTGGCCACGCCCATGGGATGATTAAACAAGAGCGGACCCCCGGTTTCATTAAAACCCAAGGCCGATAATACGATGTCCGCTTTTTGCCCTGTTTGAAACCAACCCGAAGGGCGGCTCGCGGTCACCTTGTATTTTGATCCTGTCCGGCGCACCGTTATTTTTTCTTGCCGATCATGGCTGAAATCACGGCTCATTGGACCATTCTCCCCGAAAACAGGTCTCCGGCGGTTTTGAGACGGCGCCTCACCGTTTTCTTCAAGCAAACAATCCTGAAAATAGCAATCGCCCTCGAGATCGCCCCAATCTCCCTCATCGCACACGCCATCGCAAAATTCCTGCGCCTGGATCGCAGCCGCAGGCCCTAAAATCAATAAAATGAAACAGGCGGGAAAAAATTTACTCACGGCAACTGCAAAGGGCGAATGCTGGCGACGGCGGACGGGTTTTCTTTCCAAATTTTTGGATCGGCATCCACGTAAAACTCAAGCTCAATGCCGTCGGGATCAACAACATAAAGCGATTGGCTGACCACATGATCCGAAACGCCCAAAATAACGACGTCGCGACTTTCCAAATAATTTTTAAATGCCCCTAAATCCGCCAGGTTATCGCCGACCTTGAAGGCCGCATGATAGAGGCCCACGGATGCGGCGCTACCGGAAACGGCGCCGGGCAGTTCCATCAAAGCCAAATCGTGGTGATTCTGCCCCAGCGAAAAAAACACCATTGAATCGCCATAACGCGCCACTTCGCGCATTCCCAAGATATCCCGGTAAAACGGCACCGATCGCTCCAACGACCGAACTTTAAAAACAACATGCCCCAAGGCTTTGATCATTCCCATAATTTTATCCTCCTAAAATTCGTATGGTTAGTCCAGATGCACCAAAATTCTCTCAATCGTCATGAGCGCATGGCGGCCATTGGTTTTTTTGTGGCCATCAATCTTCTGGTCTTAGCCAATGTCATCCTGCATGATCCCTCGATCGCTTATGATGCGATTCAACATCTTTCTTATATCAATGTGCTGGCCCAAGGGCGCCTGCCGGAGCCTTCCGAGACGGCACAATTTTTCGCTCCTCCCATGCCCTACGCGCTGCCGGCATTGCTTCAATACCTTCATATCGCGCCATTTCTGTGGATTATCAAAATCGCGCAAATTTTCAATTTTCTGTTGTCTCTAGGCATCACATGGCTTCTGTGGCGCCTTTGTGAACGCCTGCGGCCGGGAAATTTCAGGTTAAAAACAACGGCCTTGCTGATTCTGGCCATGATGGCCGCCCATCATCGCTCCATGGTCATGGTCCGCGGTGAACCTTGGCTCGCCTTTTTTACTTTGCTTTCGATGAATCAAGCCGTCGGTATTTTGAACCAAAAATCCCCAAAATTAAAAAATACTCTTACATTGGCTGCCTCCCTGGCCGGACTGGCGCTTTCACGCCAATGGGGCATTCTCGTCTGGCCCGCCATCGCCGCGACAATCTTTTTTAATTCACCCTCTCTCCCCAGAGAAGCGGACAAGATGAGGGGTTCATTATTAAAACCTGAAATCAAGGCAATCATTGGCGCCTTCGCCATCGCTTTATCGGTGAGCGGATGGTTCTACGCGCGGCTTTATTTCAAATTCGGTTCCGCAACCGCCTTCAACCGCGTCCAAGAAACGTCATGGAAATTATCAAACCAACCCAAGGAATTTTACGTTGGACGCGACTGGAATAAGCTGTTCACGGACCCCATTCGCCCTTCGTTAGCCAATCAATTCCCCCTCATTTTCTATAGCGACCTCTGGGGCGATTACTGGGGATACTTCAGCGTTTACGGCTGGGACAAAAATCTTGATCGATATATTCCCGGAATCATGCTTGAAAGCCGCCTTCGAAACGGCGCGACGCCGGAAATCGTAACGAACAGATATCAAATGGCCCAAAAACTTGGGCACGCCAATATCGCCGGCATCATACCGTCATTATTAATCTTCGCAGGATTTATAGGCGCGGTCATCGAAACCATTAAAAATCGATACCTGTTCGCTTCCAGGGAACAAACGCTTGTTTTGGCCTTACTAATCCTGGCATTTTCCATGGCAGGCTACCTCTGGTTTCTCATCGGACACCCCGACCCTAAAAAAGGAGACACCATCAAAGCTGGGTATATGCTGCAAATTCTCCCGCTTTTAGCCATCTTAGGCGCCGATGCCCTGGAAAAAATCAAAAGTCACTCAAAACGCCCGGCTCGCATTTTGCTTCTCGTCCTCGGAGTCGCCGCCATCCACAACACGCCCCTGCTCCTGACGCGCAACAATATCATAACGATGCCCAAAATAACGAAAATGTAAAATATTGAGATGTGACCCCTAATCGTTTTCCCAGCGCACATCCAAAGGCTCGGCCGTGACGCTGGGACCCTCCTGGAGCAGGGAGTCGGCGTAAACCTGCAAAATAGCGGACATGGTCTGCAGCGGCTCAAGACTGCCGCCATCCGACCCAAGCAGAGCGCAAATACCGTCGTGTTCATTAAGGACGGGTTTGTAGCCCTTGGCGATCAATCCGACAACGGAAGCTTTGGCCACTAATAATTTTGCCCAGCCGGATTCGCGGCGTTGCTCCCAATCAAAGTCGAATTCCTTGTCCGCTTTCTCAAAATCTGATTTAGAACCCCTGGCGGACCACCTGCAATTTTTCTCACATTGGGGAACCCGGCACGTTCCCGACGCGTGGGCGCTGGCATCAACCGAAACACGGGCGTTGGCCCGGGCGCTGGCCTTGACATCGGTGCGAACGTCCACTAAGAGATCGCGCACCAGCAGCATCTCCGTTAACGCCCCATCCCTGACCGCGCACTGCACGCGCGGTTGACCTGCGGCAAGATCGGCTTTCGTTTCTAAAGTCGTGATCCGGGCCCGTGCATCAACGTCAATTTTAGTCGTCAAATCAATGGCGACAATTTCCGCTCTCAAAGACGCTCCCTGCAAAACAAAACCGGCGCTCAAAAAAATAACAAAGGCAACTGAAAAATAATTTTTCATGGAACAACCTCTCATCCCTCTGGGACTCGATAGGTCCCGGCCCTTGGGGATGGGACCCTCTCTTGTAATAATTTTCGATATTTTAATACTTTCCCCAAAGGAATCGCTCGCGCGCGCGCCGCGAAATTGTAAACGCATCGGGTCGGACCCCTTTCCCTCTTTTCAACAAAATTCGGAAATTTAGGTCTCTTTTAAGTTTTAATTCGTTCGTGCAAAACGGCCAAGCGCAGCGGTTTCATCAAAAGAACCAAGACCGTTCCGGCCGCAATAACCAAATCATCCGACGGGTTAATCTCATATTGCCCCTGCTCTTGGCGCAAAGCCAAAAGCAAAGCGTCATCTAAAATCTCCTTTTTTAATTCGCGGATGCCGCGTCCCACGAAGGCCGATCCCGCGGGAACCACTACCTCTTCGATTCTAAATGTCTCCTTGGTGGCGCCGCGGATCATTGAATCCATAAATCCAACCGCTGCAGGACGGATCATTTCAGAGGCCATGCGCAGGCCGCCGATAAATCCTGGATTCACGACAATGTCCGATCCGCTCCGCAACAGCTTTTCCCGGACCCCCTCCTCAACCTGTTCAGTGACAATACGCAGACTGGGGTTTAATCCCCTGGCGGAAAGCGCCACAAAGGCATTATCCCTGTCGGCATCCAAAGAGCAAAAAACTCCTTTCGCGCGGCCAACACCGGCCGCTCCGAGGGACTCGTCGTCAGTGGGATCGCTCTCCATGACAAGGTAACCCCGATCCCGAAAGCGCTCCACCTTTTCTTTGTCTTTCTCGATGACGATAAAAGCGCGCCCCGTTTTGTGCAGTTCTTCAACGATCGCTCGGCCCGTGGGCCCTGCGCCGCAGACAATATAGTGATCTTTCAGCGCGGCAATTTCCTTCTCCATTTTTCGCCTCCTTAAAACCCGCCCCAGTTCCCCCTCCACGATCATCGCGGTAAACATGGTAAATGAGTAAGCAACGATGCCCAACCCGCTCAAAATGAGGACGATTGTGAATGCCCGTCCGGCATTGGAAAGGGGATGCGTCTCACCGTAGCCGATCGTGGCCAACGTAATCACCGTCATGTAGAGGGAATCGAATATAGGCCATCCCTCAATAAGCGTATAACCTGCCACGCCGGCAACAACGGCGAGCAACAAGGCCGCGGCCACCGTCACCACGCGTCGCTGCATTATCTCAGGCCGACAGAGCCTTGCGAATCAATTGAGCGCGCCATTCATCGCGCTCAACGGCCTCCAAAGGGCGTTCCGCCATCATTTGGATATGCGCCGGTTGAGTCACGATCATAAGTTCATTGATTCGCGCAAAATTTAGCGAATCAAAGCCGACGCCGTCAGCCATGCCCCAGCGCACGGTTGAGA
>JACQPE010000100.1 GCA_016207685.1 Elusimicrobiota bacterium | reverse complement strand
GGGGAAGCCCCCAAAAACTCGAAACCAGTCCCGACGGTTTCCCCCTTCCCGCGGACGGGTCCCCCTTCCGCTATTGTTTTTGGAGGGCTGCCCCCGGGAGCCAAGTCCCCGGCGCCCGGCATGACGTTGCGAAACCGCGCGCTTGGGTAAAATTTAAAGTTATCTTAGCGGCGATGTCAATAAGAGAGATTAAGAAATTGGGAGATCAAGAACTCGCAATCTTTAAATATCGTTTTTAGCTTTCAGAGAATAAGTCATGCAAATTAGCCAAGCGGCGAGCGAGGATGATCCAGGCCGGAGCCAGACCCTCTTCGCTGATCAACGATATCGTGCTATTTTTATAAGAAATGATCAGCAGATCAGAGCCTTCCAGAAGTCCATTGGCCGCGACGGAAAGAGGAATAACGGTAGTGCCCTGATCAGTCCTTAAGGCTAAACCATTTTTATCCAAGCGCATGGAAGCGGGCCAAACAGGAGCCTTCTCGTCAGCAGTTTCGGCAATTTGAGTTTTGAGTTTAGTCGCCAGTAAAAGTTCATTTGGATTTTTTCCTGCCAGCGCCTCAATCGCCTTGTTGAACCAGCGGTCAATCGTTAAGTAAGGCCCATGTTGTCCCTGGCTGAAAGAACCGAGTTTGTTGTCTTTAATGTGCAATGCAAAATGGCATTTGGCGCATTGAATATTGCGCCGCGCTTCTTGCCATTCTAGGGAGGCTGTCGAGGCGCAGGCTGGGCAAAAAAGAAGCAGACGCGGAATTTCTTGGGGCCGCCCCGGGCGCTCAAGTTGAATGGCGGCCGCTTCCCCCTCCGCGGCCCGTTTAAGAGAGTCTAAAATCTTTTGACGTTCATGCCCCACATTAATTTTGTTTTTATGGTTAAAAACTGCGGCCAGGGAGGGGGGTTTAGATGAGTGGGCCTCATTGGAAGAACCGGTGCGGAGATATTCCACAAATCGCACGCGTAAGCGGCCCCGGGGAAGGCGTATTTTGGCATCCCAGCGGGGCCAGGCGTCATAGGCGCCTTCCAAGGCTACGGTGATCACGGGGACTTTAAGTTTTGAAATGAGTTTAGTCGCTTGAATCATGGGTTGGATGGGCTGGGCATTTAAACTGCGGGCGCCCTCGGGAAAAATGACGCAAATATCGCCATGAGCCATCAAGCGCAGGTATTTTCGCACGGCATAAGGATCGGAGCCGATTCTATTGACCGGCACAACGCCGGCTGCCCAGATAAGCCACGCCAGGAAGGGATTCTGGAGCAAAAAATGCGCATCGCCGATAAAATGCGGGGGCCGCGGGAATGTGGCCCAAATAAAAATGGAATCTAAAAAATTAACATGCGGGGCTATGGCTAAAAAGCCGCCCTTGGGTAATTTTTCAAGACCCTCACGGCGAACATTAAAAATGAGCCCAACAATCCGGGCAAGAAACCAACAAGACCATCGAAAAAAAGCCGGTGAATGCGCGAACCAGTGCCGTTTGGGATAGAGCATGTGGGTTTATTTTTTCCACTTAATAGTGCAGCCGACAGGGAAGGTTTCATTGACGGCGGGTTCTTGGCCCGCCAAAACATGTTCAATGGCTTGCGCCAAATAGCGCTTTTTAACGCTGCTCGGATTTTCCCAGTTATCATCAATGGCGCCGATGTAGCGGACAATCTGCCGTTGATCCACCAAAAAGACATGCGGCGTGCGCACCGCACCATAGGCCTGGGCCGCGGCTTGGGACTCATCGCGTAGATAAAGAAAATTGAAATTTTTACCCTTGGCGCGTTTTTTCATGGCATCAAAACTATCTTCAGGATAGGTTTGCGCGTCATTGGCATTGATGGCCGCAATTTGAAATCCTTTAGATCCAAAGGCAGCCTGCAAGTCGATCATGCGTTGCTCATAGGCTTGCACGTAGGGGCAGTGGTTGCAGGAAAAGACTACGGCCACCGGTCCTTTTTGGACAAGAGCCGAAAGCTCATAATTTTTTCCATCAATGCCCGGAAGGCTGAAGTTCGCAGCCCTTTCACCAATTTGCGCCGGCATGAATAAATTTTATTGCTTATACCGCCTTTTCTCAAGCGACCATTTGATCGCTAGGGGAGAAGGCGAACCGCGGCCAGGCAGAGCTCATCGGTCGCGGCGTCGACCGCCGGCCGGTCCAAGGACTCTCCGTTGACCAGCACGGCGAACGCGTAGAGCCGCTCGCTGCGGGTGCGCAGGTACCCCGCCAGATTGCGCGCGTGTTTGACCGTACCGCGCTTAAGGCGCATTTGCCTCGCCAGAGGCTCGCCTTTCATCCGGTCGCGGGCCGCGCGGTCAACACCGGGCGTCGCCAACGATTCGAAGTAAATCGTAAACAGCGGCGAGTTCTTCATGTAGCGCAATATCTTCACCACGGCCAGCGCGCTGAGCCGATTGTCTTCCGAAAGTCCGCTCCCATCTACCAGTTGATGCTCGCTGCCATCGAGCCCGGCCTTGGCCAAAAAACGGCGCACCGCCGACAGCCCACCCTCGAAACTGCCGCGGCCTTCTACCCGGCGACCCAACGCCTTGAGCAGCTGTTCCGCATAGAGACTCTGGCTGTTAGTGTTAATCACCTTCAGCAGCTGCGAGAGCGGCTGGGACTCCCAGGAGAAGATCTCCTCAAGCAGTTCCTCGAGCAATCCGGACCTCTCCCAAAAAACGGTTTTCCCCAGGCGCGGTCCTTTGCGGTCCCATATCCGCTTCAGCGTGTGAGCCGCAAAGAGCGCCGGCTCGTGCACCGCCACATGATCGGAACGGACCGAGTCGCTCGATATCGCGCCGAAGAACTCGACCCTGTTGCTTTGAAGAGCGCGCCGGTAATCCAGCGTGAATAGGCTGCCACCGACGCCGGTCGTCGTCCTGTTGACGACGCGAAGGTAGCCAAAGTCAGGATCGAGCTCGATCTTTGCCCTTTTTCCGATCTTCGGACCCGGATAGAAGCGCAAGTCAACGCAGTTATCGTTATAAGAGATCGCGGAGGTCTGCGCGGCATACCAGTAGGACAGCTCATCCTGCGGCCAGCTGCCGATTGTCGATGGGCGCTCGAAGGCGCGATCATCGAGGACAAGACGACCGATTCGCCGGATGCCCTTGGCGGCCAGCGTCGCGCCCCAGATTTCAAAAATTTCATACTTGCCGGACCGCCCTCTTCCCGAGATTGATGGATCCCCATCGCCACGCCAGACCAGGGCCGATAACTTACTGCGGCCCTTTTCCTTCGATTTCATCAAGAACGACGTCTTGAAGTGGAAGCCCGGGCCCAGCATCTCGAGCGCGGCCGCCGAGCCTGCGAGCTTGCCGAGAGATGCCGGTATCAGCGGCAGGGCCGCGTTCCTGGCGTATGCGGTCGCGCCATCATCCAATGACAAGAAGACGACCCCAATGGTCGCGCCGCGCAACGGGGAAGACGACAGCAGGGTGTCCGCAGCTTCGGCAAAGCCCTCCGCGCTCGCGATCCCAGAAGTCAAACAAAGAAACGCAGCAAACGTCCACCCTATCACAGCGTGCATAATTCGTCGGGTAATTTGGGGGCACATTGTCCCCCGAATTTCCAAAATCTGACAAAATCAACAAACTTTAAAAAATTCTTTATAAAGGGCTTTGTATTGGTCGAGAATTTCCCCAAGACGGTGATTTTTAAGGCAGTCCTTGCCTGCGGCGGCCAATTTTTTTCCTAGAGCAGGATCAACGGCCAGTTTAACGATGGCCTCGGCCAAGCGCGACGCGTCAGCCGGTGGGACGAGCAGGCCGTTGCGGCCATCTTCAATGAGTTCCGGGGTGCCGCAAACAGAGGTGGCGATAACCGGGGCTCCGGCGTTCCAAGCCTCCAAAACGACATTGGGCGAGCCCTCCCAAAGAGAGGGCAAGATGAACACGTCGCAAGAGGCCATCAGTCTTGCTGCGTCCGGTTGATAACCAAGAAGTCTTATTTTTGAGGTCAGTCCGCTTTTAGAGATTGCCAGGCCAATGCTGTTTTTCAGGGGACCGTCTCCGGCAATGAGAAGTTTGGTGTGGAAAATTTTTGTTGCGGCCAAGGCGAAGGCTTTAATCAGATATTCAAATCCTTTTTGCCGGTCAAGCCGTCCGGCGCCAAGGATAAAAAATTCATCCGGTCCGATGCCCAGTTCCGCCCGCGTTTCCCGGCGCATCTGGAATTGGGGGGATTTGGCGAATTCGCGGGACAAGGCATTGGCAATGACCCGTTTTTTCCAGGGATCGAGATAAGTGACTTGGCTATAGCAGTCAGCGACCCAAAACGAGTTGAAGACGATGCAATCGCACCAGCGGGCAGTCGCCCTTTCAAGGGCCAAGGGCGCGGCGCGATTATCCCAAACCCGGACCGAGGAGATCACTTTGGGCCGGGGCTTGATCAGCCGTGATAGAACTCGGCCGGAAATGTTGGCCTTGAATAAAAATGTGTGAATAATATCCGGATGGAATTGCCGGGCTATTTCGATAAGACCCTTCCATCCTGACTGCGGCCCGGGCGCAAGGCGTGATTCATTTTTGGTCCAGACCGCGATTCCTTGCCGGTGAAGCCTCTCTGCCGTTTCTCCCCACCCCTTAAGTCCCGCCACCATGATACGGGCGTCACTTTTCATGCCGCCGACCAAAAGCTCAAGTTGTTTTTCCGCGCCGCCGTAATTGAGGTCTGTAATAATGTAGAGAATTCGCAAACCTTCAGCCATACCAATTCAGCAATATTGAATGTTGAATATAGGATATAGGATAAAACAAATTTTTAGAAATTTTTTTGTTTTTCCTATATTCACTATTCCATATTCTATATTCACTCTTGCGCAGCCTCAAGCGGGTCCGATGGTTTCAAAGTTTTGTCCCTATAGATTTGATGCCAGAGTTCGAAACATAAAAGAGCCCAGATTTTGTTGCCGTGATTGCGCTCGCGGCGCTCGTGTTCGCTTAAGAGGCGGACGATTTCCTGGTTGTTAAAATAGGGCCTTTGGACGGCCCTGGGGCCCAGCAGTATTTGCCGCGCGATAGGGCCTAGGTCTCGGCGCAGCCAGCGGTCAACAGGCGCTCCAAATCCGGTTTTACGCCGCTTGAGAATAAAATCCGGCACTTTTTCCCTTAGGGTCTCGCGTAAAATCCATTTGGTTGTTTTTCCTTTGATTTTCCAAGCGCTCGGAAGCGCCGCTGCAAATTCCACCAGGCGGTGGTCCAAAAAAGGCGAACGCGCCTCAAGAGAGTTGGCCATCGAGGCGATATCCATTTTAACAAGCAAGCAATCCGGCAAATAACCCCGGTAATCGATATAAAAAATTATGTCCATGGGGTCTTTAAATTGTCCCAGAGAAGCCAGGCGATCCATGTGTTCCCGGCCTTGGATAAGAGAAAGGTTTTCTTGCCAGGATTGACGGTAAAGCTGTCTTTTCTGCGACGCGTTAAAATAATGAAAAAGCCGGAAATTTGTTTCCAGGAGATTGGGGTCCCATGCTTCAAGAAGCCTTTTGGCGTAACGGAAGGCGCGAACGTCACGCGCGGCAAAACGCGATGCCGCTTGGCCGGCCGCGGACATCGCGCGCGCGGGCAGCCAAGAATTGAGTTTCATTGAAATCGCGTCTGCGGCATAACGCAGGTATCCCCCAAAAGCTTCATCGCCGCCGTCTCCATTTAAGGCCACGGTTACGGATTTTCGGGTTTCCCGGGCGACAAAATAACTGGGCAAAGCCGAGGAATCGGCAAATGGCTGATCATAATGCCAAATAATTTTGGGCAAGACTTTCGTCATGTCGGCTTTAACCGTGAATTCATGGTGATCGCAGCCGTATCGCCGGGCCAATTCGCGTCCGGCTTGGGCTTCTGATAAATCTTCCTCATCGAAGCCGACGGTGTAAGTTTTGACGGAGCTTGAGGAGACCTCGCTCATCATGGCCACCACGGCGCTGGAGTCAACGCCGCCGGAGAGAAAAGCGCCCAGAGGGACTTCTGAAATTAGACGTTCTTTGGTGGTTTGTCGAAGAAGCTCCAGTATTCTAATTTTTGCTTCTTCCGGGCTTCCTTGGAATTTGGGTTCAAAATTTAGCCGCCAGTATTCCCGGGGTTCGCTCATGTGACCGGCTTTGATCATGAGGAAACAGGCCGGCGGCAGGCGCATGATTCCTTGGTAAATAGTCAGGGGCGACGCAATGGCTTGATAGGTGAGGTAATGATCCAAAGCGCGCGGATCTATTGCCGGATCTTTTAAATTCGGATGTTCAAGCAGGCTCTTAATTTCGGAAGCGAAAATAAACTGTCCTTGCGATTGGGCGTAATAAAGCGGTTTTTTACCCAGGCGGTCGCGCGCCAGGAATAGCCGCCGGTCAAGTCTATCCCAAATAGCCAAGGCAAACATGCCCACGAGATCATCAAGACAGCGTTCTTTTTTTTCTTCATAGAGATGCAGAATGGTTTCGGTGTCACTTTTCGTATGGAAGCGATGACCGGTTCTTTCCAAGCGCTGACGTAGTTCGGGATAGTTATATATTTCTCCGTTGAAAATGATGGTATAGCGGCCATCCTCGGCTTCGTTGGATAAGGGCTGGCGCCCGGTAGCCAAATCAATAATGGAGAGCCGCCTGAACGCGAGTCCAACAGGTCCATCAATAAAAAATCCTTCATCATCAGGACCGCGATGAACGATGGCTCCGGCCATGCGCCGTAAGATATCCTGATCCGGCGCCGGTCCGTTAAAATTGAAAATGCCGGCGATGCCGCACATGCTAAAAGTCCAAAGTCCAAAGCCTGCCCCGTGCAGCGACACGGGGTCCGAAGTCCAAAGTCCTGAATCTGAATTCGTTAGACTTGGGACTTCGGACTTCGGACTTTAGACTTACGTTGGTTTCCATCCCAGCCAGGTTTTTAGGCGGTAGAACAGAATCAAGCCGATCATGTTGAAGCCGGTTTTAAATGTTCCCCGGAGCGTTCCCGTTATTTTGGATTCACCCACGCGGGTGCGATAATTGATGGGAATTTCAATGACTTTGATTCCCATGAGGAAGGCCATGATGACCATCTCCGGTAGTCCGTGACTCTTGCCTACTGTTAAATGAGGCAAAATTCGATGAAGCGCGTCGCGCCGGAACAGTCTAAACGTGCAGCCGCAGTCCGTCAGGCAGCAACCGCTAAAAAGAAATTCAAGCATTTTGGCCACGCCCACGTTGCCCCAACGCAGAAGAAATCCCATATTGGCCCCGCTCCAAATGAGCTCTTTGGCGGTGCGCGTTCCTAGAACAACTTCAAAATCCGACGCGTAGGCAAGAAATTTGTTGATGTCCCGGGCCACAAAAGTGCCGTCGGGTTCAGCCAGAATCACCCAATCGCCCGATGCTTCGGCCAGGCCCCGCCGCACGGCATGACCCATGCCCTGTTTGATTTCCTTAATCACTTTGGCGCCGGCTTTTTCAGCAAAGGCGCCGGTGCGGTCTTTGCTGTTGTTATCAATGACGAGGAGCTCATCAACGACGTCAACGGCTAGAAATTCTCTGACCGCGGCCTCGATATGCGGCTCTTCATTGTAAGCCGGCAGGACAACGCTGATTTTTTTACTCTGATGCATTTGTAACTCTTCGGGCGCCCCTTCGTCACCCCCGCGAAGGCCGGGGTCCAGATTTTGACGGGCCCAGATTCCCGCCTGCGCGGGAATGGCGGACTGAATAGTTACGCGCATTTTTTAGAAGTCCAACGTCCGGCGACGCCGGGAAAAAAATTTTTCTCTTGTTGATGTTGGACGCCGCGTCGCGTCGCGGGGCAGGCGTTGGACGCCGCGTCGCGTCGCGGGGCAGGCGTTGGACTTTCGGCTCATCAAGGCCCAGTTGGCTTTTGATCAAGGGAAGATTTTGTTCAATCCATCCAAGCATGCGCTCAAGTCCATCGTTAAGGGGAATGGCCGGTTTCCACCCCAACTCCCTGCGGCTCTTTGAGATGTCGGCAATGAAAATTTTTTGATCCCCTTCACGCCAGCCCTCAAATCGTTGGTGTATGGGGCGATTGAGACGCTTGCTTAAATGATCAAGGAGTTCGAGCAGGCTCATGGTGCTGCTGAGGCCACCGCCGACATTATAAATTTGACCGGAAGCTATTTTGCGTTTCTGGTAAACCCGCTCAAACAAACTGATTAAGTCGTCAATGTAAAGCAAATCCCGAACTTGCTTGCCGTCACCGTAAATCGTGACGGGCTCCTTCAGAATCGCGCGGATGCCGAAGTGAGCGACCCAGCCCTGATCCTCAAGGCCAAATTGGTTGGTCCCATAAATACATGATTGCCGCAACACGGTCGTTGGAATGCCGTGGCTATAAAAATAATCGCGCGCGTATTGGTCCGCCGCGCCTTTGGAACAACCGTAAGGAGAATGAAAATCAAGCGGACGATCTTCGCCAATGGCCATTGTCCCATTGGTAAAAATATAACGGGTTGAGGTAGTCCTTAGAGAGATGTCGGATAAATTGCCATAAACCTTGTTGGTTGAAGAAAGAACAAATAAATCGGGCCTGGATTTTGCAGGCAGTCGGCGAAGGTGCTCCAAAAAATTGATTGTGGAGGCCAGGTTGACTTCAAAATCAAGCTTAGGGTCCTTGATGCTGGTTGTGACGGCTACTTGACCCGCGAGATGCAGAATCAGGTTAGGTTTCGGGGCGCACGCGGCGAGCGCGCGCCGCCAAATATCGGATTCGCGAATATCCCCTTTGATAAAGTCCAACGGACCTTCTTTTTTAATATTTTCCAAATTGACAAAGGTTCCGGGCCGGACCAAATTATCGACAATGGCGACATTCCATCCTTTCCCTAAAAATCTTCGCGCCGCGTGCATGCCGATAAATCCGGCGCCGCCGGTAATTAAGACCCGTTGTTTGGCCGACATTAATTTTTCCCCCCTGATTATTGAATTATTATTAAAATGCCTAATCAAGATGATTGTATTTCTCTAGCGGTTTGAAGCGGCCCATCTATCATCCTGAATGAAACGATGTTCCAGATTCTTCGCGGAATTTAACCTTGAGCAAAGCGAAGGCATCAGAATGACACATAACTTCAAACAGCTAAAGTAATACAAATGATTTATATCGTTATCTTAGCCTATAACGAAGCCGGCGGCATCGGGCAATTGCTGGAATCAGTTTCGGGTGTTTTGTCCAAAGCCGATGAGCCCTGCAGACTTGTGGTCGTTAATGACGGCTCCAAGGACGGCACGAGCGAAATTGTGGAGGATATGAAAAAAATCTTGCCGATTGACCATTTGACCCACCCCACCAATCTTGGGGTGGCCAAGGCCTTCGATACGGGCCTGCGTCATGCGGCCTCGGCGGCCCGGCGCGATGACGTGATTGTCACCATGGAAGGCGATCGCACGAATGCCCCCGAAACTTTGCTGGCCATGGCAGGACTTTTGCGCCGGGAAGCTTTGGACGTGGTTTGCGCTTCCCGATACGCCAAGGGCGGGGCCTACGTGGCGTTTCCCCCTCTGCGGCATTTTTTAAGCTTGGGAGCAAATTTTTTGACGCGGCTTTTTTTTCAAGTTCCCGGCGTGCGCGACTACACAATTTTTTTCCGCGCCTACCGCGCGTCAATCATTCAGGAGGCCTTAACTCATTACAATGAACAATTTATCGAACGGCG
This sequence comes from Elusimicrobiota bacterium, assembly GCA_016207685.1. Lineage (GTDB taxonomy): Bacteria > Elusimicrobiota > Elusimicrobia > JACQPE01 > JACQPE01 > JACQPE01. The sequence continues at coordinate 9,389 of JACQPE010000100.1, read as the reverse complement.
CGGATTTTGCTCCAATGCTGAAATTTTGCTTAAGCTCTCAAAAACGAAACGCCTACGCTGCGGCGAGGTCCCATTGATTTATCGCTATGATCTCAAAAAGGGCCGCAGCAAAATGAAAATTCTTCCCAACATGCGCGAGTACGCCCTGCTTTTTGCGCAAGCCTTTATTCGCTAGTGTCAAGCCGGTATTTTCCGCTCGGCAGCGTGGGGCTGGGACTGCTGTTGTCAACGGCATTTGGCGTGATTTGGTGGCGCTGCAGCTATGCGATTGATTTCTTTGGGGACTACTCACTGCTTCTTGATTGCAGTTATCGATTGGCGACTGGCCAGACGCCCTACCGTGATTTCTTTTTTCCCACAACCCCGCTTGCATTTCATTTATCGGCCATCATTTTAAAAATATTCGAATTTCGCTATCAAGCCTTAAAATTCTTTGCGGCCACGGAAGGCGCCGCGGCCGTTTTTCTTGCGGTTTATTTTTGCCGCCGGCTGCTGGGATTGAATTGGAAAATTTCTCTGGGGCTGGGCGCCGTGACGCTCGTTTGGCTGCCCGAGCTTTATTGGGGCCGGCCGTGGTATAACAACACGGCTTCTTTTTTTGCCTTAGCCGCTTGCGTGGCCGCCATGAAATTTTGGATTGGTGGGGGATTGTTTTTTATGTCCGCCGCAGGCGCCGGCGCTGCGTTGGCTTTTTGGAGCAAACAAGACGTCGGCGCGGGAGCGCTGTTAGGCTGTTTTTTATCGGCCGCAGTGTTTGAGTGTGTCTCTTGGAAAAATTCACGCGGAAAATCATTGATTTCATTGGCGATCGGAGCGGCGTTGATCTTCGGTGTTTATTGGGGTTATCTTGCCGCTCATGGAGCCATCGGTGATTGGTGGGAGGCGACCGTGATCCGGGGCGTCCAAATAAAATTCACAGGAGATGGAGCCGGCACCGGCATCTGGCACATGCCGGACTTATCCAAATTGGCCCGAGCCCTTTTTTCCCCTTGGATGGCCGCGGAAAATAGAACCAGCCTGGGCCTGACCGTCTTATATGCGGCGGCTGTTTTATTATCGTTGACGAGATATTTGATAGGACGCAAAATACGGGATTTGGGCGCTGCGACAGTGGCCTTGATGGCGCTGGGCTCTTTTTACACCGGCATTTTCACTCATGGCGGCAAGACGTTCAATACCCTGCTCCCTCATTTGGGATGCGTGCTGGGATTTTTCTTTTTGGGGGCGGATGCCGGCGCCGCAGCCGAGGATAATAGGACTCCCTTGCGGAGATGGCTGTCCAGACAAAAAAGACTGACCGTCTGGCTCGAAAGAACGCCGCGTTTAGCCGCGGTCCTTGCGGCTTTTATAGGCATTTATGGATTGCGCTACATTGAGTACGGAACGCTGAAAAAGTTAAATTATTCGATCAAAACCCTGAGGTTGCGCGGTCTGCGGGTGGATGAGCGGCAGGGGCGTATTTTTGATGAAGCCGCGCGATTTGTGAAAGACCGGATTGCCACAGGCGATTATTTTTTTGCGCCTTCAATGGCGGCGCTCTATTATGCGAGCAATCGCCGGCCCCCGCATCACACGGCGTTTCATGGTTGGTGTTTTTCCGGAGACGCCGCCCGCGTTATTGATGACCTGAAGAAAAATCGAGTGAAAATTTTTATGTGGAGCAAACCTTTGGATCGAATCGAAAATTTACCCCCTGAAGAGATCTGCGGCATGCCGGGGATAAGGGAATATTTGGCGGCCTCGATGCCAAAAAAACAATCCTTTGGCGATCTGGCGGTATTTCGTGGCGATTAACGGCAACCCCGGATTTGTCAGCGCATGTCCTATATGCCGCCTCCATCAAACCGAATTCCTTTTTGAAAAAAATAATTTCAAAATCATTAACTGCTTTCAATGCGAGATCGCTTCCGTGGAGCCCATGCCCACGCCGGATGAGCTGGCCTCTTATTATGATCTCGGCTACTTCGAGGGAAACCAACAAAAATTCGGCTATGTGAGCTACATCGCCGAGGAGCCCTATCATGTGCAAAATTTTTTCCGCAAGGCGGAAATGATCCGGTCGTTCGAGCGTCCCGGAAAAATTTTAGACGGCGGTTGCGCCACCGGAACATTTCTGGAAGCGATCGGCCCGGAGTGGCATCGCTACGGCGTCGAAATTTCCGATGAGCTTTTAAAGGCCAAGCCCCCTCCCGCGCATTACAATGTTTGGTGCGGTGATTTTCTGAAGTATCCGGCCCCGGCCGCGCCCTTCGATGTGGTGACGTTTTGGGATGTCCTCGATCATGTCAGGGATCCCAAACATTATTTGCGTCGGGCCGGAGAGCTTTTGAAACCCGGAGGGCTTTTAGCTTTGCATATCGGCGACCGGTCCAGCCTGTTCGCTTGGCTGATGGGCCGGAGGTGGCATATCATTGTTCCGCCGACGCACCTCTATTTTTTTACTCGAAAGGGTATGACGCGCCTCCTGCGCCAATGCGGATTTGATGTTTTTCACCATGAATATGAGGCCCGGTCATTTCCCTTGGACTTATGTTTTTTTCGATTGAGCTATATCATCCGGCACCCTGCCGTCAAGTGGATCTATGAAAAAATTAAAAGTTCCCCCGCCGCCAAGTGGTCCGTCAGATTTAACCTGCGCGACGTCATGACGCTTTATGCTAGGAAGAGGTAGCGCCGCCGGGGATCAGTCGTTCGTAGGTGGTGGCGACAATATTCTGGTACTTTTTCCAGTCATAATAACGCCCGGCGATTTGCCGCAGCCGATCCCGAAGCCCCGTCTCTTCCCGGCATTGATGCGCCAATTTTATTAGCGCTTCTTGAAGATGCTTGCGGTTGAAGGGATAGGGCAGGACATATCCGGCATTTTCTTTCTTGACGATGGCCGACAGATCGGCCGGGCACGGTGTCGTTAGAATGAGATTGCCGGCAGCCAGGTATTCGCCTGACTTCGTTGGGGACGCCACCTGATTAATGACGTCATTGTCGCGAATAGCGATGCCGATATCAGCCGCAGCCAAATACTGCGGCGTCGTTTGGTGATTGGTAGTCAAAATTTTATAAAGGGAACGCTCGATTCCGGTTTCTTCAAAGGCGCCTTGGGCCAAGTGGCGATGCGGCGTTAAAACAATCAGGAAGGTCTTAAGCCCCATGGCCAGAGCCTCTTTAAACACTTGAACAATTTGAGTCGGCGATTGCCACGCTCTTAAAGATCCGGCGTACACCATCACCAAATGGCCGTTGAGTCCGAGTTTGCCGCGCATTTGAATGCGCGTCTCATCATTCGGCGAAAACCTTTGCAAATTAACGCAGCCGGGCACCACCGCGATCTTATCGATCGCCGATGGAAAATCCGCCGCCACGTGATCCCTAAGCGCATGTGAAACGCAAAATATGTAATCGGCGCCCATAATGGCGCGGCGTTCGATTTTTTTGAGATGCTGGTACCAATAGCGGTCAAAAATATTGGGACGGCGCAGTTTTTCACCTCGGATGATATAGAGAAATTCTTCCGGCTCAACCCCGCGATGATCGAGCAAGACGCGCAGGCAGGGAAAGAATTTTTTCATTTTAGCGGCCATGGCCCCGCTTTGAAGGCCGCGGGCATGAATGACGGCAGGCGGACCCTGGCCGTCAAGCACGCGCCGGAGAGCCCATCCATTGAGATTAAAAGCGTTTCTCGGAAAGCGCGGCAGGAAGATGGGCTCGTATCCCGAAGCCGCGGCGATCAGGCGTTTTTTATTGGTGATAAAATCCCGTTCGTGGAGCCAACTATTCAATTCTTGAAATGCAATAAACCGAAGGACGATCCCCTCGTCTTTTTGTCGTTCCAGGAAATCAAGAACCTGGGAGTCAAAAACTGTTGTTTCCGCCCCCCCATAGGCCAAATAAAAAGCTTTCGCCATGCAATTATCAGTTTATATAAATGTCATTTCTTTTTTGATTGTTGAGGAGGCCTTTGAAACTTGATAAAAGCAATTTATGCCGTTGCGGGAAGAAATTGAGGAAACAGGACTTAGGCTGTTTAAGAAAAGAAGCTACGTCCCTTTTTTATTTGTTCCCATTGCCTTAACGCAATTGCCCGATGCGGTGGCGATTGAGAAGGCTTTGGGGCCGGAAATTAATTTTTTTTTGACGGCTTTTTGCATCGCCATTTCCTTGAGCGGGTTGGCGATTCGGTGCTTGACGATCGGGCATGCCCCTCGTGGCACTTCCGGCAGGAATACACATGGACAGGTAGCCGATTCACTCAATACCAAAGGAATCTACTCCCTGGTCCGGCACCCTTTGTATTTGGGCAATTTTTTAATTTTTTTGGGATTATTGATCTTCATAAAGTCTTGGCTCCTGATATTGGCCGGGGCGGCCGCTTTTTGGATTTATTATGAGCGGATTATGCTCGCTGAAGAAGAATTTTTACGAAAAAAATACGGCGATGTTTTTATCTCCTGGGCCAGTCGAACGCCGGCATTCGTCCCGCGGCTTGAGGGATGGCAGAAACCTAATATAGAATTTTCCTGGAAAAATACATTTCGAAGGGAATACACGGGGCTCTTTGTCGTCACCGCATCGTTCACTTTATTGAGGATCCTGGTGGATTTTGTTGGCGACGACCGATGGCATATCGAGCGCCGGTGGTTGGAATTTTTTGCCGGAGGAGCATTTTTTTATCTGCTTTTTTTAACTCTTAAAAGGCGGACAACCCTGCTTGATGTTCCTGGACGCTAACTTTTTGAAAAATTGGCGGTTTTGGCCTTGGGGATTGATTTTCATTGTGGCCGGCGCCTTGGCGCTGCGGCTTTTTGGAATTTGGTTCGGACTGCCCGGAACATTCCACGCCGATGAACCGCATCACGTCAATCTTGCGGTTTATTTTGGTTCCGGCGACTTGAACCCGCACGTCTTTAAGTATCCGACATTGTGGATGTATTTTTTATTTTTTTTGTACGGTATTTTTTTTATTTTTTGGTCCGGCTTCGGCCTAGCGCGTTCGGCCCAAGATTTTGCCGGGCTGTTTGTCTGGGACCCCTCATGGTTTTATCTGATCGCGCGCGGCGCATCGGGCTTCTTCGGCGCCGCGGCGGTAATCCCCGTTTATCTGGCGGCGCGGCGCCTCATGGGATCGCCCAAAACGGCGCTGGCCGCGGCGGCGCTGGCGGCATTGTCGCCGCGGCTCGTTTATTACAGCCATTTAGCCAAACCCGACATGTTCATGTTTTTTTGGGCTGCCTGCGGATGGTGGCTGTGCGCGCGCGTTTATGATGGTGAAACAAGGTGGAGGGATTATCTTGCCGCGGCGGCCGCCCTGGGTTTTGCCGCTTCGAGCCAATATACCGCTGTTTTGATTTCCCCTCTTTTGCTTTGGGCTCATTTTTTGGGCGGCGCCAGAGAGAACAGGCCCTTTGGGGAATCATTGACGCGCTGGCGCTGGGTATTCGGCAATGCCGCGATAAAGGCGGCTTTTTTTGCGGGAACCCCATTTGCCCTGCTTGATTGGGATACTTTTGTCCATGATTTAGGGGACCTCGGTTCTTATGCTCAAGGGACGCTGACTAATACCGCCGGCTTCGCCGGCCGGGGAGCCATGGGCAACATTGCTTTGCTGGTGGGCTGGCCTAAATTTTTGGTTGCTATTTTTCTTGCGGCCGGGTTCGCGGCTTGGTGGCGCCGGAGAAGACTTGACGCTATTTTTTTTGCTGTTCCGATTACGGCGGCCTTAATTGTTTTATCTTGGCAAAACTCTCAAGCGGGTTCAGAAAGGTATTTTGAAGCGCTGGCGCCGGGAGCAATACTATTGCTGGCGGGAGTTTTGGGAGCCATGGAATCTCTTCCCGGGGCCGCATCCGTCATGATTGTTTTATTGGCGCTTCCCGGTCTTGTGGGCAGCGTCATCTGGGATCAACGGTATTGCCTCGCCGACACCAGAAACTTGGCCGGAGTTTGGATCGAAAAAAATATCCCCCAAGGCAGCAAATTGCTGCTCGATCAAATTCACGCGAGCCCCCCCCTAAACATGAGCAAGGAGCAAGTGGCGCGGCTCTGGGACAGGACCTCGCGCCTGGACCACCCGCGCGCGCGTTATTACGACATGATGCTTAAGAGCCATCCGGGCGGCGGCTATGAGATTTGGCGCATATTGAGAAGCGCCGGAGAACTCATTTCCATGAAGCGGCATACTCAATGGTCCCAGCAGGGATATGATTTGCTTGATGTCGAAGACGGCCTCAATACCCTCCGCGAAAAAGAAATCCGCTATGTGGTGACGAGCGAGGAGGGCGCGACCCGGCGCAACAGTCCACGGTTGCGGAAATTTTTTGACGATTTAGATTTGCAGGCAAAAATTTTGAAGGATTTTACCGCCGGCAGCGATTTAACGGGACCCAGAATTATTATTTATGAAATTGAAAAGAAAACTCAAAATCCCAAACATTGAGCTCTCCAAAAAACCGATGGCCGTTTGCGTGAGCGGCGGCCTTGATAGCGCCGTGTTATTGGCTATTTGCGCCGAACATTCGGATGAGGTCCATCCGTTTTTCATCCGAAACGGCCATTCATGGGAGAATGCAGAACGCCGGAGCCTGGCTCGTTTCATCAAGGCCCTGAACAAAAAAAACATCGCGTCCATCGTTGACTTAGAATTTCCAACAAAAAGGGCGCTGCATGAAATTTGGAGCGGTCGGCAATACCGCCCCGGATTTCATCAAGGTTATTCAGCCAATTACATTCCCGGAAGAAATTTAGCCCTTTTGTCCGCCGCTGCATTGCCGGCATTTGCCCGAGGACTCGAGGCAATTGCTTTGGGTTTATTGAAAAATAACCCCTATCCCGATGCTCGGCCTTCATTTTTCAATATTTTTGGCCGGGCCGCCGGAAGCGCCTTAAATTGGAATTTCAAAATTTTAACCCCCTTGATTCATCTGAAAAAAGAACAAGTGATTATGCTCGGCCGGAAGTATCCCTTAGAGTTGACATTATCATGCGTCGCGCCCGTTAACGGCCTCCATTGTGGTAATCGCTGCAATAAATGCGCCGAGCGCCAAAAGGCTTTTCACCTTGCGGGCATCCCCGATCCCGCCAGATACGCAGGTCATCCTCCAAAAATGGACTGGAACACTCATTCATGGCCTCATTGAAAAAGACGATGGGTGTTTTGAAGGTGATGAAGGGAAAAGAATTTTTTAGATCAAAACCCTTCGGCATTGCGGGCTTTTTGATTTTTTGCAGCCTAGCGTTTTTTTGGAATTTTGACTCTTCGGAAACGCTCTACCACGTTGACAACGTCAATCTGGCGCGCCAGCTATCGGCGTATGCCAGAAACATGGAGATACCATCCGAGTCAATGAGGCTTCTTGGCCCCTCTTATGGTCCGGTATTGGTCCTGTTGACAGCAATAATGAAAAATCCGCTGGATGCCATGGCCGCAACCGGCTTTTTAGCCATCGCGTCCGTTTTAGGTTTATTATTTTTTTTGTCACGAAAATGGCATTCAGAACCCGCCGCCTGGGCGGCACTGGCGGCCGCGGTTTCCACGCCCGGTTTGGTTCTTTATGCGCGGTGGGGCTTGGTTTACCTGCTGTACTCGATGGCGGCGGTGTTAATCTTCATGAGCGGGGTTTATGAATGGAACAAGCGAAAGCATGGGTGGATCATTGTTGCCGGCCCCGTGGTGGTTTACTGCGGCCTTGTTCCGGCTTTATTTTTTTGGCCGGCCAATAATGTCGTCCTGCTGGCCCCGGCTTTAATCGCGTCATTGATCGCTGTCCATCCCAAGGGCGGCCTCTCATGCTGGAGACGCCCCCTGATCATGGCTGCAGCCGCCTTGTCCGCCTTGGCCGCCGCACATTTGATATGCGGCATTTGGTATGGGCTTGATGATTTTTGGTCTCCGGTCCGGGAAATTTGGGGCCATTTAATTGAGCGCAACCAAGCCTTTGAGAACAGTTTTTCATTTACCGCAGTATCGGACCGTTTTTGGCACTGGGCGGCGGAAACTTTTGTGCGGGCGGGGGGGTATTACAATGTCCTGCCGTCTTTTGACGGCGCTGGTCACGCCTCGATCCATCCTGTTGTGGCCATACTGGGTCTTGCGGGCTTAACGCGCGCGGCCATCCGGCGCGACGCCCGCGATAAAATTCTTTTAATTTTCTTTTTAGTTCCCTTGGCGGCTATTTTTATTTTTTTTGATTACTCTCCGCGCTATGCCAGCGTCGTCTGGCCCGGACTTTGGATCGCCTCCGCGATGATAACGGCCGAAATATGGAATTTTTCACCATCGCCCACTTTACGGCTTGCGGCCCGTTTGGCGTTGTGCGGCTTTTTTCTATTTGCCTTGGCGCAGTCTTTTTTTTGGGTTAAAATTGTCACTCTGGATAATAAGAAATCAGGGTATATTCGCCGCCCCCTGGCGTCAGGGTGGGTATCATCCCGGCCGCGATTAATGCCTGCCGTCAACACGGTTGACGAGAGGCGTTTGATGGAACCCGCAGCCTGGTTTCTTTTGCGCCGGGCCTACGCGTTCCAACGCCGGCTGATCACCAACAATGACGTAAATCCGGCGCGCTGGGCCGCCGTTGCGTCTGGAATCATGGAACGTCGGACGGATGCCATCATAGCCCTGGGCGGCTCAAGCCTGCTTCCATTTCATTTATTGACCCATTGGCGGTTTGACTCCAGGACGGTCCTATTGGCGCGGCTTGATCCACGCAAGACCCAGGACCGGCTTGCATTTATATTTCTGAATTTTAATGACCCATTTAATGATGAATGGCAGCGTTTTGAGTATCGCTGGCCTCCTGACCCCGCTCTCTATAACGGACTGCCGTTGCCCGGAGCGCGTTTTAATCTTGAGGTTGCAGGGAGGGTCGTCGAATCCCTCCCCGCGCAATCGGCTCGATCCCAATGGTCCATGATCGAGCATCAATCCACTTTGACTTTGCGAAGCCGGGGTTTGTCCAGCGGTCTTTTGACCCCTAATCAAAAATTAAGCGCAACTCTTTTTTTAGATATTCAACGTGCGGCCGATTATCGGGTGTGGTGTTTATCAAATGCCCCCCGGTCTCCTGGGGCCATGACCCTGATGCTGGATGGCCGATTTCCCAGGCATGTTTTCGAAAAGCCTTCCAACGATGCTTCGTTTTGGTGGACCCTGGTTGGAACCCAACGATTAACGCGAGGGGGGCACCAGATTCAAACTCAATGCCAGGGACCAGGGTCCTGCCTAATTGACCGATGTGCCGCTATCCCCGTGGGACCGTATCTAAACATTTAACCCAAATTTTTTATTGAAAATTCCCTTCATCCCAAATTCCGCACTTGGGGAAACTTTATATTGGGAAAAGTCCCGAACAAAAAAGCGCGGAATTTCCGATTCGATCGGTGGGAGATTGCTCCGC
>JACQPE010000092.1 GCA_016207685.1 Elusimicrobiota bacterium | reverse complement strand
GCCATAACCGGGGTAAAGCTCGTAATATGGTCATAGAAGACCAGAACCTCTCCGCATGACTGAAACGACAGTTTGTAATCCACATTGGGGCCGCCGGGACTGCCTACGGCATTGATCACACCGTCGGCCGGCGCGTAAAGCGGATAATAAATTCCGGTGCTCTTAAAAAAATAATAATTATGGGCAGTGGGCCATGTATGGCCTGGGGGGTTGGGGTTGCCGATGGGTAATATAAACTGGATAGCGGCCAGGTCCAGAGGCGCCGTTGAAAAAAGCGGGCCCGTCCCGCAATGGGGAAGGCGCGTGGTGGTAGAAACAGCGGCGGTCCAGTCTGATTGCTGGTTGTCTTTGACTGAGCGCACTCTGGCTGAGTAAGAATAATCAAAACCTAAGCTCTCGAAGGCGACGGAGGTTTGCGCGGTCAGCGTGCTGGCGGCTATCGCGTTAAAGCTGTCGCTTGAGGCCTGGGCTTGATAGAGGACTCCCGCAAGATTACCCTGATCATTCCAAGTAATTGTAAAGCTGGCTCTATAAACACTGGCAATAGAAACGTTTGCCGGAGCCGTTAGCGATCCACTGCTGCCGCTGCTGCTGCCTCCTCCTGTGCCACCGCCGGCCGCGGCCGTGCTTTTGGCGACGGCTTCTTCAATAACATCGGCGCTCTTCTTGACCGCCGCCTTACCCAGGCCGAGATGGAATCCCGCGTAGCTGGCGCCGCTAAGGATCATGAGAACGCTGATGATTAAAATAATTCTTCGCATGGTCAAAAAAGATAAAGAATAAGAAAAGTGTTGGCGATAAACTCCAGCGACGTTTCCGAGACATCCGTTTTTTCTTCTTTGAGTGACAGAAGATACGGGCCGATATCGAGACCCAGGGAAAATCGTTTGCCAAAGCGGTATTCCACCCCTCCAAAGCCCCCGATGGCAGGGCCCGACACTGTATAAGAGGTGTTCTTTTGATCGGAGTTAACAAGAGCCGCTTCAGTTCCTAAAAAAAACCTGTAGCGGGAATCTGCCCTGAAAAAACGATAGCCTCTTAACCCAAAGATTTGGGAGGTGATCTTGCCCGTTGCAGCATCCTCACTTCCTGTCAAATAGCGCAGCTCTCCAGACCAGCGGGAATCTAAGTCGTAGCGAATCTGGCCGCCAAGATAGTTAAGACCAAGGGCAAAACGGTATGGGTTAGCACCCTCCGCAGAGCTACGGGTACCAGCCGGGGAGCCAGAGGCTCCCAACGTGCTAGAAGGCTCTGCGGCAAAAGAGGAGGCTCTCAAAAAAATGCAACCGATGAAAATCAACAATACTTTCATGGTTTATGGTCAATGCGTATTTAAGTTTAGCCCCCCTATAAAAATTCAACAGGAAAATTGGACATGAAATTTGTTGCCTTTCAGGCTCAATTATGTCAACCAAATACGCAATAAAACGCAGAGTATGGCGAGGCCATACCCTGAACGGAAATTTTGATATCAGGAGCTATACCAGAAGCCATACTCGCGCGCATAGAATAGCAACAAATCGCAATAAATAGCGATACGGGCCAGGGCTACTTCGGGCCCATCAAGTTGGGCACTTGGGGGTTTTGTTTTTGGAAAAGTTCCTTGACTTGGGGGTTGTCAAAGGGCGGTTTCCCCTCGAAGGCACCCGCATTCTTCTCTGAGAAGAATGCGCGAGAGTCTTGCGTCTGTCGCAAGGTTCGCAGTTCTCCCTCGACAACTTCGGGGTTGCTAAAGATGGCGTGATCGTGGGTGAGTTGGCTGTCTAAACTTGTTTTGTGGTCCTTAATCGAATCCGTTGGAACCATGCGGATGGTGTCCCACGGACAATAAATGCCTGACGTAAATTTCATTTTTGGCTAACGTTTTGGCTAACAGAGGTCTCGAATTTCAACCCCGTTTCTCATTGATTATTTTTTGCATATCGAAAGAACAGTCAACACCGCCATCCAAAAGCACATCCTGGCCCTGCCCCCATCCGTTCGGATGGGCCCTCTTACCGAGCGCCGCCTCAAGCCCTTGGCCAGAAGAAATATTTCACTCCATCATCACGCCCATTCCATGCGTGAACACGAGCTCTCCGCCCTGGTAACCCGTAGCTAAAACGAGCCCGCAAGCCCCAAGCCATAAAGCCAGAAACCACACAGGCCAGCGCTCCTTAAGACGCCAACGCAAGATCGAAAGCCCGGTGAATGTTCCGACGGTACAAAAGGCCAGCGTTTGATGTAGATTCAAGGTCTGCCAGGCCAGGGGAACATGGGGAGCTGTTTTTGCAGCCAAAAGGCCAAGCCCCATAGCAACCCAAGCGCTTAAAGTCCCTAACCACAAAAGCCCTGTAGCCGTCTTATAGAGCCAATCGAAACGCCGGCCCATCGCGCCGGCGGCCCACCCCACCGTCAAAAGAGCGATGGGAAAGTGGACCACCGGCGGATGGAGAAGATAAGGCGGATGGTGGCCTTCATGGCCTTTGTGCAGGTAGAGAGCCGCTCCAATGCCAACTGCGGCCACCGCGATTCCTGTGTATTTTGTCGGTTTCATCACGGCCTCCTGATTTTTTAATGCGGGATTTTCAATATGCTTATATCTTCTCGGCTTTTTCGACCAGGATCGCCTGGAGTCCGCCTTGCATGACCCTTTTGCCGGTCACCTTGATTTGTTGGGCTGCCATCTTAGGGACAGAAACAAACGCTTTCTCGTGTTTGTGGTCAGGAACTAAGAGATAGACCGTCCCATCGCTTGTCAGGAGCCCCGCCGGAACATGCAGTTTAAGCAGGCAGTCCTTGGCGCATTGTTGATGCTCCTTGCCCGCGCTCCCGTGGCCCAGGTAGCAGGAAAGGTCCAGCACCTCTCCGGTGACGGTTACTGATTCCGCGATCGCTGTTTTTCCCTGTGCTTCGGCCTTCTCATCATGGTGGCCATGACCTTCGTGGGCATAGGCAAGACCCAATGTCAGCATTGAGGCTGCGGCCAGGCCCAGCAGCCCCCCTGCGCAGAGCTTCGGGGGACGCTGGCCCGCCAGAGGGCGGGGCCCCAGCAGCCCTTTGATTGTTCTTTTATTTTTCACGTTTACCTCCTTATTTTTGTTTTGCGAGGGTCATTAAGGGCTCCCTCAAAAAAAAAACGACATCCCTATCATCAACAGCGCCTCGGCCGCCATAAGCAGGTCCTCGGCAAAAGTGACCCAGGTCATGGGAACCTTAAATACCATGCCCAGACAAGCGTAAGGAATTTCCTCCTTCTCTCGAAGTTTCTGGATAACTCCAACGGAACTTATGACCATCAAAATCAAAGTGAACGCGTCCCGTGGGGTGCCTCCCCCATTGAAAAGATACAAACCGGCCAACCGGCCAACAATAGCTCTAAAAAGGGATAGGGAAGAGCGTAGGCCCTGGACCGCTTAGCGAAAATGTCATAGGTCCGGTAAGCATCCGCGAATGCCTGAAGGTTAATGGCCTTAAAAAAACCGAACACCGCAAAAAAAGACCCCATGAACATCCTCATGGCAAACGGAGCGCTCCATGCGCCTCTAACGGCAACAGCTATAGCCGTAAAAAGAAGGATGGAGGCAAGGATGGCGATGACCGGCAAAAATTGCCTCCAGTTTTTTTGGGGCATCCCTGAAAGCTCCGATGAATGATTCATAGTCTTCTCCTGCGTATCGTTAGTGATGATGCATCTCCTTCTTTTCCCTTTGCGGCTCAAGCGTCATCCCGCATTTAGGGCATACGCCCGGCTTGTTTGATCGAACGTCAGAATGCATGGGGCAAACGTAGACCACGGGTTTTCCAGATGGCCCAACTCCCTCCTTGGAAGGAATTTTCCCCTCTTTATAAATACTCTCAGCCACCGTGCCCGGAGGATTCTTGTACCAACCCAAATCCTCCGGCGCTTGAACGCGCTTGGAATAATCCTCCGCGGTTGCAAAACGGGGGATATCCTCATGGACCTTAAAAACCGTAAACATGCCGCCCATGCCGATGGGGCCGAACGGGCCTCCTCCGGCCATCATGGGAAGGGTATTCTCAGGCCCTTTCATGTGCTTGGCATGCTCGGTATGCTCATGCATGCCTTTTTCGCCCATCGCCATGTAGCCGGGCAATTGAGATTGAATCTGATCTTCCACACCCTCTTGATTGACGCCGAGCATCAACGGAACTTCATGGCCCATTGCGTTCATCGGGTGATGGCGCAGATGGCAATGCAGAGCCCAGTCGCCTTCTGTGGCGATAAACTCAACGTCACGGGTTTGCCCCGGCCCAAGGGCCACTGTCGTTTCCGGCCATTGAGCGGATTCCGGGATGTCGCCCCCGTCGGTCGCCACGGTCTTAAAGGTATGGCCGTGAAGATGTATGGCATGAAAGTCCTGGCCCACATGGCCAAAGCGCAGGCGCACCCGCTCTCCCGGACGCGCCGCCAGGGGCGCTGTGCCTGGGAAAGCCCGGCTGTTAAATGTGAAAAGATTAAAGTCGGTCATCACATTGGGATTTGGAGTCATGGCCCCGGGTTCGACAAACCACTCATTGAGCATGATGGCGTAGTCACGGTCTATTTTCTTTTCCCGTTTCTTAGGATGAATAATGAAAAACCCCATGGTGCCCAAACCCATCTGCACCATTTCGTCTCCGTGAGAATGGTACATCTGGGTTCCATACTGCTTTAAGGTGAACTCGTAGGCAAATGTGTCCCCCGGGGGAATATGCCTTTGAGATAAGCCCCCAACGCCGTCCATCCCGCTTGGGAGAAGCACGCCGTGCCAGTGAACCGCGGTGGGCTCAGGCAGCTTGTTTTCCACCAGGATGCGCACCCGGTCGCCTTCGACCGCTTCAATGGTGGGTCCAGGTGTTTGGCCGTTGTAACACCAGGCGTTGATAACCATTCCAGGCGCCATCTCGTGTTTACACGGTTCCACGATGAGCTCAAATACCTTGACCCTGTTTTCCATTTTCCATGCCAAGGTGCTGCCGTTGGGCGTGATGACCGGGGTGTAAGGCAGCTCCTCTGCCTTTGCGGAAAAAAAAGAGATTGACAAAAATAAAAGGATTAAAAAAGTCGCTGATCTTTTCACTGGTGATCACCTCCATGATGATGGTGTTCGTGCTCCGGGCCTGGCATTTGTTTCTGCGGCTCTGGAGCCTGATCTCTTGGCAGGGAGGACGCAATCAGCCTCCCGCCCGCAATACGTTCCAAGTCGGATAGGGCCACCCAGTAATCTTTGAGCGCCTCAATATGGTCGCGCCGGGCGTTCACCTCTTTTTGCTTGGCTAAAAGAAGCTCGTACACGCCTTTAAGCATAAAGTTGTAGTGAAGCTGCGTTTCCTTGACGATTGTTTCATGAAGAGGAATAAGAACTGCCTCATAGCGCTCGGCAATCTGGCGGGAAGAAACAAGCCTCTTGTGCGCAGTTTTGAGCTCCGTGCGAATCGCCAATTCCAAGGCAGCCAGGCGATGTTCGCTGGCTTTGATCTGGGCTTTGACTCCCATTCTTTGAGCCTGGCCCCGGTCAAAGAGAGGAATCTGTGCTTCAAGGATGGGGCCTGTGAATTTCTCATTGCCCGCGCCTTCGGGCTTTTTTTCGCTGGAATAGCCAATGCTGGCATCTGGAATAACCCCTAGCTTGGCCAGAGTGAGGCGGCGGGACAGAATGTCTTGCTCCATGCGGGCCGCGGCAAGATCGAGACGCTGGGCAAAGGCCGCGTCTTCCAAAGTTTTGAGAGAGGGGTCTTCGGCCGGAAGGGAGGGCAGCTCCGGCTTTATCTTCCAGTTTGCCGCCTCATCTGCGGTTAAACCCATAAGCTGGTTGAGGCTTTCCCTGGCTTTGACTTCTTCTTCCCCGGCCCGCACAACGTCGAGCTCGGCTTCTTGGAACATCGCCTGTTCGCTGGCGTGAACTAAAGCACTGATGTTTCCGGCTTTGTATTGCCTTTCCGCAAGCTCAGCCGCCGCTTTGGATGCCTCAAGGATAGTTTCTCTCATGGACAGAGTCTGCTCCGTGGCTTGGAGGGAATAATAAGCGGATCGCGTTTCACCGGCAAGTTTCAGCACGCCATCGGCCACGCGCAGCTTGGCCTGCTCAAATTGCCTAGCTCCCACTTTTTTTCTTAAGGGAACAGTCAGAATGCTGATAAAGTCTTGCACTGCCGAAAACTCGGTATTCGATCCTTTGCTTTCACTGGCTTTGCGCAGTTTGGCTTCAAAGACCGGGTTTTTCAAAAGGCCGGCCTGGATCAAATCAGATTGGACAACGTCCAATTCGGCATAAAGGGCTTTAATTTCTGGATTGTTGATCAAAGCAATCTGGACAGAGGCGTCGGCAGATAAATCCGCGCTTAAAAGCTCGCGGATCGCCTGCGCCAGGTCTTTGGGCTCTCGCTCGCCTGAAACTTCAATTCCCGCGCGGGTGCTCACAATTTTTTCCAAATCTTGCCTTGCTTTTGCACCTTGAGTGGAAGCGCAGCCGGTCAGACCAGCCGCAAACGCACTAACCGCGAAAATTGTTTTTATCCTGCTCTCCATACGCATTAACATCCCCTTCAAATGCCTTTGGTTAAACTCGACCGTTTCTCAATGCGAACCGAAATACTTGAGATAAACTAAGAAACTACGGCAGTACGAACCTTACAGGTTCGCTGAGTAGGGAGGAGAGCGAGGGCTAAGATTGGAAAGGAAAACTTCTTGTGGCGGCGATCTCGGCGGGCCTTGGCCGCTTAAGATTCGGGCATCCGGCAAAGGAGCACCAAAAGAATCAAAGGCAAAAGACCCGGAAAGGAAGGGTAAGCAGGCCGCTGCGAGCCGGATCGAAACCTTGGCGGAAACTAAAGCGGGGCCAATATCCTTAAAATTAGTACAACAAGTATCCTTGAAATTTTTCGATGAGCCATGATCGTGTGAATCCTGCGCGTCATGATGATGATCGGCATCGTTATGCCCATGTTCGTGATGCGAATTCTCGTTAAATTGAGTTTCGGAGGCATTGGGGTGATGGGGCCTACCTGTCAGCATCGCGTAAGCGATGCAGTAATTGGAAAGGGCAAAATAAATTAAAGCGATCCCGCCCGCTAAAATTTTCTTCATGGGCCTAGTCAGAATATACAAAGATTTTTTCCTAGGAGCCTGAGCAATTAATTCGAAAT
>JACQPE010000090.1 GCA_016207685.1 Elusimicrobiota bacterium | reverse complement strand
GGTTCGGCCTGGAGACGATAGCAAGCAAGAGCTTTGTTGTTTAGGGGTTTGCGTATGAGTCATAAGGAATCCGGGGCAAGGTTACCCACAAATTTTCCCCGCACCCTCCCCCGAAGCTCTGCGGAGCGGGGGCCGGCGGAAAGGCTATACTGTAGACTATGGCCGAAAAAGTTTACTTAACAAAAGCCGGCTTTGAGAAATTGCGCAAGGAACTTGAATCGCTAAAAGCCGAAAAAATTCAACTCTCCGCTGAAATTGGCGAAGCCGCGGCCCAAGGCGACTTGCGGGAAAATTTCGGCTATCATGCGGCCAAAGAGCGCCAGACGGAAGTTTTGCGGCGCATTGGGGAGCTCGAGCAAAAGCTGGTGGCCGCCCAAATGATCGAATCTTTAGACATTCCCAACGGCGAAGTGCGCATCGGGACCAAAATTTATCTTGAAGAACATCCCAGCAAAGAACGCACGCAATGGGTGCTATTGGATGCCTTGGAAGCGGACACGGAAACGGGATCCATTTCCGTTCATGCGCCCCTATCACAAGGCCTGCTGGGCCATAAAGAAGGCGAGCGCGTCACAGTCAATCTGCCCAATGGCCGCAGCGTCACCTATACGATCATCAAAATTGAACGGCTGAAATAAAAAACTAAACTTTCGGCTGAAGATTAGCAATAAATCCTCGGCACATCCATCGGCGCTGCCGTGCGCCGCACGGGCAAAGTCACGATGTCGCCTGGTCTAACTCTGGAATCAGAACTGACATTTAAAATCGCATGGCCCAGGCCCACGCGGCCGATAATAGGAAACCGGCGGCTGCCTGATCGCGCGTAATAATGTCCGGGGGAGGCCAAGCGAATAGCCCGGCCAGCCGGCTCCATGGTGAGTCCATCGGCAAACCCACAGGCGATGGAAGCGATGCGCATGGCTCTGGGCGCCACATATTCGCTACCATAACCCACCGTCTCTCCGGCGGCCAAGGAACGCACGCGAAGTATCCGCGCCTTAAAATTCCAAATACTTTTAACCGCAAGGGGTGTTTGGGTTTGATTGATTCCGTAGAGCAAATTTCCAACCCTCGCCAAATCCAAACGCCACGAAGGGAAATCTAGAAACACTGAAGAATTCGCGCATGTTTTGATTAGAGAACGACCCGCCAAGCGCTCAATGCTGGTGGCCACATCTAAAAACTGCTCCAGCTTAAGAGCCGCTTCGGTTTTGTTTAAGCCCGGTACGTAATCTATATGAGTCGTGATTCCCATTAACGACAATCGTGAAGACCGCAATAAGCGCCGGGCCAATAAAAAAGCTGCGCGGGGCAGCGAGCCCCACCGGCCAAGTCCCAAATCAAGGTCTAAAAAAACCCTGGCGTTTTTTCCGGCTGATGACGCCGCCTGGATATAAACGCGCAATAACTCCGGGTTATCCGCAACCAGCCAGGCCCCCTCGCGAACAGCTTGAACAATGGCCTGAGATTTAATAGGGGCCGGAGCCAACACCATCACTTGAGGGCGCCGCCGCCAGGACATCTTCCACAACTGCGACGCCTCCTGCAGAGACCAAACGCCCAGCGCATCGCAGACCCCGGATTCCATCAAGGCCCGGCTCACTTCCTTAAGACCATGGCCGTAAGCATTGGTCTTGACAATGGCCAAAAATTTCGATGGTGGAATCAACTCCCGGCGTATTGCACGGGCATTTTGCACGAGACCGCCCCTGTCCACTTCAATCCATTTGACCAGATCGTGCCCAACGCCGGAATTGCTCATTTAACCGGAAACCGTGCGCAAAAATTCGTCCAGCGGAGCGCCCAGGGCAAACTTGAGGAAAGGATTTTGCAAACATTCATCCCCTAGGGAACCCGACGGCGCGGGCCCGTAATTATGCCCCGGCAGCACGATCGTCGAAGAATCCAATCCCGCAATTCTACGAAGAGATTGATACATCTTTTCCGGATCCGAACTGGGCAAATCCACGCGGCCGCAGCCACGAATAAACAGGGTGTCGCCGGTCAGGAGCCGCTCATTGACTTTCAGGCACAATGAGCCCTCGGTATGGCCGGGGGTATGCAAAAATTCGAGAGTCAATCCTCCCAAAGCAACCTTTTCGCCGCCGCGAAGCTGCCGGATGCTGCTTTGCAAGTCTTTGTTGAGTTCCGGGGCATCCTGCTGGTGAATATAAACGGGCGCATCGGCAAAACGCAGCACATCGCCCACGCCGTTGATATGATCAAAATGGTTGTGCGTCAAAAAAATTCCCTTAATACGCAATTGCAACTCATCCGCGGCTTTTTTAATGGCGGCGACGTCCCAGCCCGGATCCACCACAATCGCCTCTTTGGTATTTTCATCAGAAAGCAAATACACAAAATTCGCCAAGGGCCCCAACTCCATCTGCCGCACGGTCAACGACGCCATACGGCAATATCATACGAAAGGCGGCGAATTGAATACTGCTATACTATGGAAAACCCTCTTGATAAAGAAAAATCTCATCCCAACCTGTCTGCTTGCCGGCGGCTTAATTCTTGGAATAGGCGTTGCCTCGGCCGCCAAAATAACGGCGCCAAAATCGTGCATTGAATCCTCCCGGGTAAGCCGTTCAAGAATAAGGACCATGCCCTCTTCAGCGAGCAGCGTTTGCTCGCTTTATTCAAATTACACCCAGATTGACTCATCGGATCACTTCACCTACTGCCTCGAGAGCGACACATCGGACGACTCCTCATATCGAAACACGATCAAAACAGCCTTTGAAACAGCCTACTCCGCTTATGTTTCAACCTATGGGTTCCCCGCTCCCAACGGCGGCAGCGGTATTGAGATTTACATCACCAATGATTACGCCAACGCCGCTTGGGCCGATAGCGACAACATTAGAATAGCTTCTGATTTAAGCAACGGCGATAATATCTATTCCATGCCGGCGCATGAACTTTTTCATACCATCCAATATGAAATGTTCGATGCCAACGCCGAATCGCAAATCTTGGAAGGCACGGCCGACATCGGCGCCGACGCGGTCAACGAAGATTGGGACGGCATGTATCACTATGGCAACACCGCGGCGAATAACTGGCTCTATTGGACTTGGAATTACGAGACCTCGCGCGCCGCGCTTTTATTTTGGAAATACCTGATGGGCACCTACACCTCGTCAACGGATATTAACAATCCTGATTACGGCATGGATGTAATTCTGGCGATTTTTGAAGATTTTGAATCCACTTACGCCACCCGGGGCGATGAACTCACGATGAATACTCTTCGCGGCGCGATCAAAAACGTTTACGGCGGCACGCCGGCGACTTTCGTCAACATCTATAGGAGATTTCTGTTGTCTCTCTATGCGAAAGATTTGACCGGCACGGCAACGGCTTATTTAGGATATCCTCAAGACTACCTCGAAGACGCCGATAACACTTACCGCGATTTAGTCTTTTACGACGACAGCGCGGCTCTCAATAGCAGCGGCGACACCGCCACCTTCGCCAATTCAGGCACAGGCGATGAATTCAGCGATATCGGCCAAGCAGCGCCCATTTACGTTGACATCGGCACAAACATCAGGCGTGTCATCTTCGAACCCAATAACATTGACAATAAATCCATCTACTACGCCGGCGCCATTGAATATCTTGACGGTCTCGGCAATTCCATTCTTCGAGAAATTACCGGATTGACTCCCGTCAGAACATCAACCGTAAGCGTTTACACGATGTCCTATCCCGCATCGTCTTATGACGCCGTTGGATTTGTCCTATTCCCTTTCACGCTGGATGAAGACCCATCGGATGGGGCAGGAGATAAATTTGAGGTGACGCTAACGGGGATTTAATGACATCCACCCCAAAGGAACAAGCAACGACCATTCTGCCTAAAAAAGGCTTCGCGCCGGCTGAATTGACCGCCGCGCTTGAGGAGGCGCGCTCTCATGACGCCCAATGGAAAAAAGGCCGCACCTGGAGCCTGGTTTACTATGTCAACGAAGAGCACGAGCGTCTCCTTGAAAAAGCCTCGACCATGTTTCTTTACGCCAACGGCCTAAGCCCCGGCGTCTTCCCCAGCCTGCGTCAATTTGAAACCGAGGTGATCGCCATGGCCCGTAAGCTTTTGAATGGAGGGCCCGATAGCTGCGGCAGCATGACCTCCGGCGGCACCGAAAGCATTTTGCTTGCCGTCAAATCGTATCGCGACCGCGCGCGAACCGAACGGCCGCAGATTAAAGAACCGGAGATACTCCTGCCCGTATCCGCTCATCCGGCATTCGAAAAAGCGGCGCATTATTTCGGAATCAAGGTGATTCATATTCCACTGCGTCCCGACCTAAGAGCTAATCCGAAAGCGCTTCAAAATGCCATCACGGACAATGCCATCATGGCCGTAGGTTCGGCTCCGGGGTATCCCCATGGCGTCATTGACCCTATTGAAGAAATGGCCGCGATCGCCCGGGAACGCGGCCTGGGTTTTCATGCGGACGCGTGTCTGGGCGGATTCTTGCTGCCCTTTGCGCGCCAAATCGGCTACCCTGTGCCGGCATTTGATTTTGAGGTTCCTGGGGTCACCTCAATTTCCGCGGACATTCACAAATACGGCTTTGGCGCGCGGGGCGCCTCAACCGTCCTCTATCGCAACATTGCGCTGCATCGCTACCAGTACTATGTTTACACGGACTGGCCCGGGGGCATTTACGCCACGCCCACCATGGCCGGCAGCCGCCCCGGAGGACCCATTGCCGCTGCTTGGGCCACGTTGATGTCTTTAGGTGAAAACGGCTACTGTCATTTGGCAAAAACCATCATGGAAACGACGCGAACGCTCATTAACGGCATCAACGCCATCCCGGGGCTCTCGGTCATGGGAAATCCCGACATGAGCGTTTTTGCCTTTACCTCCGATAAAATTAACGTCTACGCCCTGGCCGACTTGATGGAGGCGCAGGGTTGGCATTTAGAGCGCCAACAGTTTCCACCGTCCTTGCATCTAATGGTCACTCCCGCGCATGCAGCGGTGACCAACGATTTTTTACGCGACTTAAAAAGCGCCGTTACTCAAGCAACCGTTAATGGCCAACCAGCGCCGGAAAGTTCGGCGGCTCTCTATGGTATGGCTGCCGGCCTGCCGGATCGCGGACAAGTCAAAAACTTTATCCTCAACTATATGGACAATCTCTATAAGGCCCCGGAATCTATAAAGAATCAAGGTCTAAGAAAATAAGCCACGGCGATCCCGACATAGTTGGCCACGGCGAAACCAGCCAAACTGGTCACCAAGCCCGTCACGATTAATTCCCTGTTTTTGATGGAAGCAGCCACGGGGCCCACGAAAGCCGGGCCAAAAATTGTGGCCGTTGAAGTCATGATC
Source organism: Elusimicrobiota bacterium (assembly GCA_016207685.1). Lineage (GTDB taxonomy): Bacteria > Elusimicrobiota > Elusimicrobia > JACQPE01 > JACQPE01 > JACQPE01. The sequence goes on along the minus strand of JACQPE010000090.1, from coordinate 4,824 downwards.
GTGGTATCCGCGTCAATACGAAAAATCGCGGCTAAAATCACTTGAAGCCCCACGCAAACAACAAGCGCCGCCGTTGTAAAAATCAATATCTCCGAGCCCTGATTGAGCATCCCCCGAAAATTGGCCAAGCTCCCGATTGCCAACGAAAAAATAAGCAGCAAATACTCCCCCATTTCATAGCTGGCGGGCCACGCCCGCACGTTGGGCGCCAGGGAACAGAGCAGTCCCAAGGTGGTGATGCTTAAAACAACAAACGCCTCATGAAGCGCGCCCCAAAAAATCCACGATAATCCGGCAGAGACAACGACCAAGACCACCGCCAATGCCGGCGCGCAAAGCCAATTCGCAGCAAATCTTAGATTGGAATCGGTCCGGCCCAGATCAGCCTTGAGACTCAAATGATCACTAACGAACGCCGGTAAAATTAAGAGCAAAAGGCGCTGCGCCACGGTCATTAAAACAAGAAAATAAATACCGCCCGAAAGGACATCCGCCGCGCTCACGAGCACAAAAGTCTCCGTAGGCACACGAAGGGCCATGCCTATGGCGCTCATGTTGGCGGTGCCTCCGATATAAACCCCGATCAACATACCCGCGATTCTCCAAGGATCCGCCGATTCCAGCGGACAAAACTTGGTGACGGCCACAATTCCCATAAGGACAGCCGCAACGGCCAAACCAAAAGAAATTAGAGACGTTATAGCGAGCCGCCGCCAACACCGTAAATCCATGGAAAATAGCAGCATCGGCAAGGCCAAAGGAACGGCAGCCTGAGCCAGCCCTAAAGAAACTTTGGCTTCAAAGGCAACGGGCAAATTGCCCCAGAGAATCCCAATCAAATAACACAAGGCCGTAGGACCCAGCCAATTCAAAAATTTATTCCATTTTGCCACGATCTTAAGGATCAAGGGAAGTCCGATCAATAGGGCGGCCTGGATTACGGAGGGAAGCGCCATCCCGTGATTGTACTATGAGAATCCTACGGATTTGATAAAAGAGGACCATGAGCCAACGGCATTCCGGCAAACATCCCCACGCCTCCAAAAGCGTGCTCTCGAGCCTCATGCTCCCCCAAGACGCCAATCCCAGGGGCTACGTCTTTGGCGGCAGCGTCCTTAAACTCATTGACAACGCGGCCTACGCCGCGGCCTGCCGCCACGCCGGGACCGCAGCTTGCGTGACCGCCTCTTTTGACCGAGTGGATTTCACCATGCCCATTGACATCGGGGAACTCGTCATCCTGGAAGCACAGGTCCATTTTGCCGGCCATTCCTCCATGCAGGTCGGAGTTAATGTCTTTGCCGAGAATCTCGACACCGGAAAGCGCCGGCAGACAAATTCTTGCCTTGTCACCATGGTGGCTGTTGACGCCCAAGGGCGGCCCATCGGAGTGCCACCCCTCATTCCCGAAACCGAAGAAGAAAAACGCCTATTCAAAGAAGCCTTGGAACGCCGGCAGAAAAAAATAAAAAGAGATTAGCCAGGTTAGGAAATTACGAATCTTTCTTCCCTCATCTCACCGCCTGGGCGTAAAAATAGCGCACGGCCGCGCGCAAGACCTCGTCCGGCGTTGGATTGGGCAAAGGTTGGCGCATCATGCGCATCAGGCGGTCATTCTCAATTTTTTCCAAAAGAGACGCGTCATTGGTCACAACGATATCGGGCACAAGTCCATTGTCCCCTGTTTGGGGATAACCCACGGTCCGGCCATTGACAAAATAATAACGCTCTTGGGTCATCCATGTCGTGTGTCCCGGAAATGGAAAATTCTCCTTAGGGTGTTGAATAATCCCCTTGCCATGAGTCTGGGAGCCGGCCAAAAGAGCCCGGCCATGCGCCTGTAAGGCGCCGGCAAAAAGTTCCGACGACGAAGCCGTATTGTAGTCAACCAAAATCGCCAATGGCATATCAACGAAGGGCCCGTCTTGTGCCGTAGCGACGGAGGAACTGCTATTTTTTCCCGCAACTTGGACTACGATGTCCCCCTTTTTTAAAAATTGTTTGGCCATGTCTTCCGCCGCGCTCACGCGGCCGCCGGTATTTCCACGCAGGTCAATGATCAACCGTCTCATTCCCTCTTTCTTTAAGGCGACAATCGCTCGCTCCACATCGCCTGCAGTCTTTTCATGAAATCCCCGAATGTCAACGTATCCGACGCGATAAGCGGCCATTTCAAAATACACATTAGCCAAAGCAAAAACCGTTCTCCTTAAAGCAACCTGCCGCGGAGCGGCTGCGGCCGGTGGGCGCTCCGAAACAACGGCCAATGACACCTCCGAGCCCTCCGGCCCCTGAATTTTCTCCACGATCTCATCAAGGCTCAAACCTCTAACATCCAATCCATCCACCGCAAGCAGGGCGTCGCCGCTTCTGATTCCCGCCAAATAAGCCGGGGATTCGGGATAGGTATAATAAACAACGGGATATTGATCCTGGTTTTTGGGCTGGAAGGCGATTCCTGTCCCGGAATAATTGGACTGATCCTTATAAATAGCATCGCGAGACTTTCTTTCCTCGGAATCCACGACGCCGGAATAGGGATCCAATGACTTAAGCATCCCCTCCGTCGCAGCTTCGATCAGCTGCTCATCCCCGACTGCTTCGGGATAATTCTCATGGATATGCTCCATGACCATTCCGATGTCATGAAGGGCGGTTGTGGAAACATTCGTTTCTTGCGAAGGATCGATTTCAACCGGCACATCCACTTTGGGGCCCGGCGTGGACGCCGGGCTGCGTTGGCCGCTCGCGCATCCTTTGTTTTGCCACACCCAAGGAAGCCAAGGGGCCGCCAAAACAGCGCTCGCCAAGTTTCGATCAAACAGATGATTGAGAGCGTTATATTCGATTCCATCGTCCTTCCCAAAAGCCCGGCCTAAAGATAAAAAAATCAGGCCCGCGGCGATCAAGCGCCGTTTCATCAAGGCGGTCACCGCCATTGCTCCAGAAACTTAAGTTCCTCGGGCGCCGGCGACTCGCTATCTTCAAATGGGGGCGGCAAGCGCCTATAAATCCGCATCGCGCGATCGCGAAACGGTCCCAGAACAGCCCGAAAATTAATTTCCGCCAAATAAATATTTTCCTGGGCTGGCGCCAATTTTTCTTGCCGGCGCCGATTGCTTGAGCGCAGCGCCAGCATATAATCCATGCCGGTGATATTCATGGATAGTCCGGCTAAAAGCTGCGCGAATTTGAATCGGAGAGCCTTTTGATCCGATGTCGAATAATCTTCGAGCGCCTGCGATTCCTCCAAGGGCCTGACATAATCATTAATGTTGTGAACATGGGCTGCCAACCACCCATACTCGCGCGCGGTCAAATTTAGGCCTTCGGCGCAGGCGTCTTTGGGTTTGGCGCACATAAAGTCACGCGTGTGATTAAAACGCTGCTGCGTTAAATAAGCCTGCTTAGTCGTGGCTTCGATCAAGGCGGCAAACCCGGAAATGCTAAATTCCTGCCCGCAAACGGGAAAGGCCGCAAGCAATATAAACGCGAGCATTATTTAAACTTTGACGCCCCAAATGAAATTCGTCTAGGGACTTTAGAACCTAGGACTTTTAGGCCTAAAGATTGACCTTCGACAAATTTATTTATTAGCTGCCCGCTGGGCGCAATTATCTCTGGCCACAGGGTAAACCAACGCCCCGAAATTTGTCATTATCATAAATTGCGCATCATAGACTCTCTGACCCTCCCACTTCTCCGCGCCCAAAACACCGCGCAAAAAAATAATTTGGCGCATCCTGCGGTCCAAATCGTCACGGTAATGGGCGCACAAAGGCCTTGATTCCCCACGGCACGCCAATTCAACGAGGGGCTCCGCGCTGAAAAGATTGCCTTCAAAGCCGCCCACGACAACACTTTCTGGAAAAAATCGGCCCGCCTCGGCTTGCTCGGCAAAAATTAAAATCTCTTGAGATGCCAGCCGCAGCTTCGCGGCCAATTTTTCCTCATTAAGTCCCCGGCAAATTTTCTTGATTTTCTTAACCAACGCCGCATCAAGAGCAAAGGATTTTTCTTGGTCCGCGTCGCTTGCCGGGGAAGCCCCCGGCGTCTCTCGGGCTTCATGGGACGAAAGCCGGTTGATGATACGCCTAAGCCGCCGCACAACCACGGGAGGCGTTTGCGGCAGTTCCTCGCGCATGGCCAACGCCTTCTTATAGGCTTTTAATGCCATCTCATGGCGGTTTGTTTTTTCATAAGTTTCCCCCAAACATTCATAATCAACAGACAATAAAGGGTCCGGGCTCTTCAAACGCTTTTGATCAATTTTAGTCAATCGTTCGCAAATTTGAGAGGCTTCCCGGTGCCGGCTCAAGGAGCGCAAAATAAGAGACTCCAGGTTCAACATTTCCGCCAGATCAGCCATCGGCCGCTCTTTTTGACGATCAAAAATGCCCTGGGCGTCCCTGACCAATCCTAAACTTTTTTTCAATTTTTTGGATGTGTACGCGTCCCAGGCTTGCTTAAAAAAATTCTCCCAGCCCTGCGGCGCGTTCTGCTCATTTACAGGCGGCGGGTTCAGAGTGTCTGCGGCCCCTGTCAAATCAGGGACCGGCAACAACATAGCTAAAACCAAGCTGGCGACAAGCGCTGCAATCGCTTTCTTCATAACCAAACCTATTGACTATTCGTTCTTCGCTATTCGCGTTTCGCTCCTCGCACTGATCGCTTCACGCCTCGCTCACGCTTCGCTCTTCGCTTTTCGCTCTTCACCCTTAATGACATAGCCGATAAGTTAATTTCTCAAAATCTATGGAATTTTCCATCATAAATAGCTCCAATCCAGCCAAGGGAGAAATGAGTAGAGGAGGGAGGGTTCTG
>JACQPE010000086.1 GCA_016207685.1 Elusimicrobiota bacterium | reverse complement strand
TTGGGCTTCGCCGAGATCGGGATTTTTTTGAAGAGCCTTTTTAAATTCGTCCTCGGCACGGGTAAGTTTTTGCTGTCCGGCGAAAATGACGCCGCGGCGGAAATGTTTATTCGCTGAGTAAAGATTGGGGAAGGCTTGAAGGCCCACGACAAAAACAGCCATCGTGGCTCCGGGAATTAAACCGCGCCACCGTCGGGTTTTCCATAGGTAAGCCGGGAAAGCGAGCGCCCATAAAGCCAGGGTCGCCACAGTCCAGGGCCATTTGCTCATTTGATGTCTGGCGCTGTCCCTATAGACCCAAATCGTGCTCGCGGCCACCGCGATGTAAGCGACAGCCGCCACCTCAAGCATGGGGTGGAGGTAAATTCCGGCCATACCCAGGCCAAATAGGGCGGAGATTCCTAAAACGTTCACCCATGGCGTTTCCATAATCGAGGGTTTCCCTGCGGATTTCCCCGGGGTTTTAAGGGAACGTCCGCAGGAAAAACAATAGTTGGCGTGATCGGGATTTTTCTGGCCGCATGTAGTGCAAAACATGATTGTTCGCTAAAGTCTAACTAGCCGGTTCATTTTTTTCAAGAAGCAAAAGCCTGGAAGATTGATTCTTGACTCCGGCCAAGACGCCTGTCAGTCGGCGCGCGATCATAGACCCTCTCTTGGCCGTGGGTTCGGGTTGTGATAAAACGCGCACGGGAAGAACCATGGAATTTAAACCCGCAAATTGCAGGCGCCGTTGCAAGCCGTAGGCGGTATCATTGTGGAGGACGCGATTGAAGAGGTTTTCTTTTTGAAAAATGAGTTTGCCTGCGAATACGATAATTCGGGGATATTCCTTGGTGATCTTCAGGCAGATTTTTTCCGCCTCTTCCATGACATCCGTGCTGATGCCCATGCGGCTGGTCGCCGCCACTCCGACGCGCCGGGCGACATCCATGTATTGGTTCAACAAAGCGGCTGTTTTGTCGCGAACGTCATCCACCACGCCCACTTCTTTGAAGACGGCCGAATCCACAACGCCCACGGAAACAAAAACGAAATTTTTAAAGTAATTGGGAAATAATCGCTGGATGGTCAGCAACGCGTGAATTCCCAAACCGCCGTAGCCGCCCACCATCAAAACCGCGGTCGGCTCCTTGGGATTGAGCGCCGGAACCGTCTTGCCGGGAATTTCAGGCAAGTTGGTTAAGATGGCGTCAAGCCTGGAGAGATTTTGCCGCACTTGGTTGTAATGATTCTTGATGAGGGCGCACAGGCTGATGAGGCTCAAGGTCAGCGCCAAGGTCATCCACCCGCCCTCAAAGAATTTTTCATAGAGATTTATGGTCAGGATCGTCAGGCACAGAACAAAACCGACGATATGGATACTTATTTTTTTCTTCCAATCCTTGTATTTGGCGCTATGGGCCAGCCAGAATCTGATCATGGACATTTCGCTTAGGGTGAACGTGACGAAAACGTTGATCGAGTACATTAACACCAGGGTTGCCGTGTTTCCTTTGGCATAAAGGAGAGTGCCCAAAGAGGCGATGGACATGAGCAAAATGCCGTCTTGAATGGTGAGCCGGTCGGAAAGGCTCGCCAATCGCCGGGGCAGCCAGGAATCAAGGGCCATGTTGGCCATGACGCGAGGACCGTCAATAAATCCGGCCTGGGCCGCCACCACCAGAAGAGCGGCTTCGGCGAATAGCGTGCCAAAAATAAACCACCGGCCCCATCCGCCGATTCCGGAGCCGCCGAGAGTTTCAATGAAACGATACGCCAAGCCGGCATTCATGGTTCGACCTTCGGTGGGTTCAATGTTAAAAAGCAGATAGGCCAAGATGAGACCGGCCGCGGTGATGGCCAAAGAAGTGGCCATGTAAAACATGGTTTTTTTGCCTGTTTCAACTTTGGGCTCGCGCATAATGGCGAGGCCGTTGGAAACAGCCTCGATTCCCGTGTAGGTGCCGCAGCCCATGGAATAGGCGCGCAAGCAGAGGGCGGCAATGCCCATCCAGCCGATGGTTGAGATATCGCTTTGAAAACCGTGGTGGATTTTTTGGGCGACTTCAGGCAGAGATCCCAGTTTGATCAAAACAGCGCCTAAAATAATCGCCGCGTGAGTCAGTAAAAATAGAAGAAAGACGGGCATGAGCACCGTCACTGATTCTTTGGTGCCGCGCAAGTTCAGGACGACGAGGCCCAAAATAGCGATAAAGGCAGCCGGAAGTTTTAGCGCCTGATATTCCACGGGAAAAAAGCTGAAGAAAGCATCGCTCGCCGCGGCGACGGATACCGAAATCGTGAGCGCATAGTCCACCAGAAGCGCAGATCCGGAAATGAGACCAGCCTTGGGGCCCAATAGAGTCGTGGCAATGACGTAGCCGCCGCCTCCAATGGGAAAATGTTCGATAATTCTCGAGTATGCGTAGGAGATAATGGCAATGGTAAAGATCATGGCCAAAGCCAAGATGACAGCCAGATGGGGATGCGAGCCCAGCATTCGGAAAGTTTCTTCGGGCCCGTAGGTCGAAGATGAAAGTCCATCGGCGCCCAGGCCGACCCAGGCCAGAAAGGCGACTAAGGAAATTTTATGGAAGACACCGGGATCATTGATATTTCTGGGTTTGCCGAAAATCAGTCTTTCAAACCAGTTAAACATCGTTAAGGGGCATCAGGGGACATTTTTATCTTATCATAGCGCGGCTTCGCCGCAATCTAAGGGGAAGGCGAAAAAGGTGACAAAGGCGATGATCTTTTTTCTTCTTAAAAATATTCGTTAAAAAATAATTCATGCGCCCGGTTGGACTTGAACCAACGACCCTCCCGTTATGCTTCCCACTTCGAGTTTTCCCGACTCCGCCAATGGCGGATTGTGGGCTGGACTATTTCTTGTCCCAGGATTTTCACCCCGGGGCCCAGGCGTTTAGTCTCTGGACCTTGCCCTGCCCGATGACAGGAGGGCCTTGGCTGCCGATTGCCCAATCCCGGGAATTTTTTGCTGTCGCGCTTGCCGTTTCCGGCTACGCTGTAGCTTCCCGGGCTCTAAGAGTTTTCCGGCAATTTACCCGGTTATCGTCCGCCGGTTGCCCGGCGGCGAGCCCAATTTGAGCGGGGCGCTCTGACCGACTGAGCTACGGGCGCAATGATTCCATCTTACCAGTTTTTAGATTTTTTCCGCCCGTTCCTTGGTTTGCCCGCAGAATTTTTCTGTTTGATGGGCCGGGCAGTTGCAATCGATTCGCGGGAACGGTTCTGATCATTTTAGGTTTCTTGCCGCGAGGCCAGATAAGCGCCCGCGAGAATGAGGAACCCTCCGGTTATTCCCCAGGAGTTGACAGCCCCGCGGCCCAGCGCGGCGCTCAAAATAACGCCGGCTAGAGGTTGGAGGAAAATGAAATTGGCCAGCATGGACGCGGAAACATTTTCCAAAGCTTTATTCCATCCCCAAGTGACCAGACAATTGACGACAACGGCCAAGAAAAGAATACCGGCCCAAGCCGAGGCCGTAACAGACGGCGGCCAAAGCGGTTCGCCTGCGGCGAGCGAGGCCGGAATCAGCGCCGCCAGCCCTGCGAAAGTAACCCATGTTGTCAACGGCAGAGGCGGGACCGTTTTCAAGAGAGGCTTGCCCATCACCGTGTAAATTGCCCAGAAAGCGCCGTGCAGGATGAGGATAACATCCCCTTTCCAGTGCGCCATGACGGGAGTTTTTGTTAATGGAAAATTTTGCAAGACGATGAGTCCGGCGCCGGTGATTCCCAGGGCGATGCTGATGATTTTTTTAATGGTGAGCGCTTCACGCAAAAACAGCACTGCCAAAAGAATGATAAAAACAGGTTCAACTCCGATGAGGAGGGAGGCGTTGATGGGACTGGAGTATTTTTGGCCTAGAGTCCCCAGGAAGACCGGCACGGCATATCCAAAGACGCCGATAGCGGCAATGCGAAGCCAATCGGAGAAATGAAGACACAGAGCCAGAGAGCGGGCGCTTAAAAGCGCCAGGAAAATTAGGCCTAGCAGCGTTCTCCAGAGGACCGTGGCCAGGGGAGAGAAGCATTCCAGGGCGTAATCCGTGGCCACATAGGAGGCGCCGCCGGCAATATTGACGATACACAGCAGAAAAATGGCCCGAGACCGAGTCACGAGCGCCGCCCCTGCCCAATGGTCACATTTTTTCAGGCGCTGAAATTCCGAGAAGTCCCAGACCGTTGGCAATGACTTGCCGGGTTGCCAGGCAAAGGTCAAAACGCGACCGGGCGAGCGCGGCGTTGGCTTGCGATAAAACAGGATGCGTTTCGTAGTAGCCGTGAAAGAGACGCGCCAGGTCGATAAGGTAGGCGGCCAAGTAATGAGGCGAGAGGCGGTTCACTGATGTTAGAATTGTTTCCGGCATCAAAGCCAAATGACAGGAAAGCTCCCGGCTTTTCGGGTCGTCTTCAAAAAGTTCCGTGGGCTGTACTAAATTGGGCCAATTGATATTTCGAGCGGCTTTTTCCCGTATGATTGAAGCGATGCGGGCATGGGCATATTGGATTAAATAGACAGGGTTTTCCGGCGCCTGTTTTTTAGCAAGGTCAAGATCGAAGTCGAGCTGCGCATTGGGGCTTCGGGAGTTCATAAAAAATCGAAGGGCCTCCTCGCCGCATTCGGCGGCTATGTCGCCCAGGGTCACGTAATCGCCTCCGCGTTTCGATAGAGTCAAGGGTTTGCCCTCGCGCAGCAAGCGCACCATTTGGACCAAAATGACGCTTAATTTTTTGGGATCATGGCCGAGAGCCTCAAGACCAAGCCGCATGCGGGCGACGTAACCGTGATGGTCGGCGCCCCAGATATTGATCAAGAGATTTTGTTCGCGCCGGAGCTTATCCTCATGATAGGCCAGGTCGCTGGCAAAATAGGTGGTGCGCCCATCCCAGCGGCGCAAGACGCGTTCCTTGTCTTCATCGCTTAGGCCTTGGGCGACAAACCAGAGGGCCCCGTCTTTGATTTGTGCATGACCCTCCTTATCTAGGCGCTGGAGCGTTTGCGTCACGCCCCCGCCGGCATGGATTTCTGATTCCGCCAACCAGCGGTCAAAACTGATATGGAGCCGGTCCAGATCTTGTCGAATTAAGGAGAGAATTTTATTTTTGGCGAAATTTTGGAAAAATTCGGAATCTGCGGTATTGAGATCAGCGGGGAGTTCTTGGGCAATTTTTATTAAGTAGTCGCCGCCGTAACCATCGGGAGGAATGGCGGCAGGGGGGGCCTGCGCGCCTGAAATTTTTTCGTGGTAACGAGCGATCAGGGATTGACCCAAGAGTTCGACTTGGCGGCCGATGTCATTGATGTAGTATTCGGTTGTCACGCGGGCGCCGCAATGGCGCAAGAGGCGCGCCAGCGTGTCGCCTAAAATGGCGCCCCGCGCATGGCCGAAGTGCAATGGTCCCGTCGGGTTGGCGCTGCAAAATTCCAAGAGCGCCGAAGGAGGAGCCCCCCGCTTCTGCCAGGACGTTTGTTGCGGGTAGGAACTCCCTGATGTTAGAATTTCTTCAATGATGCGCCGATGAGCCTGCTGATTCAGGCGGATGTTGAGATAGGCCGGGGGCGCAACGGAAGCTTCCTGGATCAGATCATTCGAGGGCAATTGTCTCAACGTCTGTTGCGCCAAATCCAACGGGCGTTGACCTTTCATTTTTGTGGCGAGCAGAAAACCCACGGGCCATGAGAGATCAAATTGGCCGCGCAAATGTTCCGGTGAAAGAGCCGGGACTAGGTCGGAAGGGCTTAGCGCCGAGGGCGCAGCCCGGGAGATGAGATATTGAAGCCGGCTAATAATCGAGTCCATGATTGGGCAATCTATGGAGAAGCGTTAAACCCAGGTTCCGCAGGTGGACTGCTGAATTCGACGCACAATGCCGGAACATTTCCGCGCAAAATTTTTCGACCATATATTTTTATATGCTCTCCAAATTTTGCACAAAACTCCCCTCGGCCTTTTGCGTCTCGGTCCTAGCGTCCAACTGCGGAGCCTGGGTTAAATGAGACCTTGCGGCCTTTGGACCAAACATTTTCCAGGTGGAAACGCGTTCGCGTCGCTTGATCCATTATATGAATGACGGCAAAGCCCGCATCAACGACGCGCCAGCCGCCGGAGCGTTTTCCTTCGATGGGTCTGCGGGTGATGCGGCCCCAGGATTTAAGCTCGCGGAGGCAGTAGCGCTCCAGGGCCTCCAGGTGCGGTGTTGACGTGGCCGTAGCTAAAACCACATAGTCGCAGACCGAAGAGAGATGGGGTATTTTAAGCAGATGCACATCTTGGGCCAGGCGTTCGTCAAGCAGGCGGCACAGCGCCTTAATTCTGCCTGTTTTTGACCGGAGCGGTTTTTCGCTGGAAGGATTTTTAAGCCGGTTCAATGTGGCGAGCAAATCAGACGGCTAAACCACGATCGAGCGATTTTTCAGCCTCTGGTGCAGGCGACGATCATGAACGGACTCGATATTGAGCAGGGCCTGGTTTAAGATGCCGGCAAAGGTCTTAATGAGCGGAGAAAGTTTCATCAGTCTCCGCTCGTGGGCATTGATCACCAGGAGGCAGCCTTGGCGGCATTCTGGTCCGACGGGGAAAATCCGGTATTGTTCCTCTTGAGGGGGAAGCTCTTTGCGGCTGACGAGAAGACCGCTGGGCACGTCGCCCCAATGTTCCAGGGCCACGAATTCCTCCAAATAAGGGTTAAAGCCGTAGATGATGGCCCCGGAGGCCACCTCCGGAGTGAGCAGCCTGGAAAATTCTTGGGCAAGGGATCGGAAGGCGCTCTCTTGATCGTGCGCAGCCAGGAGAGCCTCGGTGAGATTATGAAGACTGGTAAGCTCCTGGGTTGTTTCCCGAAGACGTTCGGAAATGCCGCGGACAACTTTCAGGCCGATGCCAATGGCTGACTTAGGGTCTTTGAATGCCCAGGCGAAAAGCTCCTGGGACTTAATTTCGATAATGAGGGAGTCTTCCGTTGTCCGTGCCGTGGCGCTTCTGGGTTTCATATCCAAGAGGCTCATCTCGCCGAAAAAGTCTCCGTCCGAGAGCATGGCGATTTCTTGGTCCTCGTTATTTTTGTCTTTTTTAGTGATGACGACGCGGCCCTTTTCAATGAGATAGGCCGCGCTCCCGGCGTCGCCTTCTTGGAAAATGCGGCTCCCGCGCGCGGCGCGGCGCCAAGAGACGATCCGCGCAATCTGAAGCAAGTCTTCTTTGGTCAAATCCGAAAAGATGGAAATTTGATGCAGCCGCGAAGCGGACTGCTTTAATTTATCGGCTGTTTTAGGCCCGGAGGAAATTTTTTGTTTCGAGACCTTGCGCATGGGATCAATTATATCCGGCTGTACGAAGGCGCCGCCGCTGCCGGAGCCGTCGCGGCGCCGATCCAGGTCGCCAGAAGCTGCGGATTGTGCGCGTGCGACAGGGCGTCGTCGCGGCCGATTTTTCCCGCCTTCACGAGTTCCGAGAGTGAACGATCCAGGGGGAACATGCCGAGCTTGGCGCTGGTGTCAATGGCCTGATAGATCATGTGCGTTTTGCCATCTCGGATCAGATTCGAGATGGCGGGGGTCATCACCATGAATTCCCGCGCGGCCACGCGAGTCGTACCATCGCGGGACGGAAGAAGCGTTTGAGAAATGACGCCGGATAGAACCGTGGAGAGTTGCACGCGGATTTGTTGTTGCTGATGCGGCGGAAAAACGTCAATGATGCGGTCAACGGTTTGCGGCGCGTCCACCGTGTGCAGCGTGCCGAAGCAAAGGTGCCCTGTTTCGGCCGCCGTGATGGCCAAGGCGATTGTTTCCAGGTCGCGCATTTCACCGACCAAGATGACGTCGGGATCCTGCCGCAGCGAGCGCCGCAGGGCTTCGGCGAAGCTTTTGGTGTCATGGCCGACTTCGCGCTGGCGAAAAACGGACTTTTTGCTGGGATAAACAAACTCAATGGGATCTTCGATGGTGATGACGGTTTTTTCATATTTTTCGTTGATGATGTTGAGCAGGCAGGCCAACGTCGTTGTTTTGCCTGATCCCGTGGGACCGGTGACGAGCACCAGGCCTCGCGGCAGGTCAATGAGTTTGATCATGGCCGCGGTAAGCCCCAGGTCTTCCGGTTTTGGAATCGCGGTGGAGATTAGGCGGAACACGGCCTCGACACCGTCTTTTTCACGAAGAACATTCAGACGGAAACGCGGCAATCCGGATAATTCGATCGAGGTGTCGAGCTCCCAATCCTCCTCGAATTTGGCGCGATGTTCTTCCAGAAGAACCGAATAAATCAACGCCTTTGTTTCATCGGCGTTTAAGGTGGGCAGACCCACAATGGCTTTGATATGTCCTTGGAGACGGACCATGGGCGGCATGCCGATGTTGATGTGAATATCGCTGGCGCCCAGCGCCACGGCGTTTTTAAAAATTTCAGTAATATCCATAAGTTCGGATTTTCAGAAATCGAGCCAGGGGCTTTTCTTTTGCAATAGGGCCGCTTGAGCGGCATTTTGTCCGAGGAGGAGCGTCATGTCCACTTCCCGGGTCGCGTTCGGGGAAATGATTTGAAGCAAGCCCAGACCCATTCGTTTATTTAAGCTAACCAAGGTCCGCTTTGCAAGGCCGAGGCCGCCTTGCCGCAAGATCAGTCGGCTAAACGGCGTCGGCCTCGGCGCGTTGCCGAAATACAGCACATCGAATTCTTGAAATTGGCGTCGCAACGCCCGGGTAAACGCCAGCGCCAGACCGGGCCGATTGGAACCGTTAAGCACCTCGAGAGTTGTTGGGCGGCTTTTTGGAGGTTGTCCTCCGGTTCCGGATTCGAGCCACAAGGCAGTGAGGCGGTTGAGGCCTTCGGTATTGACGTAGAGACGGCCTTGATTGTTCAGCAGGGAAGGGAATTCAAAAAAATAAAAATGAGCGGGATTGAGCACCGTGCGCAGCCGCAGGAGGAGGGCGGCTAGTTCAAGAGCCGGCATATCCGTTTCAACGGCGGTTTTTAAATGCGGTGTCTTCAGGAGCAATTTCAACAATGACCAGGGCCGTTTAACGATTGAGTCGGCCCAGCAGATCGTCAATGATTGTTGGGATTTGAGGCGTTCCAAATCCCCTCCGGCATCGCGGAAGCGCCAGGCCGCGAGCGCTTCTTCCGGCGTCAATCGCTCTTGAGTCGGCGTCACCGGCCCTACGCTCTCGATGAGATCAAGAAAAGCGCCGTAATGAAAAGCGGCGTGGCGCTCAATCGAAGATTTCCAGGGAAGAATTTGTGCCAGAAGCGATTCGCGTTCCCTCGGGGTGGAGCGCGCCATGAGAGAGTTTATTTTTCGCGCGGCCGTACCCATGGGTAAAATCGTGTCACGGGGAATTTGAAGGATTTTAACGGCAGGAACGCTAAAATCCAGGCGCACGAGAGCGATCATATCCGCCCGGTGCGTGCCGGCGGATTCATCAAGACCTAAAATGAGAATTTCGCAAGGTTCGCCGCGCGCCAGCGCGGACAAAACAGGCGAACCCCATTCGTAGCCGAGAAGCGCCCATAGACCAATCATGATTACCAGAATCAATATCTGCCGCGCGCGGAGCGCCCAGTGGGTGAAAAATTTTTTCATTTTTCAAATAGCTCTACTGTGAGACATGGCTTAAAAAGGGCAGTCATTCCGGCGAAAACCGGAATCCAGGCGCTTGAATCTGAAATTAAATCGAGACTTTAGGGCCTGGACGCCGGCTTTCACCGGTGCGACGGAAGTAAATGGTCCATATCTCATGGTAGAGATAAATAGATGCCGGCATGTGAATATCGAAATTTTCTCCCAGCTTGTCATCTTGAGCGTTTTGCCGAAGAATCTCGGAATAAAAAATATTTTTCAAGGAAGGGAAACCTTTCACTGAAGCCCAGGGTGACAAAATAGGGGGCTTCGAGACTCACGCTTTTAGGGTTTTCCGACAAGGCTATTCCAGTAAGCGAGCGCTTTGGGATGGATAAAACGATTTTGGCGCAAAAGATAATGAAGCTTATGCGCCGCCACGGCGCAGAGCGCGGCATTGAGGTCCCGGCGCGCCAAGAGACGAATTTGATCGGCCTCGGGAAAGGTTCGATCGGGGCTCGCAAAATCCGCGACGAATAGAATTTTTGCGAGCAGAGGCATTCCGGGAAGGCCCAGCGTATGGCAGCGGATCGCTTCAAGAATAGCGGGGTCTTTAACGCCAATGATCGTCCGCGCGATCCCGGCGGATCGCTGCGCGTGGGACATGGCATCGTTGAAATTTTGGAAATTTTCTTGGGTTCGGCTGGAATCATGGAGCAGACCGGCCAACCGGGCTCCGCGTTCGTTGCCATGCCATCGTTGAGCAAGGTCGGCGGCCAGTTGGGCCACCGACAGGCTGTGCGCATATCGTGACTGGGGCAGGTGGCGTTTGATGTAGGCTTGAGCGATAATGACAAGCCCCTCCTCGCCTCGCAAGGGGAGACGCGCGGCCCTTGAGAGACGCGACCAGGCCTGGCGCCGCTCGGAAGCGTCGTTGCTCGTCAGCATGCAGCGGATTTCGGTGGAGGAAATATCGGGGTAACGTCCATCAAGCTTGATGAGTCCGCCGGCCGGTTTTAGGGTCGTGGACAACGGCCAGCCGGGCCGTTGAGCCGCGACCACGGTCAGTTTTTTGTCACCCAGCAAATCGCGCGCGTTTTTCCATTTTCGGATGGCATGAACATTGTCCGATCCGACTACGAGATAAAATTGAGCGTCTTGAAATTTTTGTTTTAAAAAACGGAGCGTTTCCCAGGTGTAGGCCGGAGCCTCTCTGATGGTTTCATAATCCAGGATGGCCCAATTGGGAACCTTGGCCAGGGATATCTGGATGCAGGCCGTTCTTATCGAAACTGGAAATAGGCACGGGGTTTTGTGCGCAGGCTGGTCCGCCGAAGGAATGACGAGGGATTTTTCGGGCCTGACGACGGATATGGCGCGCTTTAATAGCTTAATATGGCCCAGATGTATAGGATCAAAGGAACCGCCAAAAATAAGAATCCGCCGCCGTCCAAGATCAAGAGCATTAGAGCGGCTGGTAATGGCGGCCATAATTGATATTATTGATCATTCTGGAGGTGGACGATGCCGGTCATGATTGAGAAAAAATTAAAAACCGATTCCGCGAATAGGGCGTATTCTCCCTGGGACCATGCCATGGCGCAAATGAATGCGGCCGCTAAAAAAATCGGCCTCAATGAGAGTATTCTCAAAAAAATCGCCTATTGCAAGCGCGCGTTGATCGTGTCTATTCCGGTCAAAATGGACGACGGCCGGGTGGAGGTCTTTGAAGGCTACCGCGTGCACCATAATGTGGTGCGCGGTCCGGCCAAAGGAGGCATCCGTTATCACCCGGATGTTAACCTGGAAGAAATCAAAGCGTTGGCTTTTTGGATGACCATGAAGTGTGCGGTCATGAATTTGCCCTATGGGGGGGCCAAAGGCGGCGTGCGCGTGGATCCCAAAAAGCTTTCCTTGGGCGAATTGGAGCGGTTGACACGGCGCTATACATCGGAGATTTCCATTTTAATCGGCCCTGACAGAGATATTCCGGCCCCTGATATGTACACGAACGCGCAAACGATGGCTTGGATCATGGACACGTATTCTATGAGCGTGGGATATTCGGCCCCCGGCGTCGTCACGGGAAAGCCTTTGGAAATCGGGGGTTCGTACGGACGTTTTGAGGCTACGGGACGCGGTGTCGTGGTGACGGTGGAGGAAGCTTTTAAGCAAAATGGCTGGAAACTGCCGGGCGCGACTGCCGCTATTCAGGGTTTTGGCAATGCCGGATCAGTGGCGGCCAAATTATTGTCGCTAGCGGGCGTCAAAGTGATTGCGGTGTCTGATTCCAAAGGCGGCGTGATTTGCCCGCAGGGCCTTGATGCGGAGCGCTTGATGGCGATCAAAGCGAAGGGTGGCCGCGTCAGTGATTATGACGGCAAAAATGTTTCAGTCGTGACCAACGCCGAGCTATTGGAGACCCCATGTGATATTTTGGTGCCAGCGGCCATGGAAGAGCAAATAACCTCCCAAAATGCGTCCCGTCTTAAGGCCAAGCTCATCGCCGAAGCGGCCAACGGCCCCACGACGCCGGAGGCGGATGAGATACTTTGGAAAAAGAACGTGTTTATCCTTCCCGACATTTTGGCCAACGCCGGCGGCGTCACCGTGTCTTATTTTGAATGGGTCCAGGATATTCAATCGTACTCCTGGACGGAGGACGAGGTTAATGCCCGCCTCGGAGAGTTGATGCGATCGGCCTTTCACACGGTTCATCAAACAGCCCAGCAGAACAATGTCCACATGCGTTTGGCCGCTCACATGGTCGCCTTAAAACGCGTCGCTCAAGCCACGGAAATCCGCGGCATTTATCCGTAGAAAGTTTTTGCGTCCCTGCCTCTTGATGCGACGGCCGGCGCGCGCGGCTTCGTAACGGCATCCCGAGCGCCGGGGAGCCAAGTCTCAACCAGCAGGCCAGACTGAAAGTTATCTTACCGCCAATAAGCATTAGTCCGCCCTTTAAATCGTAGAAATAAGATCAGAAAAAGTCCCATTTGAAAATAGGACTTTTTCCAGTTATATATTTAATAGGGCGATCTGGTATAAAGCCGGATAATAATAATTAATGAATCATTCATCTTCGGTGAGTTATTCCATCCGATTCATTGCCATCTTTTTGGCGGCGTCTGTACTCATTACCATCCCAGGACTTGATTTTTATCAAGCGCTGGCCGAGATCATTGAAGTCCAAAGTTCAAAGTCCAAGGTCCAAAGTCAAGGAGAGGAAAATCCGCAAGTCCAAGGTCCAGGGTCCAATGTCCAGGGTCGGGAGGAAGAAGACCCGCAACAACAAAAAACCAAACTTCAAGAGCGCATGGAAAGCGGCGAAGAAGTTCCAAGTTCCGATTTTCCAGTTCCAAGTCCGGGTAGACGAAACAATTCCGGTTCTGAACCCGCAACCCGCAACCCGCAACCCGCAACTTCTCCTTCCCCCGCCCGTTGGCGGCCCCAAGAGCGCCCCGGCGTTGATGCGCCTGAAGAAATTTTCCCCGAGCCCGCCGCGGCGCCCGGTTCTTTAAAATTAGCCGTTTGCATGGGAATTGCCAAGGCTCCGGGAATGCCGGCCTTTGTGGGCCAGGGAGCAGGGGCCTGTCAAACACAAGAGAGCTACGCTGTTTTTTCCAAAGAACTGATCGCAACGATCAATCGCGCCCAAAGGATATTGGGTAAGCTCGCATCCGCATATCCTTTGGAAACCGACGTTGCCTCAATTGTTCAGCCATTGCTTTTGAGCCTGTCTTCTATCCTCGCCCGGGAAGATTCGCCATCAAGGGACAAAGCCCTTCAGTCCTGGCTTGCTCAAGCGCATGGTTATCTTGAAAAAAGCTCATTGGGTTTTCTCGCTCCGGCGAATGAAATTTATGGCGGATTCATCAAGCGAGGCCAGGCCATGGAAGCCTTGCTCCAGGCTCCGGCCATTCAAGAGTTTTTTTCCAAAAATTCCGATTTTCCGGAAATCGTCAGAGCCTATCTTGATGAACGCGAGACGTTATCAAAGGAAAATTTGGCTTTGATTGAATCTTGGGCCCGTTCCGAAGACCCCTCCTTGCGCCAAGCCTGGAACAATATCCAAGCAGCGGACAGGCAGGTCAAGACCTTGATGGCCCGCCGGCAGGGATCGCCCATGGCTCCTGAAATTAACGAGACCATAGACTATTACAACTCGGTCGCCTCCTATATCGAAACTCAAGGAAGGTTTCTTGATGAGGCGAGGGCATCCCAGGGCCAAGGCGCGCCACAAGGCGCCGAGATGGTGTCTCTTGACGGCCGCCGGGCCGTGTCAACAACCAAGTATGACTCTGCCGGCATGCTCACGTCCAATCCCGAGGGCTCCTGGGAATTTGTCGCTTATGACAACAGGGTCGTTGCCGTCCATAACAAGACTCAATCAGGCGAGTGGGCCACTCAAGTCGAGCGTTACGATGCTTCTGGAAAATTGGCGGCGAGGGAGTTTCCCGAAGAGGGGATCACCATTGCCGGAACATGGGACGACCAGGGGAAATTAATCGAGGGCGTTCAAACCAATGACGCCGACGGCTCAAAAATCAAGATCGGTCCCCGGGGAACCATCCAAACTCAAGTGACCACTGATGAGCAAGGCCAAAAAAGAAATCAGATCGCCACCTTCAATGCCGAGGGAAGGCTTATCAAGGTCGAGGAGCCGGCAAGCGGCTCCGTCATCACCGGGACTTGGGATGAGAAAAATAATCCCATCGATGTCATCGAGAAAAGAACGGATGGAACCACCATGCACACGACCCTTCGAGGCGTTACGGTCACGACGTACCGCAAAGATGAGAAAGGCTCCTATGCTGTCATTCAAACATTTGATCAGGACCACCGATTGATCAGTGTTTCGGCGCCTTCCCGCGGCATGAAGCAGACAGGATACTGGGACGATAGGGGCAACCCCGTCAATGTTACGGAAACAAAGGCTGACGGGGCCAAGAGTTATAGCTGGAGGGAGGGCGGCGCGATCATCACCGAAGAATACAATGCCCAGGGCGCTTTGGTCTTGCGCCAGAAGCATGATCTGGCCTCCGGTGTCGCCACTCAAACAAGTTACCGCCCTAAAGAAGGGATCGAGAAAGCAGTCGTTGAATTCAAAGTCAAAAACAAAGAGGTTCTTGACAGCTATGAAATCCACCCAAACGGCCAAGTAGCCGAGTTCTTCAAAGCTGGTCCTTCCCAGGGAACCAAAATGTACAAAACAGTTTCTGATTTTGAGAACAAAAACAAAGCAGGAGTCATCCAATACAGCCTTGACTTAAAGCCTCTCATTCAATCAGATAAGCTCGACTCTTGGGTTGCCAGTTATGAAACAGCCAAGGCTCTTGTTGAGGAGCGGGGATGGAGTCAGGACAATGAGAGCGCCCTGGCCGGCTGGCTTAATGACGCTGCTCGAACGAGCCCTCAAAGCATGAGTCTGTTTATTGATGTTATCAATGCCCGTCCAGGATCCAATGACGGCGCCATGCAGATTCTAATCAAGCCCGCTTCAGGCGCCCGTTACATCGAACAAGCCCGATTTGAACCGGGCGTTCCCTTCCCCGACACCAGGGTGGGCCATGAGGGCCAGGAAATTTCCCCGGGCCGGGTTCTGGCTGTGAGCGTACCCGTCATTGTCAATAAGTCCCTGCAAATTTTGCCTCCCGATAACCAAAAATTAGGCGCCGGGCAATGGAGAGCCAGGGAATACTTAAGAACAGATCGCAGGCGGGAATGGGAATTTTCCTCAGCTAGGAGCATGACCATCATCGAGAGAAAACGCCTGCCCGATGGGTTGTGGAGCGAGCCTGTCAAGATGGTCATTTCCGAAACAATCCAACAGGAATTTTTTCTGCACACCATGCTGAAGATTGCCGGGGAATATGCGGGCGCGATGCCTGTTGTTAAAGAGGCGGGCCATGCAGCCGCTGCCATTGGGCTTTCAGGGTATCATTCGTTGGTCGGCATGGGGCAGCATGGTTTGGCCACGGGCCTTAATCTCGTTGGCGCAGATCGCTTAGCGGATGAAAACGCCTTCGCCGCTTTATCCAGCGACTATAGAAATCCCGCTGTCAGGGCCACCCAAGATGATTCTTATTTTATCCGGCAGCTCTACAGCAACCCCGAATGGTTGGAAAGCATAGACCGCCAAGTCAAAGACAACAGGCGCCAAGCCCTCCACGACAAAGGCATGACCCAAGAGAATATGGGCAGCGCCAATTACGAGGCCTTAATCAAGACTGAAGTCACCGGCAAACCCATTACCGATCAAGAACGTCTTGCAGCTTTGGGCAATGCTTATTCTTCAAGCCAGGCCATTTCTATCGGCGTTCATGACGGAAACTGGATGTTGGCCGGCCTAGGGGCCTTAAACATGGCCGGCCAATCAAGCGCGGAGATGCTGCCTTTGATCGGAGGTTTAAGCCTTCTGGGAAGAGGCGCCCAATTGACCCAAGGCCTTGCCCGTGCCGAGCAAGCCGCCCTAAAAACATCAGAAGGCCTAACGGCAACCCAGCGCGTAGCTTCCTATGGAAGATTTTTCGGTTATCAAAGCGCCGCCACCACTGCTCATATCACCGGCAAGGTTTTCCACTACACCCTTCAAACAGGATTCGCCCTGGGAATCGGTGAACATGCCCTGGGATTCTCCGAAGCCCTCGCCACCGGAGACGCGGAAGCCGCCATTAAAGCCGGAACATCGGGTCTCATGGACGCCATCTTTTTAAGAGGCGGCATGAAGTCCGCCGCTGGAAACGGTCAGTGGACCGCCAAGGAGTTTTTCTTGGGAGTTCGACCGGAAGCACGGGGAGAGTCCAAAGTCGAAGATGATTCCGGCCAATATCCGGGATCCAACGCACCGCACCCTTTACTTGAACGTCTTCCCGCTTCTTCTCTCCCGGAAGCGGTCGGACGGTTGCAAGAAGCCGGCATTTTGGAATCCATGCGCCCAGGCCAAGCCGAGGCAGCTCAAGCTATTATCCGAGGAGAATCCCCGGAACTGGGCGTTGGCGGCGGGAAAACTCTTTCTGGCGATTTAGCAACAGCCGTTGTATTGGCTCGAAGCCCCAAAGGTTCGATCGCGGAATATATCGCGCCTGACCGCGACCTGGCGGCCCAAGTGGTTGAACAAGGAGGCATCGGGCGCTTTAGTTCCCAGGAAGTGGCCCAAACCCTAGGATTCACCAAGGTTCTAGGCGATAAGCTTTATGAATCCTATAAACAAGGCGATACGCGCCCCCTGCTGGATGCGTATTCCGGCCGAATGGGTCCGGTTCAAATCGTCTGGTCCAAAGAAGCCCTGGGGCATTTCACCAGGGACGTTCTTGAGCCCGCTCATTCCAGAAACCCAAGCCTGGGCCAAGCCAATGCCCAGTTAAGGAGCCTCATCAGATCAAACGTCAAACTTTTACTATTCGATGAGGTCCACGGCATCGTCACCTCAAGGAGCAATTTCATCGCGGGCGAGAACCCCGTTGCCCTTAAAGTCAGCGATCCTTTATTCTCCGGAACGGAACGGCTCTATAACGAGTTAAGCAAAGTCCAGGAGATTTCATTCCATGAATATGAATCCGCCTTAAAGGCCAACCCCCAGCTTGAAGTCATTGCCATAGACCCGTTGCACCAAACAATTATTAAATCACCTGCCCTTGAAACCAGGCTTGCCAAAGATGGTTTTGCCCCGGGGGTCGTTGACTCTGTTCTACGCGCCCAGCGAGGCCGCAGGGACTGGGCCGTTGACCCTAACGAAGGAAGAGTCTATCCCAGGGGAGAATCAGGGATTATGAAAGAATCCATATTCTCCGATAAGTCCTTCGAGATAGCAGCCTATTTAAGGGAAGGATTGAACCCTAAAGGCAAGGTCCAGGCCAATAACACTACAGCTTCGGCCATCTTGATGGAAGCCTTAACCCTTCGCGCTTCAGCCGTTAAAGCCGGCATGTCAGGGAGCCTGGCTCCATTGGCCGAAATGGTCGAAGCCGGCATCGGCTCCAAAGTCATTCGCCTCGAATCCAAGGCCGCCGGTGAAAGAATGATGGAGTATCAAAGTTTAGAAGCCATGAGCCCATCGGAAAGAGTCAATTTTTTAGTCGAACGCATCATTGAGTCCCGCTCCCAGGGACGAGGCGTCTTGATCCATGAGCCGGAATTCTCCGCCCCGATCAAAGCCGAGTTGATCGAGCGCGGACTTGGCGGAAACATCAGGGACATCAATGATCTCACCACGGACAAAGAACTTATGGGTGAGGCAAAAACAGCAACGCCGGGCCTTAAAGACATCGCCGCTCAAGATGGGCTTATCATCTTCAGCAATGGCCGGGGCACGGTGGGCGTTGATTACAAGGGCGACATAGACATCTACGGCAACGCCGCTCATGCCGACTTAATCCAACTCCCGGGCCGAGGCGCCAGAACCACGGGGACGAAAAGCAGAGTTCTTATCTACCGCACCGAGTCTTTGGCCCAAAACCTTTCCAATGTGGTCCGCATTGAGCCTGTGCGCCAAATGCTTACCCAGCGCTGGCGAGCCCAGGGCAAAAGCGCTTTGGCGGATTCATTGGAAGATTTTTTAAGAACCACCGGGGACCCTTCCCATAAATCTTTAACAGAGCGCGATCTTATTTCTCTATCCTTTGAAACCAGGCTGGCCTTGGAAAAATCTCGAGCCGTGGCTTCTCAAATACCTGAAATCCTGCGATCAAGGAAACTCCTGGAACCCTTAAAGGAGTTGGCGCTTTTAGCCAATACTAAAAGCGCGCAAGACATCATCGCCGGTATGAAGAGCAAGGTTCTCAACGGAGAGACCAAATCAGGCGCCAAGGCCAAGGAATCCCTTGATTACAGTGATCCCCAGGCTGTTATTAAAGAGAGCAACATCTCAACCACCCAAGAAGCTCTTGCCGTGCTGGAATCTCTAAGAGCGGGGCTTTCCCGAAATCCCTTCACGAGAAGGTCCAACAAAGACGCCATTGATTATATTGACGCCAAGCTCAACGAGATCAGAGAGATTGATTTTGACAAGATCGAGAATTCAAAAATATCCAATTTTGCCGAAGCCAGAACTCTCTCCGATACTTTATCCGTAGCCAAACGTTTGGCTGAAGACGTCATGCTGCCTCAAGTGAAACAAGAAACTCGCCAGGCTGTTGTTGCTTCAAATAAAATTATGGATACCGCCAAAACAGCGATCGAGCCGTTTAAAAGGACCTTCGCAGCGGCAAAGAATAGGGTCACATCCCTATTTTTACGACCCCCCATTCCTTCGGCAGAGCCCTCCACTCCTGTTAGCACTATTGAATCCCCCATCCCCCATCCC
>JACQPE010000095.1 GCA_016207685.1 Elusimicrobiota bacterium | reverse complement strand
TTTTTAAACTGAGAACGGGAAATATCGCTGGGATAGTGTTGCATAGTACCCCAGCGTAGCAAAAAGATTTTAGACAGGCTCTTAGAAAGCCTAATTGTCCAGCATGTCCGCGCCTGGAACGCCTACCGGCAAAAACGCAACACTCTTTATTATTGGAGAACGCGCTCCGGTGTCGAAATTGATCTGATCGTCTACGGACAAGACGGCCTTTGGTCTTTTGAAATAAAGAACTCGGCCAAAATAAGCCCGCAAGACCTCAAGGGTCTTGAGGCTTTTCGCGATGACTATCCCGAATCAACGCCCGTTTTGCTCTACCGGGGTCATGACCGGCGCGTCATCAACGGGATCCACTGCTGGCCTTGCGACCAATTCCTCAAACAACTTCACCCAAATAAAAATTTGGCTCTGGACCGATGAAAAATTCGGGGAGACACTGGATTCGGGAGAGTTTCCGGCAGGAGAACAGGGAATAGGGCGACAGCAGTCATTCTCTCTTCAACATCAGTAACGCAGAGGAAAATCTAAAATTTGAAAAAACTAAGGCACGTCTCCGTGCGCGCCCAGCCGCCGAAGAAAAAGGCGCACGCGCGCCCCTGTCCGCCGCGTTTCGGGAAGCCACACGGGCAGAAAATGACCGGCTGCCAATCCCATGGCAGCGCACGCCAATCCGGCAAGAACATCGCAGCAATAGTGAAACCCCAGGCCCATGGTTGACGCCCAAACGGTAAGCACCGGAATTAGGCCTAGGGCAAACCATCTCCGGTCATGAAAAGCGTCAGAAAAAAGAACAAACGCGGTAGCGCCCACATGCATGCTGGGCATGACGGCCCAGGGGGATCCGGCCCAATCAACCAGGGCTACGGCTAATGGAGAAAAAAGAGGCCCTGTCGGCGGGAATGTGTGTCCGATGGCGTAGCGGGGGCCCAGCGCCGGCAAGAGCACATAGCCAATAAATCCCAAAATGTAGGTGGTGGTCAGGCCCAAAGCGAAACGCTCCATTTTTTCATCAGCGCCCTGACGCAGCGTCAGCGTGAAAGCTCGTCCCAGGCAGTAGAGAAAGTAAAACAAATAGGCGGCGCCAAAAATTTCCGAGAGCCACGGGGCCAGTCCGCGTCCCGCCCAATCATAAACATCCCATCCGAACGCCAAATCAGCATGATAGAGCAGCCCTTCATGGGTCCGGCGCGCAAATTCCTGCATGATCATTTTGAAGACGCCGTAGCCCATGGCGATAAAGGGAGCCGCAATCCACAAACGCAGTCTAGGCAGCGCTGGATCGGATTTAGCCAAATAGTGCGCTATGGCAGGAAAACAAACGGCCAAAAGCAGCAGGGACGAGCCTCCGGGGCTCTCTAAAAAAGCCCGCCAACCGAAAGACCGCGCCATTTTTTGAAAAGCCGCCAGGGCCAAAGAGGCAAAGGCCAAGCTCAAGAGAAATTCGGTAGTTTTCCAACGTCTGATCATGTTGTTAAGCCTATATTAGACCTAATGCGTAAATTATTTTCCGATCAGGAAATCAAAAACTGTGCCGCTTTTACCGGATTCTTTGGGTTCTTCGTCAGATTTATCGGCGATTTTTTCAGCGGTTTCTGTAGCGGCGGCGGCTTTTGTTGTTGATTTAGAACTCTCGGCGCTGGAACTGGTTAATTTTTTTGGCGTAATTTTAGCGTTTGAAACTGCTTTTATGGATTTTAGCTTGGGAGCGCCCGGTGGGCGGCCGAAACGCAGGTTAAATGACGCCCGGTGGGTGAGCCCAAGCTCCGCCATCGGCGTCAATGCATAATCAATTCTTGATCCTAAAATTTTCATGCCGAATCCGACGGCCGGGCCTGACGGCGCCAAATAGCCGACGCGCCAGACAACGGGGGTCCAAAAATAGGAACGGCTTAAATTAACCATGTTGTATTCCATGCCTACGGAAAATTCAGGAGCACCGGCCGAACTTGCTAATTCCTTTTTAGCATCAAAAGCCAAGGTCACCATCGGCCCGATGCCGAAACCCACGCCGCCGCGCAACGCCGTGGGAAGGGCATAGCTTTCACTTACATATTTCATGCTGGGGCCCACATTAAGCAATGATGCTCCGATGGAAACGGCCCGATGAGGGCGCATCTGCACGCCAAAATCCATGGCCGTGCCATTGGCGACCGTATTGTCAATCGTTTCCCGAATCTGCTTGGCCGTGGCGCCGATAGAAAGCACCGAGGAATAATTCATGGCCCAGCTAATGCCGATAGCCTGGGATTTGGCCTCAAACGTGCCGGTTTGATTGCCGGAATCATCACGGGTTTCCAAGGGATCCATATAAAGTGCCATATAGCTAATGCCGATCACTTGAGTCCGGTGCAAGCGCTGGGCCAAGCCCACGAAACCCTCCCTGGTGTCTGCGATCCATTCATTGTGCGAGGCCATCAAATCAGTAATGCCGATGCGTCCTATGCCGGCTGGGTTCCAAAAAAGGGCGCTTGAGTCATCCACCATCGAGGTATAGGCGGAGCCCAGACCCACGGCCCGGGCGCCTACGGGAATCTCTAGGAAAGCGGCGCCGGTCGGCTGGGAAGATAAGTTCCAAGTCGAGCAAAAAAACAAAACAACAAAAAAATTTTTTAACTTGGAACGTGGAACTTGAAACGTGGAATTTTTCATTATTTGAGCACCGCAAACTTTTTGACTTTTTTAGTTTCTTCACCGCTGGTTTGATCCACGGCGCGCATGTAATAAATGTAGACGCCGCTCGCGATGCCGTTGCCCGAATCATCGCGCAAATCCCAGGTGTATTCATAAACAGGGGCGTTGGACTTAGAAATCGCCTCATCGGCAACGGTTTTTAGCGTTTGCCCGGTTAAGTCATAAAATTTAAGCTCAATCGTGGGCGCGTAATACGCCAAATTCATACGCACCGTAACAGAATTGCCGCGCACCGGATTCGGATAAGCAAAAATTTCATCGGCGCCCGTAGGAATGAAGGTTTCTAAAACCGTGGGACCCGATTTTTCCGATGTGGGCGTTCCCGATGCCTCAACGCCCCAAACATCGTAAGCCTCGAAATAGTACGAATAATCCGAACCTGCGGGCAGCCAACCTGAATACTCATAATAGGAAGTGCCGCTGCCATTGTCTGAATAAAGCGTCATGGAGTAGGGGCTGCCAGAGATATCCACGGTGCCCGTGCCGGTGACGACATGAAGCTTGGGGTATCCGGACATGGGGGCATCGTCGTCAGAATCCGAATACTTTACGCGAAAAGTGAACTGGGTATAGGCATTGCCCTCATCAGGATCAACGCCGTCCGAAGAATAGTTCGTTTCCCCGGTCCAGTAAAGTTTAGGCGCATGCGACCAGCGCAAAAGCTGCAAATCCGACTCAACGCCACCGTCAAGATGATAGGCGATCAGGGGGTTGCCGTCCGCGTCCAAGGCGATTGAGGTTCCATAAATAACGTCTTCGGAGTTATCAATCGTTTCTTTATGCCAAGAGGAGCCCTCCCAATAGGCATATTTGACCTTGCCTTCGGTTTCATCGAAATAGCTCGCATGGGGATTGCCGTCCGCATCAAGGGCCAAAGAGGCATATTCACCCACATCATTCGTGGAGTCAATAGCGCCGGTGGACCAACTGCTGCTGCCGGAGGTTTTTTGGGCATAGCGCAAATTTTGGGCGCTGCTGGAGATGTCTTGGTGAACAATATGCACCGTGTCGCCCCCATCAACCTTAAGGTGCGCATACCATCCAGACCATCCGGTCGTATCCACGGTCTCAATGCTCCAAGTCCACGAAGAACTTAATGAAATGCCTGGGCCAACCTCTTTGACCGGAGATCCAATAGCCGAGGCGGCGCCATAAGAAAAAACTGCTTTTTTCATTTTGGCGTATTTTAGGGCATAGTTCGTGTAATCAAGATAAGCGATATGGCAGTTATCCGAAGAATCCAAATCCAAAGAAGCGAACTGACCCACGTCATCCGTGGAATCCACGGTTTCAGTGCTCCAGGTTCCGCCTGTGCCGCGCTGGGCATATTTAAGATCCAAATCCGTGGTATCCTGGTACGCCACATGGACCTTGCCGGATGACGCTACCTTAATGGAACCCCAATAAGCCCCGTGGCCCGAAGAATCAATAATCTCCAAATGCCAGCCACTCGCATCTTTATATGCGTAGCGCAGGTAATTATTGGAATCATCCGAATAGACAATATGAGGATAATCGCTGCCGTCCAAATCCATGGACGGGGTGTATCCGGTTGAGCCCGAACCATCCACTGTTTCTAAAACCCAGGAAGCGCCGTTCCAGTAGGCGTATTTAAGCTGGCCCCGTCCGGAATCGTTGTAGGCAACGTGAGGGCGGCCATTGGAATCAATATCTAAGGAAGGCCAATATCCGGTTTCCCCATCCCCATCAATGGTGGAAACTCCCCATTCGGCGCCAAACGAACGGGTTACAACAGCGCCTGGACCGAAGACGTCTGGTATCGTTGCTGTTGAAATAAGTAAGGCATGGCCGTGATTAGCGCCCCAGGCCAAAACCATCCCTGCCAGAACACAAACAACTCGCCTACTCATAGACATTCAAATTCTATGGCTAAAACATAGTTCATGTCATGAGCTAAAAGTCCCATTTTTGACCTAGGTCTCAAGGCCCATCTTTGGGAGCCTTAAGTCTCATGCCAAAATCCACATAAAAAGGCACAATAGGCCAAGGACAAAAAATGATGCGGGTGCCATTGCATAAACGCGAATCCCATGACATGATCAGCAAAACCGCGGCCGAAATGGCCCATCGCTCTGCCTCTGCCCCAAGGGAGCGAGAAAAAAAATAAAAGGGACGCGCGATAGAAAAAAGTTGACCGTGGATCAAAATTTTAATGAAAGGTTTAATACCTCCGGGCTCGGGAAAATACTTGAGCATCGGTGTGGAAACGGCGGCAAGTTTTTTGTTGGGACTTTATGGAGGTTACTGGATTGATTCAATCTGGGGACCGTTTCCATTGTGGACAACAGTGGGAACGCTGGCCGGCGTGGCGCTTGGTTTTTACAATCTGTATATTCGATTAAAAAAGTAATTATGGATTTTAAGTCGAAACTTTGGCGCTCGGCATCGGCATTTTTGGCCGCGAGCGCCCTGGTCATGATGCTCGCCCGGTTCCTCTCATTTTCATCG
The DNA here is from genome assembly GCA_016207685.1 of Elusimicrobiota bacterium. GTDB lineage: Bacteria > Elusimicrobiota > Elusimicrobia > JACQPE01 > JACQPE01 > JACQPE01. The sequence goes on along the minus strand of JACQPE010000095.1, from coordinate 2,542 downwards.
CCGTTAGGAGCCGGCGCTCTATTAGGGGCCGGGCTTTCAACGCTCTCAACATTGCTAATGCTGCCCTGGAAAAAACAGGCTCTTCGGTATCAAGCGGGAGAGATCAATCGTCCCAACCTTGCCCAAATCACTCTTTGGGGCAGCGCGTTAAGGTTTTGCTGTCTGGTCCTCATTGCAGTTTGGGGTTTTAGAAGTTCGCTCTCTTTGGGGCTGTCGGGAATTTTGTCGTTTGGGATTGTTTTCCTAGTGGCCACCGCCATTGAAATTCGAACGATGTTAAAAAACAGGAGCGCCCATGGACCTGCTTGAGCTCATTGGGCACCACATTCTTGATCATCAATTGACATCTTTTCATGCCCTGGGTCACACGGTGCCCGTGACGAAACACATGCTCGTGATCACAACGGTTTCGACCGCGGCCACCATTTCGATTTTGACCGCTGCCAAAAAAGTTCAACCAATTCCCCGGGGTTTTTACAATCTCATTGAACTCTATGTGACATTCGTCAGAGATAAACTCGTTGAGCCAAGCCTGGGGCACCACACGGATAAATACCTCAATTACTTTCTGACCTTATTCCTATTTATTCTTTGCAATAACTTGATCGGCCTTATTCCCGGAAGCGCGACCGCCACGGCTAATATCGCGGTCACGGCGAGTTTGGCCCTATGCACGCTCTTCCTCGTCAACCTCGCCAGCATTAGGGAGCATGGTTTTATAGGCCACGTTAAAAGTTTTGTTCCGGGCGGAGTGCCGCCTGCCTTGGTGCCCCTCATTTTTGTTCTTGAGGTCTTTGGCCTTTTGATTCGCTGTTTTGTGCTGGCCGTGCGTTTGTTCGCCAACATGGTGGCGGGCCACGCGGTCATGCTTTTATTTTTCGCCCTGGTTTTTCTCATCGGCAGCATGGCGCTGGCGCCAGTGTCCATCGGAATCGTCATTTTTATCTTGTTCATCGAGTTATTGGTGGCCTTCTTGCAGGCCTATATATTTACCATGCTGTCAGCCATTTTCGTGGGGCTGGCGGTTCATTCACATTAAAAAGAGATTAAGGAATTTTGAGATTGTGAGAATGGCGAACCTGGTTCGCAAAAGGAGCGTAAATAACGTATGGAACACACAATGACACAAACGGCCGGCATGAGCACGGCTCATGGGCTGATCGGTCTGGCCGCGGGCTTCGGCGCCGGCATCATCTTGCTGGGCGCGGCCTTCGGCATCAGCAAACTGACCGCGGCGGGTCTTGAGGGCACGGCCCGCCAGCCCGAGGCGTCGGAAAATCTCTGGCGCGCCATCATCGTGCCAGCAGCCTTGCTCGAAGGCCTTGGGATCATCGCGCTGGGCGTCTGCTACTTCTTGGCGTTTATCGCCTTCCAGGCAGGATAACGCAAAGATACTAGCGGCAAAACAATGTTCGCCAGGAGGTAGGATTTCTATGGAACATGGAGCGTCAACAAACACGGGACTCTGGGTTCTGGTATTTAACGTCATCAGTTTTATCACGGTCTTGGGGATTTTGGGCAAATTCGGCTGGCCGGCTATTGTCAAGGCCCTCAAGGACCGCGAGGAACACATCCGCAAGGATTTGGCCGCTGCTGAAAAAGCGCGGCTTGATGCCGATAGCAATCGTCGCGACCTAGAGAAAAAAATGGCGGATTTGGAACAACGCACCGCCGAGCTTGTCGCCCAAGCGAAAGCCCGGGGCGAAGAGCTCCAATCCGGCATTCTCAAAGAAGCGCAAGCTCAAGCAAGCGCCATCCTTGAGCAATCCCGTCAGCAGCTTGATAAGGAACGCGCGCGTCTGCTCCAAGAAGTCCGCGGCCAAATCGGCGAGCTCACCGTCCTCGCTACTGAGCGCATTCTCCGGCATTCGGCGGACCCTAGGGTCCATCGCCAATATGTCGAAGAGCTGCTCCAGGAAATTGAGCGATCACCGGCTGCCCAAGGAAAACGCGGATGAAAAACGCCCGCCGCCTCGCGCAGCAATATGCCAAGAGGCTCTTTGCCGTATCCCAACATCACGGCAATACCGGAAAAATTCAAAACGACCTTAGCGTGATCGTCCGCTCCCGGCGTTTAGATGACAAACCCTGGGAAATCCTTCAAAATCCCCTAATTGGAAACAAGGAAAAAACGGACATCATCGCATCCGCCTTTAACGGGCGGCTTGAGCCCTTGACCCTGGAGCTTTTAGAATGGCTGGCGGCGAGGCGCCAGATTTCAATCATTCCCCAAGTTGCGGAACAGCTGGATTCCCTGGCCGATGACGCGGCCGGTATTGCGCGCGCAAACGTTCGCAGCGCATTCCCCTTAACAACACAGGAGCAGCAACAACTGGAACGATCTCTGTCTCGATTCACCGGCAAGCGCGTTCTGCTTGACATTCGAGAAGACGATTCCTTGATGGCCGGCCTGGCGGTCAGGGTAGGGGACTATTACTTTGAACACAATCTGCGCCATGAGGCGCAAAGATTAAGAGGGCTTTTGAGTTATTGAGTTATAGGGGTATAGAGTTGGATATTAAAAAAATTTTTTATTTGAAAA
>JACQPE010000094.1 GCA_016207685.1 Elusimicrobiota bacterium | reverse complement strand
GCCGTCACCAGAGGCGATGGCCACTTGTCGGTAAATTCCTTGATGGGCGTCTCCGGCCACAAAGAGGCCCTTTTGATTTTTCAGGCGGCGCCATAATTGATCATTGGCTGTTTTTCCAATAAGAACGAAGAGAGCGTCAACCTTCAGCTTCAGAGGCTTGGGCCGGGCATTTTTAATCTCTAGAGCGCGGAGCCTGCGATTTCCTAACAGGCGAGTAATCCGCGATTTTTGATGTTGGGTGATGTTGCCGGTGGAGGAGACCTGCGCAAGTAGATGTGCGGCGGCGCTAGGCTTGCCGCGGTAAATGAGTTGAACGCCCTTGGCAATACGCGATAACGCTAGGGCCTCGTGAAAAGCGCCGTCGCCGCCGCCGAGCACGGCCACAACGCGGCGTTTGAAGCGTGATATTTCCGGAGGGGGCCCGTAGAAAAGGCCGCGGCCTTTGAGAAATTTTTCTCTGGGCAAGGCAAGCCGATTGAACGAGGCGCCGGTGCTGACGATGGCGGAGCGAGAGATTTTCCAGGTGCGGCCAAACCGGGCCGAAAAATAGTTTCCGGTCCGCCGTAGTTCAACGACGCGGCCGAGGCGCCAGTTGAGACCCCACTCCCGGGCATGGTCAAGAAAGCGTTTGGCTAGGATTTTTGCGGAAATGCCGCCGGGAAAACCCGGATAATTATGAATCCGTCCAATGGCATAAGCCTGGCCTCCGGGTCGGCTGTTTTCAATGAGCAAGGTCTTAAACCCCATGCGCGAAAGGTAAAGCCCTGCGGCCAGTCCGGCTGGTCCGCCTCCGACAATGATGCTGTCCCAAATTTTAGAAATCACTTAGGCCATGGCTGCCGGTTTGTAAACACAAAACGGTTCTTCTTGCAAGTAGTTTCCGAATTCATGGTAGGCACGCGCACGGCAGCCGCCGCAAAGGACTTGAAAAGAACAGCTGCCACAGCGTCCTTCGAGAAGATCAGGACGGCGTAAATCATTCAAAATTTTCGATTGGCCCCAGATTTTTTTTAGGCTTTGCCGGCGGATATTGCCGCAGGAAACGGGCATGTAGCCGCAGGGAAAAACATCGCCTTCATGCGATATAAAGCACATGTGAACGCCGGCCAGGCAACCCTTGCGCCGATCTTCAGTCTTGAGCGAGGAAGCGAACGCAGGCTCATTAGCGTGGGGGGATGTATAGCCGGTTGTGGATTTTGTGATTTCGGGAATGTCCATCTCTGATTCGATTCTGTAATATTGGGGCGCGCAAATCGTTTTAATGGGCAGGGGGCCTTCGGCATTTTTGGTAACCACCCATTTAAGCCAATCTTCAACTTGATTGGGGCTTAACATTTGAGAGGCGGCGATTTGAACCCCACAACCTACCGGAACCAGTAAAAATAAATAGAGCGCGTAGGCATTGAGGCCCTTGGCCATTTGATACACATCGGGCAACTCGCTGATATTTTTTTTAGTTACCGTGAAATTGATCTGGATTTTAAGGCCCGCGTTTTTGAGGAATAGAGCGCCGCGAATGGCGCGTTCAAAATTCCCCCTGCCTCTAAATGAGTCATGGGTTGCCGCTCTGGCGCCGTCAAGCGAAATAGAGGCGTAGTGAATTCCCGACTGGCGCATCCGTAGGGCAAGGTCTTTATTGACGAGAGTTCCATTGGTGGCGATGCCCACGGGCAATCCACGGCTTTTGGCAAATGACGCTATTTCAAGGATATCCCGGCGAAAGAGAGGCTCGCCACCGGATAGTATAAGCACGGGGGGCCCCAGGGATGACATTTGATTCACCAGATCGAAGGCTTCCGCGGTGGTTAGCTCATCGGGAGAGGCTCGATAAAGAATATCTTGCCTCCGGCAATGAAGGCAGCGTAAATTACAACTTGCAGTTGTTTCCCAATAAACGCGGCGCAGAGGATTGTCTAGAGGCGCCATAATAGAATTGTTTACGCAACAATTTGGCCGCGTCAAGTATATAAAGCGGGGGAGGGGATGCTCCCATTGGCTCCCCCCGGTTTATTTTGATGGTTTTTTGGCAATTACGTTGCAATACTAACAGCAATGAGGAAGAAAACGGTTATGTTTGAGTTTCCGCCTAAGAGTATTTTGGTTGGGATGGATGAAAGTGAGCCGGCCAAGAACGCCTGGCTTCACGCGCGTTATTTAGCGCAGAAGTTTGGGGCTGCCCTGGAAGCGATCCATGTCCAGCCCTTGTTGACGCAGCCTGACTTTCCTTATTACCCCAGTTATTTTATGGAACAGGCGCAAGGGAAAGCCTTGGAAGAGGTGCGCTCCTGGATCGGCCCAGCAACGCCTATGGAGATTGCGGCCGGAGATCCGATGGATATGATTTTGAAGCGGGCGAAGACCCGGCGAAACGATTTGATCGTGATGGGCACGCATGGCCGCAAAGGATTTGACCGCGCGGTGTTGGGCTCCGTGGCCGAAGGCGTGGTGCATCGAAGCCCCATTCCTGTTCTTGTCGTCAAGAGGAAGCCAGCGACGGTGAAATCCCTATTGGCGCCTGTTAATTTCGCGCCTTATTCGGATTTCGCTTTTAAATACGCCGCTCAAGTTGCCGGCGCCTTTCGAGTCAAAGCAACGGTTTTTCATGTTGCTTCCAATGCGGGACAGTTATTAGTGGGGGATCATTTGACAAGAGGGCTTATCGAAGAGCTGCCGCAGGCCCAACGCAATTATTGCGCGGCCAAGACCATCAGCCATCGCGGCAATCCCATCGAGGATATCCTTGTCGAGGCCCGGCGCCACCAATTGGTCGTTGTCAGCGCTCATCGGAAGTTTCTTATTCAAGATATTGTTTTAGGCACCACGGCCGAGCGCGTGCTACGGCATAGCCCCGTTCCTGTGTTGGCTGTGCCCACGCAAGAAGCTGCCATAGAAATAACCGGACGTCCCGGGCGAAGCGAAGAGGGGAAATATCTCGGCCGCAGTGTCCCTGTAAATTCGAAGGCAGCTTCCGCTTAAATTTTTTGAGCCCGAGCGCCGGGGCGTTTTAAGAGCTGCGGGCGGCGCCGTTCATACCAGGGAACGGCCAGAATGGGAACCGGACAATAGCGCAGGGTGCGTTCCGCCGTTGAGCCCAAGATATATTCCTTAAGAAGTTTCTTTCGGTGGGCGCTTAAGACAATCAGGTCATAATGCAGGGATTCTTCAATGATGGTTTCGACAGGATTGCCGATCTGTGCCAGGCGTTGAATGTTGATCCCTTGGGTTAATTCACGCGGCAGCCCAAGGATCAGATCATCAAATTGATCGCTGGCTTCATTGAGCCGGCTCCAGCGCGAGAGCACATGGAGAAGGCTCACGTCCGCTTTGGTTACCTGGGCCATTTGAAACGCCAGGTGCGCGGCTGCTTTGGCATAGGGCGTGAAGTTGACGGGAACCAAAATGGAGTTAACCGAGGAAAATTTTGATTTTGTCGTGAGCACGGGAATTGTCGAATGGCGTATGACATCTTCGGCAACGGACCCTAGAAAAGCGCGGTCAAGGACATGGCGGCCGTGAGTTCCCATAATGATGAAGCCCGCGCCTGATTCTTCGGCTGTTTTAATAATGGCGATCTCGGCTTTGCCTTGTTTCACGAGAAGCGGCGCCTTGGGGCCGATTTGTTCCCTGATGCGCCCTGCGGCTTGCCGGTGGAGATTTTTGAGGACCGTTTCCTGATCAATATCGAGCCTGGCCGGGCGTAAAGGCTCGTGGATGTAGAGGGCTTGGGTTTTGGAGTTGGCGGCGTCCGCCCAAAAGACGGCGTGCTCCCAGGCGCGCCGGGAACATTCCGAGCCATCCATGGGGACCAGGATTGTTTTTGGCTCAAATCTGTTAGACACTTATTCAAAAGCCATCATGGCAAATTTTCAAAGATAAATTTATTGACCATAGAGCCATTGCTGTCAATGATTTCATGACGACGATAGACTTCTTCGTGCTCAACGAAGATTGGGGGCTGTAAAAATAATGAGATTAGCAGCCGCAGGGTTTTTTGGGGCCCATGAAAGTCACCTCCTTACGCTATTTTTCATTATGCTAATTAATTTTTTTTGGCGACACCTTCAACCTCGATCGAGATTTCAATCTCTTCACCGACCAAGAGGCCGCCTGATTCAAGGATGGTGTTCCAGGCAATGCCGAAGTCCTTGCGATTGATTGTTGTGGCGGCGGCGGCGCCCAGGCGCTCATTGCCCCAGGGATCCTTGCCGATGCCTCCAAGAACAATGTCCAGGATTACGGTCTTGGTGACGCCATGAATCGTGAGATCGCCATGAAGCTTTACCGTATTTTTCTTTACCGCGATGACTTTGGTGCTTTTAAACGTTATTTGAGGGTATTTTTCAGCATCAAGAAAGTCGGCCGATTTAAGATGTTTATCCCGGTCCGGCACGCTGGTGTTGATGCCGGCAACGTCAATGGCCGCTTCGGCCTTCCAGCTTTTGGGATTTTTAGCGTCATAGTCAATGCTGCCCATGAATTTTTCGAAACGCCCCGTTACTTTGCTGATGACCATGTGGGCCACGCGAAACGTGATCGCGCTGTGCGCAGGGTCAATGACATAGGTTTGAGCGAGAATGGGACTTGTCAAGATGCAGGTCAAGACCAGCGCCCTGCCGATGGTATTGAAGATTGAAGAACTGTGGCAAGTTTTTTTATTCGATAACAGTTTCCATTGGGTTATTTTAATTTTTGGCATTTTGCCTCCTATTGCTTTTGGGTATTGTATTATTAACCATCCACATGGTCAAGTATTGTAGAACTGGAGTTTGGGCAATTTTTTGTCATTCCGGCTTTCGCCGGAATCGGAAAGACTGGATACCGGCCTACGGCGGTCTGATGCAGGGAATTAATTTTTGCCTAAACTCCAGTTGTAGAAATGTGGAAAGCAGGAAAACGAAGAAATTTTTAGAATTTTTTCCGGACTATATTTCATTTTCGACATTCTGTTTTTGCGGAGAGGATGGGACAGATTTCAAAATCCTCCCAGCGCCTCCGGCTCAACGCGCCTTGGGCGCTTCAAGGGTCCCTGCCCTCCGGGCAGGGCCGCGTCCGATCCGTACTTTTTCTCTGAAAAAGTGCGGAGAGGGAGGGATTCGAACCCTCGAGGACCTTGCGACCCTGCAGGTTTTCGAGACCTGTGCCTTCAACCACTCGGCCACCCCATCATTATTGTGTTGTACTATGG